>DKAS01000027.1 GCA_002448875.1 Proteobacteria bacterium UBA6920 | reverse complement strand
TGCGCGCGCCGCTGCGGGCCATCGATGGCTTCTCCCAGGCGTTGCTGGAAGACAATGGCGAAATGCTGGATGCTGCCGGCCAGGACTACCTGCAGCGCATCCGCGGCGCCGCGCAACGCATGGGTGCGTTGATTGACGACTTACTGCAGCTGTCGCGCGTCAGTCGCGCCGATCTACACGACGACCAAGTGGACATGAGCGAGCTGGCCGAAGGCATTCTGCGGCAGCTTACGCTTACAGACGAACAACGCCTGGTGAAGACGACGGTAACCGCAGGACTGACGGCGATCGGCGACGCGCAGCTGTTGTTGATCGTGCTGACCAACCTGCTGGAAAACGCCTGGAAATATACCGGCATGACTGCCCAACCGACGATCGAGTTCGGCATGCGCCGGGAGCAGGGACAAAACGTCTATTACGTCCGCGACAACGGTGCCGGTTTCGATATGCGTTTTGCCGGCAAACTGTTCAGCCCGTTTCAACGCCTACACGGCGCGGAATTTCCCGGCACCGGCATCGGCCTGGCCACGGTACGGCGCATCATACGCCGGCATGGCGGCAAGATCTGGGCGGAGGCAAGCGTCGGTCAGGGCGCGTGCTTTTATTTTACTTTGCGCGATGATGCATGAATCGGCAGTAGTTCATCCGCCCGTTCCGCGCTCTCTTAGCGGTGCAATCCCAGAGGAATTCTCCCGCCTGGCTTATGCTCCTGACAATTGCTCGCCGATTTGCCGCCTGTTTCCAGGGACAGCCAATACAATCCCAATCGCATGCCGACGAAAAATCCTGACACGGCAAGCAGCGACTTTATCGACAGGGTAGACATGCCGGTCAGCCCCTGCCCGATGTTGCAACCGCCGGCCAGCATGGCACCCAAGCCCATGAGCACGCCACCGGCGATAAGACTCGGAATACGCGACCGCGACGGGAGGGTCCAGCGAATGCGTCCTGATGCAAAGGCGCTGATCGCGGAGCCGATCACCGTACCCGCCAGAATGGCTAGGCCGAAACATGCCGTGTCGGACAGCACGCTACCGGACGTCAACACCATGAAACTGCTGACGATGGGGCCGGCATAGGTTACCGATGTCGTCTGGTGGCTGCTGGCGAAGTCCTGGGACAGGTATCCCGACACGAACCAGCCAGCGACGACTAGACCGCCCAGCGCCAGCCCGGTCCAGGCTATGACCTTGCGCTGCGTTCCGCGGGGCGTAAAAAGCAGCAGCACAGCACCGAGCACAGGCGCCGCGACCAGCGGCAGCCAGCGGGCGACGCCCAGCACATCGCTCAATGAGGATGATTCACTGGCCAGCGACAGCGTGGCCGAGTCCAGGATAGCGAGATAAATTGGCTGTAACCAGCCAAACAGCGCCGACGCGCCGGTCAAGCCGATAACCGCCACCACCAGCAGCGACCCCAGATCACCCTCGGCCGTACGCATTACCAGCCTGCCGGCACAGCCCCCGGCAAGCATGGTACCGAATCCAAAGATCAGGCCGCCGACCATTGCCGCCAGCCAGGCCACCTGAGTGTGGAGATAGGGTGAATTACCCAGGCTTATCCAACCACCGATTTCCAGCAGTTGGGTGCCAAAGGCGGCCGTAGCGACGGCCACAATGTAGGTTTTCAACATGCTGAAATCACTGAATAAAACGGCATTACTGACGGCACCCGCCATGCAGAATCGAGTGCGCTGCAGTACGTATCCGAAAACGACGCCCAACACGACGCCTCCGACCAGTAAAATACTCAGACTTTCCATCGCAACCTCTGCAAACAAATTTCTTTTGTCTTTCGCTCCCGACCGGGCGCAGCGATAGTTACACGCTAGCGCAACGAGCCCCGGGACTTATTAACTACCTTTAAAGAAACTATTAACTTTAGATTTCGCTGGCGCGGGTGATTTGACGCGGCATCCTTATAACAAAAACCTGGCTGGCATCGTCCAGGCTCGGTTTGCGTACGCTGCGGTACCGCCTATTCCCGTGTAGTTATCTTAGATATATTTAACCGCCGGTCGGCGCACCGGCAGGTCTGAATGGAGGCCCGGGCGCGGTAACATCACCGCCGGATTCCTGAGAAGGAAAGTACAGATCTTTGGCATAAGCCTCTTCTTTAGCCCTGCGGTCATCCGGCTAAACGACAACTCGGCCTTGCACCGGACCCCGTCATAAAGAATTGCATCCGACCATCCGATATCCATGTAGTAATATGGGATAAGCAGATATATTGAATCTAAATACCCATATTCAATTATGCACCGCAGGTCGCTCCCGGGCATGAATCAACACCACAAACCTCCACGGCGTCCGGATCAGGATTCTGGCATGCAATCTATTTTAAAATAGGCACCTGGACTGTTGACCCGAGCACCGGCAGTATTTCCGGTAATGCCAAGAAAAGCAGACTGGAGCCAAAAGCCATGGCCGTACTGGTCTACCTGGTCCAGCATGCCGGTGAAATGGTGTCACGTCAGGAACTGGAACAAGCAGTCTGGCGAGATACCGTTGTCACTTACGAAGCCCTGACGGTAACCATAAACAAGATACGCGCGGCGCTGGAAGATGATTCCCGTCATCCCAAGTTCATAGAAACCCTGGCCAAGCGCGGTTATCGCCTGATTTCACCGGTGTACGGGCAAGTTGTCAGCACCGGCCACGGGACTGCCGCCCTCATTGCCGCCACGGAGGTCCGACGCAAGCGAAATTTTAGCGTGGTCGCTACCGGTGTCACCGCATTGTTGCTGCTCGGCGGGCTGGCCATCTATCTCGCCGGCCAGGGCAAAATCGCCGACGATGATTCCGCGCAGGCGCCGGCACACCTGCCAGCTCTCGCTGTCATCCCCTTTACCAATATCAGCGGCGATGTCGGCCAGGACTATTTCGCCGCCGGCATGACCGAATGTATACTTACCGACCTTTCCCGCTTGTCCAACCCGCAGGTAACCGCGCGTAATTCCGTTCTGGGTTTCGACAGCGCCAGCGACAATATCGAGGAAATCGCCGCGGCGCTCAAGGTGCAATACATCCTTACCGGCAGCGTTGCCAGAAACGCAGGCAAGCTGCATGTCAATGTTCAACTGTTTAACGCACTGAAAGGAACGCAGCTCTGGGCCGAGCGCTTTGACCGGGAGCTTGATGATCTGTTCCTGGTGCAGGACGCCATCAGCGGCAACGTCGTCAGGACTCTGGTTGTCAAGCTAAGCGAGGAAGACCAGGAGCTGAGGAGCAAACGCTATACCGCCAACAAGCAGGCCTACGACTATTTCATGCAAGGCAATGCACTGTACACATCCATAACCAAGGAAGGAAATCATCTGGCGCGGGAAATGTATCGCAAGGCCATTGCCATCGATCCGAAATTCGCCAGCGCCTACAGCGCCATTGCCCAGACCTACGTCGATGACTACCGGCGAAAATGGGAAACCGACGCCGGCTGGGAAAAGGAAAAAGTACTGCTGCTGGATCCGGAGTTTTCGCTTTCTTATTGGCTACAAACCCAGCCTTATGTCACCACCGAGCCCATTACACGCTTGTCGCAGGACCTCAACGCCGCCGGCCTGCCGAAATGACCACCAGCTGCTATAAGCCCGCTTCCGGCGGCGGCGGCACCACCAGGATGGTACGCAAATAGGCGACGACATCACTGATTTCCTGTTCCGTCAACTGCTCGCCCCAGATCGGCATGAATTTCGATCGGCCCATGGCTTCGCCACCCATGGTGATGATCATCTTCTTGTACATATCGTTCTTGTCGCTGCGCGTCAGGTTCGCCGGCGGCGGATTGTACAGGGTGGACGCCCTGCCCTGGCCGTCGCCCTTGGTGCCATGACAGAGTATGCAGTTGGTCTTGAACACCGCCGCGCCGCGCTCTATTTCATCTGTCACCACGGACAGATACGCGATCACGTCGTTGATCTGCTCCTCCGACAACTCATCCTGCCATACTGGCATGAAGGGTGATTTGCCGATGGCTTCCCCGCCCTTGCGGATGATGTCCTCATAGTACTGACGCGACCCGGCTTTGATGCGCAGCAGATTTTCCCCATAGTTTTTCGCCGCGCGCGCGGCGCCATCGCCACGTTCGCCGTGGCACAACTGGCAGTAATATTTATAAACGATGGCGCCACGCACTACCGGTTTGTTTCTTACCGCGTTCACCTGGGCACGCGATTCGACAGCTGGGGCCTGTTCCGCCACCAGCCCCAGAATCAGCCCGCAAACAGCCGCCGCGACAGGTAACAGCTTTCTCACCGGATCACCTCGACTTCCATATACATTTCCGGGTGGATGGCGCATTCGATTTCCGCCAGGCCGACTTTGTCGAAGGTCACGCTGCGCGCCGTTCCCTTGCGGTAGGAGCCCAGATCGAAGTTCTTGGTATCGGACAGGGAATAGATATTGTGGAAAAAGCGATCACCATTACGAAAGGCGACCGTATCACCCACCTTCACCTGCAGACGCTCGACCTTCTCACCGTTCTGTTTGAAGGTTTTGTGCTCCTGCGTAATCTCATACTCGGATGCCTGCACGGCGGAACAGATCAGCAGGGCCGAAACTATGCCCGTCAACGCCGCTATTTTTGTTTTTATTTTCATTCTCTAATCTCCTCAGTTCGGCAAGTGGGGAACGGTAATGTCCATCGGCTTGCCCGTCAGACTCTTCATAAACGCCACCAGATCACTCTTTTCCTGCTTACTAAGGTTCAAGGCCTCGATATTCGGATCCAGCCCCTCTTTCATATCACCGCCGCGGCTGTAGTGATCTACGACTTCTTCCAGGGTTTTATAAGCACCATTGTGCATATAGGGTGCGGTTAATTCGATATCGCGCAGGGTCGGTGTCTTGAACGCCCCTTTGAGCACCTTCACCGGCACTTTGGCGAACCGGCCCTGATCGGTGTTGCCTTTGAGACCAATATTATGAAAGCCGTCATCGACGAAATTGAATCCCTGGTGGCAGCGGCTGCAGTTGGCCTTGCCCTCGAACAGGGAAAAGCCGCGCTTGACCTCATCGGCCACCGCATGATCGTCCCCCATACGCCAGCGATCAAACGCCGACTCGGTGGAAACGACAGTGCGCTCGAAGCTGGCAATCGCCTTGGCCAGGGTCTTTTCACTGACACCTTCGCCAGGATAGGCCTTTTCAAACATCTCGCTGTAACCGCTAATCTTCTTCAATTCTGCGATCAGCGCCTTCATGTCCTTGTGCATTTCCACATTGGCCTGGATCGGGCCCAGGGCCTGTTCTTCCAGGGAACGGAATCGGCCATCCCACATCTGTAGTTTATTGTAGGCGGTGTTGAGAATGGTCGGGGTCGCCCGTCCCAGTTCCTTCATGCCCTCACCGATGCCCTTGGGCAGACCATCGGACCAGCCCAGCGCCGGATTGTGGCAGGTGGCGCAGCTGATCCACTTCGATCCCGACAAGCGCGGATCGAAAAACAGGGCCTTGCCCAGTTCCACCCTCGCTTCGTTCGGCGCGTTATCCGCCGGTGCAGGCACCATCTCGGGCCGCAGGTAAGGATCGTTATCGACTTTGGCGTTGGCACTTAACACTACCAGCGCCGCACAACCCAGAGCGGTTAACACCATACGTCCGCTGCCGCGCATGTTTTTCAGACACTTCATCTTGGGTGCCCTCCTTATTAACTAATTTTTGCAGTGTTTTTTATTCTCACCGGAAACATCCGGTAGCCATTGTTAGTAAAAAATTGTATTCCCCTCTATCGGAAGACCCTCCACTAGACTTTAGGAGAGCGCTTGAATTTAACAAGGGTAATTCCAAGAAAAATAGTCTGGTATTCATGGCCATCCTGATAATCGGGGCCGCAGCCCCGATACCCCCGGGAACTTATGCTCCTTCCGATATCTTGTTATGATGGCCACGGACAAACGGTCGCGGCGTTTCATCGATATCACCTGACGGGCAGGGTATTCCCCCCTGCCCGGCGCTGAATTTCCATTACGGCAAGCTCCGGGAGAAACACATGTTCTGGCGATTTTTTGCGGTTTTTCTACTGGTGGCTGCCAACAACGTGCCCGCGGTGCAGTTCCCATTGGAGATAGTCGAAAATTTCGACGGTACGCGCGTGGTCGTACTCGCCAACAAGGATGAAATCGAAACCGCGCCCACCTGGCACCCGGCGGACAAACCGCCGTTAACCATTGCCGATCTGGTTATTACCGTACAAAAGCATATCGACGCCACCCCCGGGCGCAGCAACGCGCTGATCCGGAAAATCGACTTACGCCCCATCAAAGGCTATGAAACACAGGATCGCTGGTATTATCTGCTGATGGTGGCGGACCCGGACAATTCGCATCCGAATCTGAATTACCTTGCCGTGCTGATGAACGGCAAGGTACTGTCCACGATCCGGGAACCCTCAGCCTACAAATAACTATCCGGCAGGCGCACGCCCCGAAGAAATCACACAACAAACCCCGGCCTTCGCCGGGGAAAGTTCCCGGCGATTGACAACACCTGAACACGCTGGGTAAGGTATCCGGCCGGACGCTGCCAAATCACGACCCGGTAAATTGCAGCGCCGGGAAGTGTTTCCAGCCAAGGATAGAATTCATGACCGAAGTATGTCGCATCATTGGCGTTCTTGATGACGGACCGGCGAGCCTGAGCGCCGCGGCCCTGGGCCACATCCAGCAGGCGGACCTGATCATCGGCGGCGGCCGCACCCTGGAATTGTTCGCTGACCATTTCGCCCCCCATGCCGAGCGTCGTGACCTCACCGGCAAGCTGGCGCAGGTCCCCGACTGGATCCGGCAGAAACAGGCCGAAGGTCGACGGGTGGCGGTGCTGGCCACCGGCGACCCCCTGTGCCACGGCATCGGCGGTTATTTGCAGTCCCGCCTGTGTATCGAGGCCTGCGAAATCATCCCCAATGTCTCCACCGTGCAGCTGGCCTGCGCGCGCCTGGGACTGCCCTGGCAGGACTTGAAAATCTGCTCGGTGCATACCCGCGACACCGGCGAATGGCACGCCGCTGCCGGCCCCGAACACGGCCTGTATTCCCTGCTGCGGCAAATCAGGCGCCACGACCGCCTGGCGGTGTTCACCAGTCCGGCCAATTCCCCGGACCGCATCGCCCGCCTCCTGCTCAGTGTCGGCCTGGACCAGCATTTCCAACTGGCGGTAGCCGAACGCCTGCAGCAAAGCGGCGAACGCCTGGCGATCCTTGACGCGGCCGACGCGGCGCACCAGCACTTTGCCGAGCCCAATCTCCTGCTGATGTGGCGCCAGCGCGCCAGCCGCAGCCCGGTGCAGTTCGGCCTGGCGGACAGCGAGTTTGCGCAGCGCACCCCGGAAAAAGGCCTGATCACCAAGCGCGAGGTGCGCGCCGTTTCCCTGGCCCGCCTGCAATTACGCAGCAACAGCATCGTCTGGGATATCGGCGCCGGCTCCGGCGCCGTCGGCCTGGAAGCGGCGCGCCTGGCGCCGGAGGGTCATGTATACGCGGTGGAGAAAAACAGCGACGACGTTGCCCTGGCCAGCGTCAATCGCCAGCAACTGGAAGTTGATAACTACACCCTGCTGCACGCCAAAGCACCGGCCGGCCTGGACCAGTGGCCACCGCCGGACGCCGTTTTCATCGGCGGCTCCGGCGGCGAACTGCCCGCCTTGATCCGTCTCTGCCTGCAACGCCTGGCGGCCGGCGGCTGGCTGGTGATGAATTTCGTCACCCTGGAAAATCTGGCGACCGCCGTCGCCACCTTGCGCGACTGCGGCGTGTCCTGGGATGTCACCCAGTTGCAGGCAGCGCGCAGCAAGCCGCTGCTGGACATGCACCGTCTGGCGGCGGAAAACCCCGTGTGGATCGTCTCCGCCCAGGCCACGGAGCGCAGCCATGAATGAGCGTCCCGGCAAGCTGTTTGGCGTTTCCCTGGGGCCCGGCGATCCCGGATTGATCACTCGCCGCGCCTGGGAGCTGCTGGGCAGCGAAGCGATCTGGACTTATCCCATTCGCAAGAAAGGCGACGACAGCTACGCCCTGGCCATCGCCCAGCGCGCCGGTCTGACCTTGCCGGCGGTACACGCGCCCCTGATATTTCCCATGACCAGCGACAGCGTCATCCTCAGTCGTTACTGGCTGCAGGCGGCGCAAACCGTGCTGGAACTGCTCAGCGCCGGCAGGGATGTCTGCTTTCTGGTGGAAGGCGACGCCTCCACCTATTCCACCTTCGGATACCTGGCGCGCACCTTACACGCCCTGGCGCCGCAGGTCGAAATCGAGACCGTGCCCGGCGTCAGTTCCTACCATGCGGCGGCGGCACGCTTTCAGCTGCCGCTGGCGGACAGTGATGATGCTGTGGCCATTATTCCCGCCGCCTACGGCCTGGAGATCATCGAACGCCTGCTGGACGAATTCGACACCCTGGTCTTGCTGAAGGTCAAACCCCTGCTGGACGACATTCTGGATCTGCTGGCGCGGCGCGGTCTGCTGCCCCATGCCCGCTTCGTGGAAAAAGTCGGCACCCCGGAAGAACGTTTGGTGGAAAACGTGGAAACCCTGCGCAACAGCAAGGTAAATTACCTTTCCCTGATGCTGGTACGCAATCCACAACGCCAGCGGGGTGAGCTGGTACGCGGTTGTCGCAAGAAATCCGTGGCGCTGGCCGCTGAGAACTGAAGCTGAAAATCACCCCGACCGCCAATTTTTCTGTCAAGTTTTGCCAAACTCAACCGTTATTTCCCATCAGTAGCGATCGCGGCGCGGCTCTGGCCGCCCCGCCCATGATAACAGGGTGATTTCGGGTATGAAGCAAGAAGGTTTGGCACGCAGCAATCAACGGGCGACGCAGAGCTCGATCTATCAACTCAATCCGCGCCACTGGCTGCTCAAAAGTGAAAACAGTGACGGTGACCTCTATGTCAACCGCGCCAATATTCCCGTCCTGGTGCGCTATTGCAAGGGTGAACCGGAGGTCCCGCCGGAATTTCGCACCCGCACCATGGTGGAATATTATGACAAACAAATTAATCCGCGCTCGGTCTTCGGGCTGCTCAAGCAGGGCACCGGCAGCCGCTGCCTGGATGTGCAGCTTTGTCTGATTTCCAATATCAAGTGTTTTTATACGGTCGTAGCCATGCCGCAGTCGGAACGGGGTTACGCCTTCCTCGCCACGCTCACCATCCCGTTTAAATATTCCAGCGTCGAAGTCAGCTGCAAGATCGCCGAGCGGAATTCGCCCGGCTACCGGGAAAAGCTTGTGGCCATGGTACACGGTGCCCGCGCCGACGCGTTGGCCAAGGAGTTCGACGCGGAATTCGCCGACCACCCGCTGACGCGGGTGCGCAAGACCATCCTGCAGATCGTCGATGATCTGACCATCAACAGCCTCAACCGTCCGACTTTCTACGATTGATTCCTCACCCGGCCGGCGCCCGCGCGCGCCGGCCGGCGGTTTGCCGCATTCCCCGCCGCATCGTGTTATAGTGCGCAGCATGGCCGCCATGGCCAGCGATTTTCGTTTTCCACCGGCAAGAGAACCCCTCCCATGCACGCAACCGAACCCCGGGTGGCCCTGGTCGCCATCACTAAACACGGCGCCGACGGCGTGGCCCGCATCGCCGCCAGCCTGCCCGCCGCCGTGATCGTCGTCGCGGAAAAATTTCAGGAGCGGCTGCGGGGTGTCAGCAATCCGCTGCAGGTATACAGCGGCGCGCTCAGCGCCCGCATCGCCGAGCTGCTTGCCGGCTTCGACCAGATCGTCTTTTTCGTTTCCCTGGGCGCGGTGGTGCGTCTGATCGCGCCGCACCTGCGCTCGAAAGAGGAAGATCCGGGGGTGCTGGTAGTGGATGACGCCCTGCAGTTCGTGATCCCGGTGCTGTCCGGCCATGTGGGCGGCGCCAATGCCTACGCGGAACATCTCGCGCAAATCCTCCACGCCACCGCCGTGGTCACCACCGCCTCGGATGTCGGCAAAACCATACCGGTGGACATTCTCGGCCGCGAACTGGGCTGGACGGTGGAAGCGCCGAAAATCAATATTACCCGCGTCTCCGCCCATGTGGTCAACGGCGAAGCGATCGCCGTGGTGCAGGAAGCGGGCGCCCGCGACTGGTGGCGACGACCGACGCCACTGCCCGGCAATATTCACCTGTACGAAAACTTTGAGCAGGTGGATCTGAACCGCTACCAGGCGCTGCTATGGATCACCCGGCGCGACATCGACGCCGCGCTGTGGCACGACCTGCGGGAACGACTGGTGGTCTACCGACCGCCCGCGGAACAAAACTGATGCGCGTCGCCGTCGGCATCGGTTGCGATCGCGACACCTCCCTGCTGACCCTGCGCCAGGCGGTGGAAACCGCCCTGCGGCAGGCCGGTGTGACACCGCAGGCAGTCGCGGCCCTGGCGAGCATAGATCGGAAAAACGATGAAGCCGGCATTCTGCAACTGGCACAACTGTTCCGCTGGCCGCTGCGTTTCTACAGCGCCGACGAATTGTCCGGCGTGCCGGTGCCCAATCCGTCGGAAACGGTGCGCAAATACATGGGAACGCCGGCGGTCGCCGAAGCCGCCGCCCTGCTGGCGGCGGATGTGGCCATGAGCGGGCTGGTGATCGAAAAGTATAAATATCGCGGCGCGGACGGCAAACATGCCACCGTCTCCATCGCCAGAGTGCGCGACGACAGCGGTCAGCGCTAGGCCGACCAGTGCAGCGGCATGCTGAAAATAAAGGTGCTGCCTTCGCCGGGCGCGCTGTTGATGGAGAACGCGCCATGCAACAGTTTGCCCAGGCCGGCGCAAACCGCCAGGCCCAGACCCACGCCGCCGTGCTGCCGGGTGCAGGACTGATCGGCCTGGGTGAAGACATCGAAAATCGAAGCGATCTTTTCGGCTTCGATGCCGATGCCGCTGTCACTGACCTTCAACACCACCGTTTGTCTCTTGCCCTGCCCCTCGACGGCAATGCAGATTTCGATGCTGCCCTGATCGCAGAACTTGATCGCGTTGTCCAGCAAGTGACCGAGGATCTGCTGATACTTGCCAGGATCGGACTGCGCCACCAGCGGAGTCTGCGGTAGACGGGTGACCAGCCGCAGTTTCCTGGCCACCATCATGGGGTGAAATCGGGCAACGACCTCACTGACCGCGGCGCCGATGTCGAAACGCTGCGGCATGACCTTTACCTCATCGCTATTGAGCTGGGTCAGGTGCAACACGTTGTTGAGAATCTGCAGCAGATTTTTTGATGCCGTGCGAATGTGTTCCACATCGCCACGAAACTTTCCCCCCAGCCGGTCGTTGGCTTCCTCGGCCAGCAGATCGGTATAACCGATGATCGCATTCAAGGGGGTCAGCAGCTCATGACTGACATTGGCGAGAAACACCGTTTTGGCGGCGTTGCCGGCTTCCGCCTTGATCAGCGCCTGCTGCAGGGCGTATTCATTGCAATGCTTCTCGATAGCGATACTGGCCAGGTGTTTGCAACGCTCGATCAGGCGGAGATCGCTGTCGCCGGGTACGCCGGTAAGGCGCCGAAACACGGAGAAGGTGCCGATCACGTGATTTTTCGAACAAAAGACGGGTTGCGACCAGGCAGCGCGGATGTCAAACGATGCCATCACCCAGTCCCGGTAATTCTCCCACAGGGGGTCGCTGGCGATGTCCGCGCAGATCACCGGCTGGCGGCGATAGGCGGCGGTACCACAGGCGGCCTGGCCCGGCCCGATGGCGAAGCCGTTGAAAGCTTCACTGAAGCTGCGCGGCAGACTGGGCGCCGCGCCTACGCACAAACGCTTACCGTCATCCTCCACCATGAGGATAGCGCAGTAGCTGTCGGCGATCACGCTCTCCAGGAACAGAGCCAGCAGCGCCAGAGTCTCTGATACCGGCCTGCCCAGCGCGATCATCTCCAGCGCCTGCTGCTGTAATTTGAAAAATGGATGCTGTTGTTCCACGCCAAAGAAGGCATGACTATCAGCGGAGGGCGCACCGAACTCGGTCATCGGCGCGCCGGAAACGGAAGATTGCCATTGCATAAATCTAAAACCCCGGAGACGAACACCCTACACAATCGTTCAATACTGTAAAAAAATATCACTTAATACAAGGTTCAGCAGTGGGAACTGTGATGAAGATCGCAATCAAAATTGGACGCGAGACGCAGCAGAGAATTTGTATATTTCCGCTTACGTATTTGTATATCGTGAAAAATGCTAAGAGTCGCGCCGCAACTGCGCACCCGGTCAGTACCAGAAACCGGGAAAATGCCGGCGCGGAACCGCCGCCTGACGACCGCTGAAACCCGCCGGCCAGACGTCGCCCTGGCCACGCACGGTCTGCACTTCGCCCTGTAAGCCAGGCAGCCTTTGCTGGTAGGCCAGCAGGCGCTCGATTCGCTGCTGGGTGGGCGGATGGGTGCGCAGCAGCGAGGGTTCAGGATTCTTATGTGCCGTCAGCGAAAAACTGCGCAGCAGGCTGTGTTGATAATATTCGATCTTGGCCAGGGCTGCCGCCAGCGGCCGCGCATCCCCCAGCAACTCCGCGGCCAGGCGATCGGCGTCATACTCCCGCACCCGGGATAAACCCAGCTGGATCAAATCGGCGGCCAGGGGCGCCAGCAGCAGCAACAGCAGCGGCAGCCAGGGCAGTTGCATCCGCGTAAACAGCACCAGCGGCAGACTGATGATGATCATCGCCTGGCCCAGCAGCGACAGCAGCTTGGTCAGGCGTCCGGCAAGATCGGCAAAGGTCATCACCCGGATATCGTTATGTCGTATGTGCGCGATCTCATGGCTGAATATCGCCGCCAGCTCGACCGGCGCCAGACGGCGCAGCAGGCCGGCGGATACCGCGATGGCGGCGTCCTCCCGGCTGCCGATGGTGAACGCATTGACCACGTGACTGGGCACATAGTACAGGCGTGGCAGGCGCGGCAGTCCCGCGCGCCGGGCGATAATTTCCAGGATTTCATACAGTTCCGGCGCCTGTTGCGGGCTGATTTCACTGGCGCCGTACATGCGCAGGACAAACCAGGGTGTGACCAGCGAATTGCCCAAATACAGCATCAGTACCAGCGTGCCACTGAACCAGGCCAGGGACTCGCCGACGATGACATAGGCCAGATAAGTCAGCAGGCCGGCCAGCAAGCCCAGCAACGCCAGTGATTGCAGGAAATTGATCGCCCGGTGTTGCAACAATAAATGGTAGTTCATCCGCGAACCCTATCCCGCCGTCCCGCCGTGGCTAGGGACAAGCTTCCCCAAAACAGCGTCCCACCGCGAACCGCAACCCTGGCGCGGTGAAACCGCATGCACTTCTCTGGACCGCGCCCCGATGGCAATTGACAAACCCGACACTCCCTGGTTATGGTACGCCCATCTGCTTCAGGTGTCCCGCGCCCCCTTGGCCGCAGGATGAAACGGGAAGCCGGTGCGCGGTGGATTCCTGCCACCCAAAGCCGGCGCTGCCCCCGCAACGGTAAACGGGTTGCGATGAACCATGACGCCACTGCGCACTGTGCGGGAAGGCGGTTCATCGACGCTTCAGGCGTCCCCGTAAGCCCGGAGACCGGCCTGCAGACCTTGGTTGGCATTGCGGCGGGCGATGCCCGGTACACCTGGCTGTGTAACCCGTGGCTTCCCCCTGCGCTTTGCCCTGTCTTTTCCCCGGATCCGGCAGAAAAGGTGACACATGGGTAACGGCAAAATCATTCTCGTCGGGCTCGGCCCCGGCAGCGAACAGCACATGTCGGTGCGCGCGCGGCAGGCGATCGCCGAAGCTGACGTTATCATCGGTTACGCCACTTACATCAAACTCGTCCAGGAACTGGTCGCCGGCAAGCAGGTGATCCGCAAGGGCATGACCGAAGAGCTGGACCGTTGCCATGAGGCGCTGGCCCACGCCCGCCAGGGGAAAATCGTCGCCCTGGTGTCCTCCGGTGACAGCGGCGTCTACGGCATGGCCGGCCCCACCTACGAAGTACTGCTGCAATCCGGCTGGAAACCCGACGACGGCATCGGCGTGGAAGTGGTGCCCGGCAGCACCGCTCTCAATTCCTGCGCCGCCCTGGTCGGGGCGCCGTTGACCCATGATTTCTGTTCCATTTCCCTGTCGGACCTGCTGACGCCGTGGCCGGTCATCGCCCGCCGCCTGGAGGCCGCTGCCCGCGGCGATTTCGTGGTTGGACTGTACAACCCGAAAAGCGGCCGCCGCACCGGCCAGATCGTCGAAGCACAGCGCATCCTGTTGCAGCACCGCAGTCCCAGCACGCCGGTGGCCCTGATCAAGTCGGCGTATCGCAGCCGCCAGCGCATCGAACACACCACCCTGGCGCACATGGCCGAGTGCGACATCGGCATGCTGACCACGGTGCTGATCGGCAACAGTCACACTTTCGTGCGCGAGGGTCTGATGGTGACGCCGCGCGGCTACGCCAACAAATACGACGCGCTCACCGGCGAAGCGCATGACGGCGAACGTGCCGGCCGCTCCCTCAGCATGGGCCTGACCGGCTGGAAAGCCTGCGTGCGCCGCTATCTGCGTGACGACCCGCAAAGCACCCTGCAGGATGCCGCCCGCCACTTCGAAGCACCGCTGGTGGAAATGTTCGCGGCGGTGGCCGAAGCCAACGGCGACGACCATGCCGGCGCCAATCAGGCGGTGGCGGCGCAACCGGGGCAGCTGGAGGAAGTTTTCGAGTTGATACGCACCTGGGGCAAGCTGCGGGCGGTGGTACGCTCCGCCACCAGCAGCGTCGCCGAACTGTTCATTACCGCCCGCGATCTGCAACGCAAGGGCGACCGCCTGAATTTCATGAACGAGCACTTTCACCTGCATGTTCCCTGGAACAACGAACAGCAGGTCTGGTTTACCGCCCGCAACAACATGCTGCATGGCGTGCACTTCGTCAATGGCCGGCGTCAGCTGGAGTATTCCCTGCTGCTGACCCGCAACACCCCCTTCGATCTGGCGCTCCTGCAGCGCCATGTGCGCCTGACGGATCACGCTCCTGCGCCGGTCGAGAGCAACGAGTCCAGCACCGATGAGTGATAGCAAACCGATGGAAAAACCCAAGATGGGCCTTTACCGCCGCCACCTGCTGGTCTGCGTCGGCCCGCGCTGCACCGAGGACGGCGCATCGCAAAAACTGTTCGAAACCCTGGGCGAGAAATTCAAGGCCGCCGGCCTGGATCAGGGCGATTTGCGCGTCAAACGCACCCGCACCTTCTGCTTCGCCACCTGCAAATCCGGCCCCATCGTCTGCGTGCAGCCGGATGGCATCTGGTATTACAACGTCACCGAAAGCAATCTCGACCGCATCATCGCCCAGCACCTGGTGGGCGGCGAGCCGGTGGAAGATCTGATTTATCACCGCGGCCCGGCGCTGGCCGAAGCCTGACGCCCGCCCGCGGGCGTCTGCCGGGGATCCCCTCACCGTGACTACCCTATTGCTGCTGCTGGGCGCGCTGTTGCTGGACCGCGCCTTCGGTGAACCGCCGCGCTGGCACCCACTGGTGGGTTTTGGCCGCCTCGCCCAGCGCGTGGAAAAGCTGTTCTACGGTGCGCCCCAGGGCCATGCCTCGGCACGCCGCCTGCGCGGCGCCCTGGCGCTGCTCTGCCTGCTGGCACCGGCGACCGCCCTGGTTGCCTGGCTGGACCGCGGCCTGCCGGGCATGCTCCTGCAGCTCACCCTGCTCTATCTGGCTATAGGCTGGACCAGCCTGGCGCAGCATGCGCGCCGCGTGCACGCAGCGCTGCAGGCCGGCGACCTGCGCCTGGCGCGGCGCCAGGTGGGCATGATGGTCAGCCGCGATACCGATGCGATGCTGGAAGAGGATGTGACCAAGGCGACGGTGGAATCGGTGCTGGAAAACGGCAACGATGCCCTGTTCGGCGCCGTCTTCTGGTTCATCGTCGCCGGCGCCCCCGGCGTGCTGTGCTATCGCCTGAGCAACACCCTGGACGCCATGTGGGGTTACCGCAACGACCGTTACCGGGATTTCGGCTGGGCCGCCGCCCGCCTCGATGATCTGCTCAACTACCTGCCCGCGCGCCTGACCGCCCTTGGCTACAGCCTGTGTGGCCAGACCCGCAACGCCCTGGTCTGCTGGCGTCAACAGGCGCGCACCTGGAGCAGCCCCAATGCCGGACCGGTGATGGCCGCCGGCGCCGGCAGCCTGGGCATCCGCCTGGGCGGACCCGCCTGGTACCATGGACACTTCGTTGAACGTCCGCCCCTGGGGATGGGGCCCGCGGCGACGGCTGCCGATATCGAACGGGCGCTGCGTTTGCTGCGCGACACGATGATACTGTGGCTCGCCGCGCTGGCAGCCGCCGGCGGACTGTGGCTGCTCGCTGCCCGCTGAACTCACTGTGCCGCCGCTCCCAGCCATGACAGGCGGGCAACGGCGGCACCAGTCGGTTTTCAGGCGTTGCGCAGCGCGGCGATGCGCTCTTCCAGCGGCGGGTGCGACATGAACAGGCGCTGCAAACCCTGCATTCGTCGGCCGGAAATGCCGAAGGCCGCCAGCTGGTCCGGCAACTCGGCCGGGTGCGCCGCCTGCTGCAGGCGCTGCAGCGCGGCGATCATCTTCGTGCGGGTGCTCAACGCCGCCCCGCCCTGGTCGGCGCGGAATTCCCGCTGCCGGCTGAACCACATGACGATCATGCTGGCGAGAATACCAAGAACCAGTTCGGCGACGATAGTGGTAACCCAATACGCCGGCCCGTAACCGCGTTCATTTTTCAGAATCACCCGGTCCACCAGCTGACCGATCACCCGCGAGAAGAAAAAGACAAAGGTGTTGACCACCCCCTGGATCAAGGCCAGGGTCACCATGTCGCCGTTGGCCACATGGGTGATCTCGTGTCCCAATACCGCTTCCGCCTCGTCGCGGGTCATGCGCTGCAACAAGCCGCTGCTCACCGCCACCAGGGAGTTGTTACGGGAAGCGCCGGTGGCAAACGCGTTGACGTCCGGAGAATCGTAGATCGCCACCTCCGGCATGCCAATGCCGGCCTCCTGGGCCTGACGCCGCACCGTGGCCACCAGCCACGCCTCGCCCTCGCTGCGCGGGCTGTCGATGACGCGGGCGCGGGTGGAGCGTTTGGCCATCCATTTGGAAATCGCCAGCAAGAAAAATGAACCGCCGAAACCCATGACACCGGCAATGATCAGCAGGGAATTGATATCCAGGCCGGAGCCGCTGGTATACAGATACCGGTCGATGCCCAGAATCCGCAGCGATGCGCTCAACACCAGCATGATCGCAAAGTTAGTGGCGACAAACAGGAAAACTCTTTTCATACAGAAGCTCCGGAAAAAGTACGTTACGGCATGGCCGGATATGGAGGTCGGCCGGGGCTGATTTCAAGTGCCTGGTTGGACCCGGGGGGGCCGACAAAGGTTTCCAGCACGATCATGACGGTGCGCTACGCAATACAACGCGGGCGCCAGAACACCGCGATTTTGATAAAGAAAACATATTACCACTTTCCCGGCCGCGGCTGCGGCGCCGATCCACTTTTCAGGGACGTCCAGCGCCAGGGAGGGCGCTGGGCTAGCCTACAGGGATGTGGCTCTTGCGGTCCCGGAAAAGTGGATCGGGGCCGCTGCGAAAAGCGGGCGGGAACACCTTCCTTACCACACACTCCGGGACGGACGGTGCGTAGAACGCACCCGACGCATCACATCACGGGATGCCAGCCACCTAGAATCGTGACAAGAAAATCATATTATCGCTTTCCCGACCGTGGCAGCGACGCCGGTCCGCTTTGCCGGGACGTCCAGCGCCAGGGAGGGCGCTGGTCGAGC
>DKAS01000187.1 GCA_002448875.1 Proteobacteria bacterium UBA6920 | reverse complement strand
ACGGTCATGATATTGCGTTTCTTGTCGTTGATCCGGGTCAGCGCAGCGTACAGGGTGGTGGTTTTGCCCGAACCGGTGGGACCGGTAACCAGGATGATGCCGTGCGGGCGATGGATCAACCGGTCCATGCGTTCCCGGTCGCGCTTGTCCATGCCCAGCTGCTCCAGGGTCAGGCGACCGGCCTGCTTGTCGAGAATACGCATCACCACCCGCTCCCCCTGGCCGGTGGGAATGGTGGACACGCGCACGTCCACCGCGCGGCCGGCGATGCGCAGGCCGATGCGGCCGTCCTGCGGCAGGCGCTTCTCGGCGATGTCCAGCTTCGCCATGACCTTGATACGGGAGACGATCAGCGGCGCCAGCACGCGGCGTGGCTGCAGAATTTCGTTGAGCATGCCGTCGACGCGGATGCGCACCGACAGGCGGTTCTCATAGGGTTCGATATGGATATCGGAAGCGTTTTCCTTGATCGCCTGCGTCAACAGGGCGTTGATCAGGCGGATGATGGGCGCGTCGTCCTCGCTTTCCAGCAGGTCTTCGGGCTCCGACAGCTCCTCGGCGATCTGCGTCAGATCCACCTCGTCGTCCAGATCGCCCATCATGTCCTGGGCCTGGTCGGCGTTACCGGTCTCATAAGCCCGCTGCAGCTGCCGGTCGAAATCGTCGGGACTGACGTATTCCACCTTCAGCGGCATGCCGACGAAACGCCGCACTTCGGTGATGCTGGCCAGGGTGACGCCCTTCTTCGCCACCACCTTCACCTGCTCGCCGCTGACCTCCTCCACCAGCACGCCGTGGCGCTTGGCAAAGGCGAACGGCAGGCGGCGCGCGACGGCGGCGACCGCCGGCGCTTCCTGTTCCAGGGACGGTTCGTCACCGGCGGGAGAACGGGATACGTCTTCCATCAACGCCCTGACCTGGTCACTGTTTTTCACCCTCCACGGCGGGGGGCGCCGGAGGCGTGGCCGTGTCGGAAGGATTGGCCGGATTGGCCGAGAACGGCGGCGGCAACACCAGTTTTTCATCGAACTTCGGCGCCACCGGCACCTCGGAATCGGAAATCAGGGTAGCGCCCTCGTCCTGCATATCCAATTGCTTGCCGCGGATATAGTCGTACTTACTCTGGGTCAGGCGCAATCCGGACTCGATGTCGCGGGAGATCACCGGCCGCAGGAACACCATCAGATTGGTCTTGACCTTATTGGTGGCGCTGTGGCGGAACAGGGCGCCCAACAGGGGAATATCGCCCAGCAGCGGCACCTTGGTTTCCGCCTCGGTCAAGTCCTCCTTGATCAGGCCGCCCAGCACCAGAATACGCCCGTCGTCGACCATGACCATGGTCTTGATCGAGCGTTTGCTGGTCTGCAGGTCATTGGCGCCGGCGTTGCCCGCGACAATACCATCAAGGTCTTGTTCGATTTCCAGCTTGATGGTATCGCCTTCGCTGATCTGCGGCTTGACCTTGAGGGACAGACCGATCTTGGTGCGGTTGAAGGTGGTAAAGGGGTTGGTGGGCGTGGATGAACCGCCGGTGCCCGTATTGGTGAAACTGCCGCTGGGAATCGACACCTCGTTACCAACGAAAATTTCCGCCGGCTCGTTGTCCAGGGTCATCAAATTGGGCGTAGACAGGATATTGGTGCTGCCATCGGTTTTCAGTGCATTCAGCAGCCCGACGAAACTCAAGCCGTCCTTGACGATCTTGCCTACACCCAAAGTGATGCCGGAGGGAATCGAAGGCGTACCCGTGCCCGCGGCCGCGACGCCGGCATTGCTCACCAGATTGCCGCTGAGGTTGGTCACACCCGCGGGTCTATTGCCATTATTACGGTCCATGGCCGCCCACTCCACGCCCAACTGGGCGGACGTGGTCAGCGACACCTCGGCGATGATCGCCTCCACCAGCACCTGGGCGCGGCGGATATCCAGTTTCTGGATAACCTGTTCCAGGGAACGGAACACCGCCGGCGGCGCGGTGATGACCAGGGCGTTGGTGCTCTCGTCGGCCTGGATGTCGAAGACATCCTCGTCCGAGCGGCCGGCGCGGCGCGCACCCGCGGTCGCCGCCGCCACCGGCTGACCGCCGGCCCCGGCCACGCCGCTGGGTCCGCCGGCCTTGGCCTGGGTCTGCTGTACGCCGGTCAACACCGGCACCAGATCCTTGGCCTTGGCGTAATGCAGATAGATTACGTGTGTGTCGCCCAGGGTTTCCTTGGGGGTGTCCAGATGGGCGATGATGGCCCGCACCTGCATGCGGGTGGCTTTCTCGCCGCCGATCAGAATGCTGTTGGTGCGATCGTCGGCCACCAGCACCGGCTTGTCGGTGGGCACTTCGGCCGCTTTCTTATCCTGCTGCTGCAGGGTGTTCAACACCCGCACCACGTCGCTGGCGGAGGCATGCTCCAGGGTGATGAATTCGATTTCGCCGCTGGACGGCTGGTCCACGCGTTCGATGATATTGACCAGGCGGCGGATATTCTCGGCGGTGTCGGCCACGATCAGCATATTGGACTGCGGATAGGCCGCCAGATGCCCCTGCGGCGGCACCAGCGGGCGCAGGATGGGCACCAGCTGCGCCGCGCTCACGTGCTGCACTTCCAGCACCCGGGTGACCACCTCATCGCCGTAGCCGGGGGAGGATTCCGGCACCATGGGAATGCCGCTGTGCTTGGCTTCGGCGGACGGCAGGATCTTGATGACCTTGCCGGCGGGCACGGCGGAAAAGCCGTGCACTTCCAAGGTGGAGAGGAACACCTGATACAACTGCCCCTCGTCCAGCGCCTTGGAGGAAATAATGGTGATCTTGCCCTTGACGCGCGGATCGATCAGGAAATTCTTACCCGTCACCTCCGACACGGTGGCGATCAAGGTATTGATGTCGGCACCCTTGAGATTGAGGGTGATACTGCCCGCCTGCGCGGCGCCGTTGACCGTCAGCAACAGTGCCGCCAGCGCACCACCCAAGCTCAGCTTTCTACCCTTCGTCAGTTTCACAACTCCCCCGTACAGACCCATCTGCTTTCCTTCCACCTGTGCTTAGTTGCCGCTTATGCTTGTTTTGCTTTATTGCTCGACCTGGAACACCATGGTTTCGCGATTGCCATTGCGTTCCACACCCAGCGTCACCTGCGTCGCCGCTTTCAGGTTGTTCAACACTTCCAACCCTTTCAGCGGATTGTCCAGGGGGACGCTGTTGACTTCCATCACGATATCCCCGGCGCGTAAACCGAATTTCTGCAGCAAATGCCGGTCGCGCCCCGGCATCACCCGGTACCCGACCAGTTTGCCGCCGCGATTGACCGGTTCGGCCCGCACCAGGTTCATCAGGCTCTGCGGGTCGCTGTCCAGTTTCTGCTGCCAGTCCTTGAGGATGGAACCGGTGGACATCAGGGCGGTATTCGTATTGCCGCCCCCCATCGCCGCCGGCGCCACCGGCATCGGCGGTGGCACATAGTTTACATTGGCATCGGTCTCATCGGGCAGTTTCAAGGCCTCGAGTTTGTTGTTTCTCATCAACATCACGTGATCCGCATGGATTTCCTGCAGCACCGCGCCGCCAGGCACCTGGTCGCCGATGGAGTAAAAATTCTCTTCACCGGAGGAATCGGAAATAATGGCCTTGGCCAGGGGAGAATTGGAGGCTAAAACGCCCATCAGGGTGAGATTCAGGCGGGTGACCGGCACCTCGACCTGGGCGACCGGCGCATTGACCGGAATTTCCGGTGGTTTGCCAAAAAGATGCATATCGCCCACCCGCGCCGAGCGAACCGGGGCGGCGGCGCGAGCGGGGCTTTTCTGTACCGCCGGTATGGTTTCCTGGGACACCGGCAGGGGCACCAGCACCCAGGTGAAATGAGCCAGAGTGGCCGCCAGAATGAAAATCAGCACGCCATTGACCACCTTGGGCAGGCGCTCAAGGGTCTGGGGCGTCAGAAAAGGCTGTATTACGGATCTAATTTCAATCATTCTGGTTTTCAATTTGAACCGGACAAATTTAAAGCCACTGCAGGTGGCTGATTCTACGCTTTTAACTCTCTAAACAACAGGCTGACCACGGTATTCCCTCAGGGAATATTTTTTTACCCCCAGTCAGCCACAAATATATTACAGTTTAAACTCCTGGTATGACCACTTCAGCGCCTAATGACTCCCCATGCCTCCGCGATTAACAACAACACTAATCGCCGGGCTTAGTCTGGGCATGGTACATATATATAGTATTCATCCAGCGCAGGCGGCGGAAATGACCTGGGTCCCGCTCGATAGCGAGGGGAAGCCACTTCTAAATCATGGCTATAACCCGGCGGATCCGGCGGCTCAGTGCATCGTCGACAGGGCTCGTGGTCTGACCTGGGAATTGAAAACCAGTGATGGCGGCCTGCGTGACGGTGCCCGCACCTATATCTGGCGACAGCAGCCGGAATCCGCCGGCGCCAAGCTGCCCACGACCGATGCGTGCGCTGCGCCCCCCTGCACCACCGGCGACTACATTTCCGCCGTCAATGCCCGGCGCGTATGCGGTCGCAGCGACTGGCGCCTGCCCAGCCGCCTGGAACTGGCCAGCCTGGTGGACTACCACGCCACGACAACGGCGTCACGTCTGCCGGATACACGCCAGCAGTTTTACTGGTCCGCCGACATCGATGCCAGCGACACGAACAGCGCCTGGGGCGTCGGTTTCACCTTTGGCTTCGATTACGCATATCCCAAGGGCAGCGCCGGCATGGCGCGCCTGGTCAGCGGCCCGGTCTATCTCGCGCCGTCCGCTTGTGCCACCTTGGCGAGCGTCTCTCGCTTTCAGGTTGAAGATGCGGAAACTACTGTGCGCGACAAGCGCACCGGTTTGCAATGGGCCCACTGCAGCGTGGGACAGCAGTGGAAAAATGGACACTGTCAGGGGGCGGCGGCGGTTTTCTCCCTGGCGCAGGCCAGAAGTTATGTCGAACGCTTGCCCGCCAGTGCCGGCGGCTGGCGGCTGCCCAGTATCGAGCAGCTGCAAACCCTGATGGAAACGCCCTGCGGCGGCAGCGCCATTGACGACCATGCGTTCCCCGACAACGCCGCCGCTGCGTACTGGAGCGACACGCCATTGGCCCGCGATCCGCGGCGGCAGTGGGTGGTGAATTTCATTTACGGCGAAAACGACGCCCTGCCCGCCGCCGACCACGCCCGCCTGCGCCTGCTGCGCGCTCTTCCTTGAGGCGCCAGCCGGCACCGGCCGGTCATCAATGTTCGCGGGTAGCCATGAACGTGATAGCGGGCCAGCGTTCCACGGTGAGATCGAGATTGACCCGGGTAGGCGCCAGGTAAGTCAGCGAATCGCCGGCATCCAGCGCCAGGTTATCCGCCGCCTTGCTGCGAAATTCCGCGAGCTTTTTCCCGTCCTTGCAGCTGACCCAGCGTGCGGCAACCACATTGACCGGTTCGAACACGCACTCGACGTTGTATTCGTTCTGCAGGCGATGGGCGGTGACGTCGAACTGCAGCACGCCGACGGCGCCGACGATCAGTTCATTGCTGTTGAGCGGCTTGAACAGCTGCGCCGCCCCCTCCTCCGACAACTGCTCCAACCCCTTGAGCAAGGCTTTTGCCCGCAGCGGGTCGCGCAGGCGCACCCGGCGGAACAGCTCCGGCGCGAAGTTGGGAATGCCGGTGAATTTCAGCTTCTCCCCCTGGGTGAAGGCATCACCGATGACGATGGTGCCATGGTTGTGGATGCCGATGATGTCTCCCGGATAGGCGGTCTCCACATTATCGCGGTCGCTGGCCATGAAGGTCACGGCGTTGGCGATCTTGACCTCCTTGCCCAGCCGCACCTGGAACGCCTTCATCCCCTTGTTGAAGCTGCCGGAACACACCCGCAGGAAAGCAATGCGGTCGCGGTGCGCTGGATCCATATTCGCCTGGATCTTGAAAACAAACCCGGTAAACTTCTCCTCCTCCGGATGGACGATGCGCTGATCGGTGTCGCGCGGCCGCGGCGGCGGCGCTTCGGCGACGAAGGTGTCGAGCAGCTCTTCGATGCCGAAATTATTGATTGCCGACCCGAAAAACACCGGTGTCTGCCTGCCGGCGAGGAAGGCGGCGGCATCGAAGTCATGACTGGCACCCTTGACCAGTTCGATTTCCGTGCGCAACTCATCCGCCATATCGCCCAGTATTTCGTCCAGACGCGGGTTATCCAGACCCTCGATCACGTCACCGCGCTGTATCTTGCCGCCATGGGTGGGGGAAAACAGATGCACGGTGTTGCGGTAGAGGTGGAACACCCCCTTGAAGCGCTTGCCCATGCCTATGGGCCAGGTCACGGGCGCACATTGGATCTTGAGGATGCGCTCCACTTCGTCCAGCAGCTCGATGGGCTCCCTGCCCTCACGGTCCAGTTTGTTTATAAATGTCAAAATCGGCGTATCCCGCAGCCGGCAGACCTCCATCAGCTTGATGGTGCGCTCTTCCACCCCCTTGGCGCTGTCTATCACCATCAACGCCGAGTCCACCGCGGTCAGCGTACGGTAGGTGTCTTCGGAAAAGTCGGCATGGCCCGGGGTATCCAGCAGGTTTATCACCGCGTCGCGATACGGAAACTGCATTACCGAGGTGGTCACGGAGATACCGCGCTCTTTTTCCAGCTCCATCCAGTCGGAAGTAGCGTGCCGCGCGGCCTTGCGCCCTTTAACGGTCCCCGCCAGCTGGATCGCACCGCCGTACAGCAGCAGTTTTTCGGTCAGCGTGGTCTTGCCGGCGTCGGGATGCGAGATGATCGCAAAGGTTCGACGCCGCGAAAGTTCGGAAATTCGCTCTTGCATGCTGTTCAATCCTGGGGTGAGGGGCGAAAGTTTACTGAAAACCACCGACGCTGACAATTTTCACGGCCGAAATCGGCCGCAGCGGCCCTGACCACACCCTTCGCACCCCCTTGCGCACGCTTGCCGGGACGAATTTTACGATTTACAGGTGGCGCACCGGGTCGGCGGCGGAAAAAACACCCAGCCACTATCCAGCAACGGCCTTGCAGCACCCCTCGTGCGACAAAATGCCTGCGCTTTTGCGCCTTGTACGCCCCTGCGCCCCGCGTCTTCGCCGCGTCGCGGCGGCAACGACGACACTTGGCGTTTTTTACGACGGTATAGCGTTTTTTTGCTGTTTTCGGCAGTGCGGCAGCGGCCCTGAGCGGCGCAAAATGCTGTGTGCAGTCACCGTCGGCGCGGCAACGACAGCTGGCAGCGGCTGGTGCAGGCAAAAAACAGCGCTGCGCAGCATGCCACAGGCGCTACACGGCGAATTTTTTCCTGCGCATCGGTGCAAATTGGAAAAAAAATTGACAATTCATGGGCAAAAAAGCGCCAAAATACTAAAGAGCGCGCATTCAGCGGCCGCTAATACACACAACTTACTCCAATGCAATGGGTAAGTGTGCAAATTTAATGGACTATTTAAAACTTTCGTCTATACTCTTGCTTGAACGACTCAACTTGGAGGAAAACTATAATGGCTACAAAGAAGAAATCTGCTGCTGCTGCCGCTTCTGCCGAAGCTGCTCCGAAAAAGAAGCGCACCGTGAAACGCAAGGCCGCTGCCAAGAAGAAGGTAACGGCTAAGAAGACCGCCGGTAAGAAGAAGACAGCAAAGAAGAAAGCAACAAAGAAAAAAGCGGCCAAGAAGAAAACCGCGAAGAAGAAAGCAGCCAAGAAAAGAACCGTAAAGAAGAAGTAACTCCCTTTACGGAGATTGGCAGAAGGCCCACAGCGATGTGGGCCTTCGTGTTTTTAGCCTTTTAAATCAACTTTTTATCACTCACGCCCGGATGCAGCGTGACAGCAGCCGGCGGCGCCGGGCACTACCTGCAGCGACCTGGTTTCACACTGGCCCGCGCCACCGTCTAACCACCCGCAACTGTCTTCTCCCGGCATCGACGCCACCGCCAGTCAGTGCAACGGCAGCGCAAATTGCCGCCCGGCGTCCGGCATCAACCGATCGCCAACACCATGCATTCGCATTCTGCCATCAGCGATAGCAGTCACCGCCATCCGCCATCCGGCATCCGGCATCCGGCATCCGGCATCCGGCATCCGGCATCCGGCATCCGGCATCCGGCATCCGGCATCCAGCATCC
>DKAS01000042.1 GCA_002448875.1 Proteobacteria bacterium UBA6920 | reverse complement strand
CGCATCGGCCAGGGCAAGGACAACACGCGCGCCTTCCTCAAGGAAAATTCCGCCGTAGCGACCGAAATCGAGGCGAAAATCCGTGCCGTCGCCCTGCCCTCCACCGTCAGCGAAGGAGACGGCGGCACCGCGGGAGACGACATGTGAGCGCCGAAGCGCGCAAGGCCGTGACGCGCATTCGCGCCGCGGCCTTGCGCGCCCTGTGCCGGCGGGAGCACGCCACGACCCAGCTCAGCGCTCGGCTGGAACGTGCCGGCCACGATAAATCACTTGTTAAACAACAAGTTGAGAAACTGCAACAGGAAGGGCTGGTGGACGATGCGCGCTATGCGCAACTGCGTTTACGCAGCCGCAGCGCCCAGGGATATGGTAAGCTACGCATCCGACAGGAATTGCTGGCGCAGGGCGTGGCAGCGGACATCGTCGAGCAGGTGCTCGCCACCGACGACACCGACTGGCGCGACCTGCTGAACCAGGTGCGCCGCAAGAAATTCGGCGCCGCCCTGCCGCAGACAGCGCAGGAACTGGCGCGCCAGACCAGATTCCTTCTGTATCGTGGCTTTTCCTCCGAATTGATCAGCCGGGTGCTGAGCAGGCGGCGGGATGATGACTAACCCAATAGCGTTGACGACAAACCACTATGACCAGCAGTGCGGCCCTGCGCCAATCCTTTCTTCAGTTTTTCGCTGATCGCAAACACACCGTCGTTGCCAGCAGCTCCCTGGTGCCAGGCAACGATCCGACCTTGTTGTTCACCAATGCCGGCATGGTGCAGTTCAAGGATCTGTTTCTCGGCCGGGAAAAACGCAACTATGCGCGCGCCGCCAGCAGCCAGCGCTGCGTGCGTGCCGGCGGCAAGCATAATGACCTGGAAAACGTCGGCTACACNNGCTGGGCAACTTCAGCTTCGGCGATTATTTCAAACGCGATGCTATCCATTATGCCTGGGAGTATCTTACCGTCGTATTAAAGCTGCCGGCGGAAAAACTCTGGATCACCGTTTACGAAGAGGACGATGAAGCCGCAGACATCTGGCTGAAGGAAATCGGCGCGGATCCCAAGCGCTTCTCCCGCATTGGCGCCAAAGACAACTTCTGGGCCATGGGCGACACCGGTCCCTGCGGCCCCTGCAGTGAAATTTTCTATGATCACGGCCCTGCCGTGGCCGGCGGCCCGCCGGGATCCGCCGATGCCGACGGCGACCGTTATATCGAAATCTGGAACCTGGTTTTCATGCAGTACGACCGCAGCGCCGACGGCAAGCTGACGCCCCTGCCCAAACCCTCGGTCGACACCGGCATGGGCCTGGAGCGGCTGGCAGCGGTCATGCAAGGCGTACACAGCAATTACGAAATCGACATATTCCGCAGCCTGATCAAGGTCGCCGCCAAACTCACCGGCACCAAGGATCTGGAAAACCGCTCACTGCGCGTGCTGGCTGACCATATCCGCTCCTGTTCCTTCCTCATCACCGACGGCGTGATCCCATCCAATGAAGGTCGCGGTTATGTATTACGGCGCATCATCCGCCGCGCCGCCCGCCACGGTTATGAGCTGGGCATGCGCGAGCCCTTCTTCTTCAAGATGGTCGATCAGCTGGTACAAGACATGGGCGCCGCCTATCCGGAACTGGTCAACGCCAAAGACCAGGTCAAACGCGCCCTGCAACAGGAAGAGGAGCGTTTCGCCGAAACCCTGAGCCAGGGCATGAAAATCCTCGATGAGGTGATCGCCAATCTGTCCGGCAAAGTAATCCCCGGCGACACCGTGTTCAAGCTCTATGACACTTACGGCTTCCCCGTGGACCTGACGGCCGATTATGCCCTGAAATATCAGCTGAGCATCGACACCGCGGGTTACGAAAAAGCCATGGCGGAACAGAAAGCGCGGGCGCGGGCCGCCGGCCAGTTCTCCATGGACATGAGCCAGGGCCTGGATTTCACCCATAGCTGCGAGTTCACCGGTTACACCGAACTGCTGAATACCGCTCGCATCATCGGCCTGCTCAAAGACAATAAAGCGGTGGACAAACTGTCCGCCGGCGACAGCGGCATGGTGATCCTGGACAAGACGCCGTTTTACGGCGAATCCGGCGGCCAGGCCGGCGACAGCGGCGTGCTCATGAACAGCGACTGTGAATTTGCCGTCAGCGACACCCAGAAGCAGGGGGCGTCCATCATTCATATCGGCGAGGTGCGCCTGGGCGCGCTGACGCTGGGCAAAGCCGTCGAGGCGCGGGTCGACTCCGGGCAGCGACAGCACACCGCCTACAACCATTCGGCGACGCACTTGCTGCATGCCGCCCTGCGCAAGGTGCTCGGCACCCATGTGCAGCAGAAAGGCTCGCTGGTCAATGCCGAGCGCCTGCGTTTCGATTTCGCGCATTTCGAAGCGGTTTCAGCGGCGCAACTCGCCGAAATCGAACAAATGGTCAATAGCCATATTCGCGCCAATCACGCGGTACAGGCCCGCGTCATGTCGCTGGACGCCGCGAAACAAACCGGCGCCATGGCCCTGTTCGGCGAAAAATACGGCGACGAAGTGCGGGTGCTGTCCATGGGCGATTTCTCCACGGAATTGTGCGGCGGCACCCATGTGCAGCGCACCGGCGATATCGGCGTGTTCAAGATCGTCTCCGAACAGGGGATCGCCGCCGGGGTGCGCCGCATCGAAGCGCTTACCGGTCCGGGCGCTCTGACCTGGCTCGATGGCGCCAGCGGCGAACTGCAGCGCATCGCCGGTCTGCTCAAGGTCGATCGCCAGCAGGCGGGCAACAAGGTAACCCAGCTGCTGGAGCAGAACCGTCAGCTGGAAAAAGAACTGGAACGGCTCAAAGGCAAGCTGGCCAGTTCGCAGGGCGACGACCTGGCGAACCAGGCCGTCGCGGTCGGCGCGCACAAGATTCTGGCGGCGCGCCTGGACGGCGTCGACCCCAAGGCCTTGCGCGACACCGTGGATCAGCTGAAAAACAAGCTGGGCTCGGCAGCCATCGTCCTGGCCACCGTGGCGGGTGAAAAAGTCAGCCTCATCGCCGGCGTCACCGCCGACCTGACCGCGCGCATCAAGGCCGGCGATCTGGTCAATGTGGTGGCTGAACAGGTGGGCGGGAAAGGTGGTGGCCGCCCCGACATGGCGCAAGCCGGTGGCAACAATCCCGCGGCGCTGGATCAAGCGCTGCAAAAAGTCCTGCCCTGGGCGCAGCAGAAACTGGCCTAGTGAAACCGGTCTACTGGAGGGTTGTCGCTTTCTGGTCACGACCGGAAAAATAGTTATTGTTTTTCTACGCGCCCTCTTTAAGATTCCCTTGGACTGGTGTTTAATTGGCACCTTTTTAGGCAATTTGTTGGATAAATCATACTGCGTCAACATATATGGCATTGATTGTTCAGAAATACGGCGGCACATCGGTGGGGTCCATAGCCCGCATTGAAGCCGTTGCGGAAAAAGTAATTTCTTATAAACAACAGGGGCATGATCTGGTGATCGTGCTCTCCGCCATGAGCGGCGAAACCAATCGCCTGGTGGATCTGGCCAAGGCCATCGACGGCAATGTCCACGGCCGCGAGCTGGATGTGCTGCTGGCCACCGGCGAACAAGTCACCATCGCCCTGTTATGCATGGCACTGCATAAACGCCTGTGCGATGCGGTGTCCTATACCGGCCATCAGGTGCACATTCTCACCGATAACGCCCATAACAAGGCGCGTATTCTCGATATCGAGGATAAACATATCCGTGAAGACCTGCGCCGCGGCCGCGTCGTAGTGGTCGCCGGCTTTCAAGGGGTGGACGAGCGCGGCAACATCACCACCCTGGGCCGCGGNNATCCGCTCGGTGGAATTCGCCGGCAAATACAACGTACCCCTGCGCGTTCTTTCCAGCTTCGAGGAAGGCCAGGGCACCCTGATTACTTATGAGGACGAGAACATGGAACAAGCGTTGATTTCCGGCATCGCCTTCAACCGTGACGAAGCCAAGCTCACGGTGCTGGGCGTTCCGGACCAACCCGGGGTGGCGGGCCAGATCCTGGGCCCTGTCGGCGACGCCAATATCGAAGTCGATATGATCATCCAAAACGTGGGCGCCGACGGCACCACGGACTTCACCTTTACCGTGCACAGAAATGATTACAATAAAGCCTTGGGGATTCTGGAAAAAACCTCGAAATCTCTTGGGGCGCGCCAGGTCTCCGGCGACAATAAAATAGTAAAAATCTCGGTTGTGGGCGTGGGCATGCGTTCCCACGCGGGAATAGCCAGTAAAATGTTCAAGGCATTAGCGGCGGAATCCATTAATATCCGCATGATCTCTACCTCGGAAATCAAGATTTCCGTGGTGGTGGATGAAAAATATCTTGAGCTTGGGGTACGGGCATTGCACTCCGCGTTTGGCCTCGAAGAAGGTCCAATGAAGCGAACTTGAACCGATCCTAAAGATTGATTAATGAAGTCTTAATGCTGCAATATTAATGCGTGTTAATATCTACAGGTTTTGTGTTGAACTTTCAATAATTTAGGTGAAAGTCTGGCGTAAAATCATAGATAACGAGCTAAAATAAAAACAATTATATTGGCAGCGCCCCGATTGGCCGATACAGATGTGGGAATAGGTACCGCAGCCCAAACCTGGTCCCAGGAGCAAATTGGAATAAAGGAGAGGTTTAATGTTAATTCTCACAAGACGCGTTGGTGAAACCCTGGTAATTGGAGACGACGTTACTGTTACGGTTTTAGGGGTAAAAGGCAATCAGGTGCGCATTGGCGTGGAAGCCCCGAAACATATTTCCGTTCATCGGGAAGAAATCTACCAACGTATCCAGAAAGAAAAACACGAAGGCCCCGGGGAAGTCGCCTCCCCAGGCGGTTAATACCCCGTACCGTACACCCCCGTTCACCAGAACACGTTCGACACGAGGAGGAACGCCAGAAAACTCCTCGTGTCTCCCCAAGACAGCACGAAAGTTCAAATTGCAGGTTCCCAACCGTTTGCTTTTCTGGGACAATAGCGACCCCAAAAAGCGAACACGGTTTTTTTACCGGAGAGATGGCCGAGAGGCTGAAGGCGNNGAATCCCTCTCTCTCCGCCATCTTATCCTAAGGAGGGCAAAGCCCTCCTTAGGATAAGATGGTCTGATGACGGATTCGAACCCTCGATTCATAACGACGGGTTCGACAAAGCGGCAGGGACGGCCGCTTTGGCCGCGCACAGCGCGCCCGCAGGGCGAGGGTCCAGGGATGGACCCGAGGCAATCCCTCTCTCCTCAGGACAATTTGGCCTGATGACGGATTCGAACCCTCGACCCCCCCCCACTCGGACACGACCGGGTATTGAAGCTCCTCGGCAGCAGCCAATTGGTGGTATCCTAAGCAACGATCAATGGTGACTTGTGCCGGTCCCCTCGCGACGACAAGCTGTGAACCCCGTCAGGCCCGGAAGGGAGCAGCGGTAGCAGCGGACTCGGGCGCCGGGGTGTGGCTGGTTCAGGTCACCACCCTTTCACCAGCACACAAGCGAAACACAGGCGAATTCCGGCACAACGACATGAGTTATCAGGTACTTGCCCGCAAATGGCGGCCCCGCAATTTTTCCGAGGTCGTGGGTCAGGAACATGTGTTGAAAGCGCTGATCAATGCGCTGGACCAGAATCGCCTGCATCACGGCTTTCTCTTTACCGGCACCCGCGGCGTGGGCAAAACCACGCTGGCACGCATTCTGGCCAAGTCACTGAATTGCGAAACCGGGGTCAGCTCCCGCCCCTGCGGCGAATGCAGCGCCTGTCGTGAAATCGACGAAGGCCGCTTCGTCGACTTGATCGAGGTCGATGCCGCGTCACGCACCAAGGTGGAGGATACGCGCGATCTGCTGGAAAACGTGCAGTACGCACCTACCCGCGGACGCTACAAAGTCTATCTGATCGACGAAGTACACATGCTGTCCAACGCCAGCTTCAACGCCCTGCTCAAAACGCTGGAGGAACCGCCGCCGCATATCAAGTTTCTGCTCGCCACCACCGATCCGCAGAAACTACCGGCCACCATTCTGTCGCGTTGCCTGCAATTCAACCTCAAGCGCCTGTCGCAGAAAGCCATCCAGGGGCAGCTGGAACGCATCCTGGAGCAGGAACAAATCGCCTATGACAGCAGCGCCACCCAGGCGGTGGCCAAGGCCGCCGACGGCAGCATGCGCGACGCCTTGAGCCTGCTCGACCAGGCCATCGCCCATTGCGGCGGCAAACTGGGCGAGCGCGAAACCCATGCCATGCTCGGCACCATAGACCGGCGTTATATCTTCGCCCTGCTGCAAGCGATCGCCGACAACGACGGCGCGGCACTCTACAGCGCGCTGCAGGATCTGGAAACCTACAATCCGGATTACCAGGAAGCGCTCAATGAACTCAACAGCGCGCTGCACCGTATTGCCCTGACCCAGGTGTTGGACGCCGGCGCGGAAGACGGCGACGATGACGGCGCGCGCATCAGAGGATTGGCGCAGCAACTGAGCGCGGAAGACGTGCAGCTGCTTTACCAGATCGGAATTCTCGGACGGCGCGATCTGCCGCTGGCGCCGGACCCCCACAGCGGCCTGGAAATGACGCTGCTGCGCATGCTGGCATTCCGACCGCTGGCCGCACAAGCGGCCGCGACGCCTGACAACCGGCAACCCGGCGCCGTGCCGCCACGTGACGTACCAAGCCCGGTCGCTCGCGGCCCCGCCGGTGGCGCCGGCGCAGCGGTCGGTACCTCAGCCGCTGCCACCGGTAACTGGCAACAGATAGTTTCCGGCCTGCAACTTACCGGCCTGGCGCAGCAACTGGCGTTGAACTGCCGTTATCTGGGGCAGGACGACAAATGCCTGCGCCTGGAACTGGATCCGCAACACGGCCATCTGTTCAGCGATAAACTGCGGCAACGTCTGCAGGAAACCCTCAATCGCCACAGCGGCAAAGACCTGCGCCTGGATATCAGCATCGGTAAGAGCACCCTGGCCGACACGCCGGCGGCCCTGGCCAGCCAGCGCCAACAGCAACAACAGGCCGCCGCCGAACAGGAAGTCGCCGGCAATGCGCACATCAAGGCCCTGCAGGAAGCCTTCGGCGCCAGTGTGGACCAAGATTCCATTAAGCCGATTTAAACGGCAACAGCAACCTACGAGGTAAGATACATGAAAGGCGGGCTCGGAAACCTGATGAAACAGGCGCAACTGATGCAGGCAAATATGCAGAAGGCGCAGGAGGAACTGGCCACGATGGAAGTCACCGGACAGGCCGGCGGTGGTCTGGTGCAGGTGACGATGACCGGCCGGCATGATGTCAAGCGGGTGAACATCGACGATAAGCTGCTGCAGGACGACAAGGATATGCTGGAAGATCTGCTGGCAGCCGCGGTCAATGACGCGGTACGTCAGGTGGAAAAAGTGTCCAAGGAAAAAATGGCGGCTTTCACCGGTGGTTTGAATCTGCCCGGTGGCTTCAAGCTGCCATTCTAATCCCGTGACCGCGCTCAGCCCGCTCGTCAGCCGCCTGATTCAGGCCTTGCGTTGCCTGCCCGGCGTCGGTCCGAAATCGGCGCAACGCATGGCGTTTCATCTGCTGGAGAAAGACCGGCGCGGCGCGCAAACCCTGGTGAGCGCATTGCAGGAGGCGCTGGAGAAAGTGCGGCGCTGCAGCCAGTGCCGCAGTCTCAGCGAAACGGATGTCTGCCTGATCTGCGGCAATCCGCGCCGCGATCACGGCCTGCTGTGCGTAGTGGAAACCCCGGCCGATATCCAGGCGATAGAGCAAACCGCGGAATACAGCGGTTTGTATTTCGTGCTGATGGGTCGCCTGTCACCTCTGGACGGCATCGGCCCCCGGGAAATCGGCCTGGACGCCCTGGCGCAACGCTTGCGCTCCCAGCCGGTCAGAGAAGTTATTCTGGCGACCAACCCCACCATGGAAGGTGAAGCAACGGCGCACTATATCAGCGACCTCGTGCATAACGCTGGCATCAAAGTAACGCGGCTTGCCCATGGCATCCCCATCGGCGGCGAACTTGAATACGTTGACAGCTCCACCTTGTCACATGCGCTGGTGGGCCGCCGGGAAATGTGACCGGCCTCGCAAAATCGAAATATTCTTCCGTCCCTGACTGCCGTGATTCCGGCATTTTAACGACAAGTGACGTATTTACGCGTCAAAACTTCCTTAAGCGGGCTTAATAGTCTAAAGATTTCCCTACCCATGCCGTAACTCCACAAAAGTTGCGAGCGCAGAGTGTTGTATTGCGCAGCGCAACAATCGGTAGCGCCGTCGCAACATCATGACGGCATGGACGTGAAAAAAATGCTTTATACCCGTGGGCCTATGGATCCAGAAGCGCAAAATGAAATGGTAGTAAAGCATGCCGGACTGGTGAAGCGCATTGCCTATCATCTCATGGCGCGCATGCCGCCCATGGTTCTGGTAGATGACCTCATCCAGGCGGGCATGATTGGTTTGCTCGACGCCTGCCGCAACTACGATTCCACGCAGGGCGCGAGCTTCGAAACCTACGCCGGCATTCGTATACGCGGCGCCATGCTCGACGAA
>DKAS01000054.1 GCA_002448875.1 Proteobacteria bacterium UBA6920 | reverse complement strand
CAGCATGACCGGCACCTTCGAATACGAAAAAGGCGATAAGCGCCAGGTGACGGATTTTAATGTGTTCTTCCGCTATTTCGCCACTTACCCCTATTACAGCGATGCCATATGGTATCTGACGCAGATGCGGCGCTGGGGCCAGATCGCCGACTACCAACCCGACTCCTGGTACCTGGAAACGGCGAAAAAAGTCTACCGGCCGGATATCTACGCGCTCGCCGCGGCGGAACTCATCGCCGAAGGCAAGAGCAAGGCCGGCGACTTTCCCGACTTCCGCAAGGAATCCGGTTTCCGCCCGCCGCAAACCGAGTTCATCGACAATGTGGTGTATGACGGCCACAAACCCAACGACTATCTGAACAAATTCAAGATCGGTCTCAAAGGCAAGGAAAAAATTTGAAGAGACGCAGCTTATGACCACCAAGATTATGCGACTGAATAACTTCACCCGTCACCTGCCGCCGACGAAAAACTGGCAACTGCTGTGGCAGAAAACCATGCAGCGCGAACGCGTGCGCTGGCTGCTCACCGACTTCGCGGTGCCTGCCCTGGCGCTGCTGCTGTTTCTCGGCCTTTGGAACAGCGTAGCCTCCCATATCGACACTTCCCTCGGCAAGCTTCCCGGGCCGGCGCAGGTGTGGGAACAGGCGGGCAAACTGCTGCAGGAACATACGCAGGAGCGGGACAAGGAAAAAGCATTTTACCAGCGCCAGGAGGAGCGAAATGCCCGACTGCAGGCGGAAGATCCGACGGCCGAAATCAAGGTTCGCGCCTATACCGGCAAGCCGACGTTTTTCGATCAGATCTTTACCAGCATCGTCACCGTGCTCAGTGGTTTCGCCCTGGCGACGCTGTTCGCCATTCCGATCGGCATAGTCTGCGGCTTGAGCAGTGTCATCTACCGCGCCATCAATCCGCTGATCCAGATCTTCAAACCGGTCTCGCCACTGGCCTGGCTGCCTATCGTCACCATGGTGGTCAGCGCACTGTATGTCAGCGACGATCCGCTGCTCGCCAAGTCCTATGTCAACTCGGCAATCACCGTCACCCTCTGTTGCGTCTGGCCGACTATCATCAATACCACGGTCGGCGTCGCCACCATCGACAACGACCTGATCAACGTCAGCCGTGTTCTGCGGCTGGGCTGGTTCACCAAAGTGTATAAAATCGTGCTGCCCTCCTCGGTACCGTTGATGTTCGCCGGCCTGCGCGTGTCCCTGGGCATAGGCTGGATGGTGCTGATCGCCGCAGAAATGCTCGCGCAAAATCCCGGCCTCGGCAAGTTCGTCTGGGACGAATTCCAGAACGGCAGCTCGGATTCACTGGCCCGTATCATCGTCGCCGTGCTGGCGATCGGCTTTATCGGCTTTCTCCTGGACCGTGCCATGCTGATGCTGCAGAAGTACGTCACCTGGGACCCGAAAGCGGTGGTGCGCTGAGACCGCCCGACATCATGGAGTAGCAATGAAAAGCAATCATCTTGAAGTTTCGCAGGTCTCCATCGAGTTTCCGACCCGCAATGGACCGTTCAAGGCGCTGGATCGCGTCAGCCTGAGCATCGCCAAGGGGGAATTCGTCTCCCTGATCGGCCATTCCGGCTGCGGCAAATCGACGGTGCTCAATATCGTCGCCGGCCTGCATCGCGCTACCGAAGGCGGGGTCATACTCAACGGCCGCGAGGTCGATCAACCGGGGCCGGATCGCGCCGTCGTGTTCCAGAATCATTCCCTGCTGCCGTGGCTGACCGCTTATGAAAATGTCGCCCTGGCCGTGCGCCAGGTATTCAAGGGACGCAAGAACCGCAAGGAAATGGACGATTGGATCAAACACAATCTGCAGCTGGTGCACATGGAACACGCCATGGACAAGCGCCCGGCGGAAATATCCGGCGGCATGAAACAACGGGTGGGTATTGCCCGCGCCCTGGCGATGGAACCGGAAGTGCTGCTGATGGACGAGCCGTTCGGCGCGCTCGACGCCCTGACCCGCGCGCACATGCAGGACTCGCTGCTGGAAATTCACGCGCGCCTGGGCAACACCGTGATCATGATCACCCACGACGTCGACGAGTCCGTGTTGCTGTCAGACCGAATCGTCATGATGACCAATGGACCGGCGGCAACCATCGGCGAGATTCTGCAGGTGGATCTGCCGCGGCCGCGTGACCGGCTGGAACTGGCGGACGACCCCCATTATAACCATCTGCGGGCCGAAGTCGTGCGCTTCCTGCACGAGCGCCACGGCCGCAAGGTGGTGACGCCGTTTGCCGCCAAGGCACAGGACAGCGCCGCGGACACGGCGAACCTGGCGGCGGGAGGAGTGTAAACCGGTGGTTTTGTCGAACTGACTGTCAGTCGCCCGCGGCCGGACGCTGCAGCCTGGCCAGCAGTCGGCGCAGAAAAAGCGGCAGCATTTTTTTCTGCAAGCGACCCAGGCGATAAAGCCAGTCATTGGGTGTTTTGTAGGCGTGGGGCAGCGGTTCATCCGGCGCCGGCAGGCCAAGAAAAGCGGCCAGCTGCTGCCAGCCATCGCCCCGTTCCCAGCAGATCTCCAGCAGGTCGCCGGGACGATCGCGGAAATAAGCGCGCACCTCGTCGATATGCTGCAGGTAGCGCTGCCGCGCCTTGGCGGCGTCGAACTCCCCCGGGCGCATGCCGAACGACTGCCAGACCCGGGTACGACCGGCGCGGCGATCGGCATGAGTACGCAGACTCTTCAGCCAGATATCGACATCCGCCCGCGTCGTCAGAATAAACTTCGAGCCGGGGTAGCGGGCATCCACCTCGCGATACAGCATGGGCCAGGGCCAGTCGTCGAAACTGTCGTACTGCTGCAATGCCTGCCATACCACCTGCAGGTTGCCATCGGCCCAGGCGTCATACAAATGCTTGTCCCAGGTCAGGTGGCGATAACCAAAACGCCGCAGACAGGCCGCCAGGGTCGAGGTGCCGGTCTTGCCAAAGCCGATGCCGATGATCTTCATCTTCGCCGGTGCGTTCATCATGCCAGCCCCAGCGCCTGCAGATAGGCATCGGCGCTTCTGTCGACGGTATAACGCCGCCGCGCCGCTGCCCGCAGCGTTTCGCGATCGGGCGGATGATCCAGCACCTGCTGCATCGCCCGCGCCAGCGCGTCCACATCCCCCACCGGCACCAACGGCCCCCATTTTCCCTGCTCCAGCACTTCCACCGGTCCGTTGGGACAGTCCGTCGCCACCAGCGGCGTCCCCAGGGCCAGCGCCTCGGTCAAGCCATTGGGCGACCCCTCCCAGGCGGAAGACAGCACGAACAGATGCGCATTGGCCAGAAACGGATAAGGATTGCTCTGAAAACCCGGCAACGCGACATCCGCGGCCACCCCCAGTTCCGCCGCCAACGCCGTCAATGGCGCGTGCAGTTTGCCCTCGCCCAGCACCAGCAATCGGCACGGGCGCTGCCGCCGCATCAGGGCAAAGGCGCGCAGCAAGGTTGGAAAATCCTTTTGCGGCTCCAACCGCCCCATGCCGACAATGACCGGCGGCTGCCCCGCCGCGAACCAGGGATGCTGCAGCGGCGCCGCCGCCAGCTTGAACAACTCGTTGGTGATTACTGGATTGGGCGCCACCCGCACCCGTTCCGTCGCCCAGCCGAGAATGCCGGCGATGTCTTCGGCCACCCCATGGGAAACGGCGATGATGCCGGCATTGCGCGGATAGTATTTGCGCAGCCAGCGATATTCCTTGCGACGCTTTTTCGCCGGGATACTGTTCAGCTGCCGGGTCAGATTGGTGTTGGCGGTGACGAAAATCCGGGTATCGGTGCCGGCCAGCACCTGCGCGCGCAGGGTGAGCACATTGACACGGGCGCGTTGCGTCATCATCACCCGCGGACGTTCGTTGCGCAGATAGCGGGCCAGGCGCGGAATACCAAACCACGCATGCGAGGTGCCGACTCTGAAAACGCGGATGTCCTTGCTGACCATTTGCATGTAGGGGCTATCGTCCTCGGCCACCAGCAGGTCGACCTTGAGACCGCGGGCAGCGAACTCGTTGATCAGATTGACGCGCATCTTGCCGACGCCGCCATTGGCCAGCGAGGCGACGAATACCGCGAGATCCGGTTGCCGATGAGCAGTGGTTTTTTCTTCCATAGAGGGTGCTTCCACAGTAGTTAATTGCATGCGCGCATCAGGCGACCGGGCGGCGCCGGCTATTCATGCGATCGCGCAGCCAGTCGAAAACGCCCGCCGGCAGCGTGATCAACCAGAGTAATTTATGCTTGTCCTGCCGGTACTGCTCGCCCAGGCCAACGCCGCTGTGCAGGGAATAGCGAATATAGCGGATCGAACTGTCCAGCAGGTCGCGCCAGCCGGCGAATTGATCGTGCAGGTTAAGCTCTTCGAGATAGTACAGGCGCAGCCCCTTGGGATTGCGCATGCGATAGCGGAAACGATTGGCGGTGATACCATCGGTCTCGTGCCGGTTGATTTGCAGCACCTCATTGGTAAACCGCAGCTTATAACGGTGCGCCATGCGCCGCAGGATCAGGGTCGGACGCACATGCCGCTCGCCTTCGATGCGCGGATAGGGATATTCGCGCATCACCTCGGTACGGATCGCCTCGCGGCGCTCGCCGTTCATGCGGCACTGGTGAAAAATGCGCAGATAATCGCTGTCGATGAATTCCGCCGCATACGGTTCCCCGGACAGGCTGCCGTCCTCGTTGTAGCACAGGCCGGCGATACCGGCGAACTGCGGCCGTTGCTCGCCGGGAATCTGCTGCCAGCGCTGCGCGATACGGGTGAGCGCGTCCGGCAGGATGGAATCGCCGGAATCCAGGGTAAGAAAAAACTCGCCGTGCGCCAGCTGCAGCGCCTGATTGTGGGCCGCGTGTTTACCCTGATTGGCCTGCCAGTGATAGACGATGGCAAACGGCAGCTGCTGCTGCCATTGCTCCACCAGGGCACGGGTACCGTCGGTCGAACCGTCGTCGACGATCAGCCATTCGAAATCCGCGGACTGCAACTGACTGACGCTTTTACAGGTTTCCGCCAGTCCAGCCTTGCGGTTGAAGGTAGGGGTAAACAGGGTAAAGCGCACCCCGGCCGGGCGGGTGGCGACAGGTGCCGCGTGATTGGAACTGTTCATGTTCGACCAAAAAAGCTGCCACGCCTGTGGGTGGAAAACCGGATTTCGGTCGTACTATACCATAGGCGGTCAAGCTCTTCCCACTGGCCCCGGCGATCACCCGGGGGCCTGCGCTGTGCCGGCGGGCCACCACCGGCGCCCACCCGTCCCTGCGTATCCTGCGGCGAGCGTCATTGATTTTTCTGGTTTTTCCCACCGCTGGCGGCTTGCATCCCTTAACCGGCGGCAGGCGGGGCGCATCCGGGTCCGCTCAGAACCAGAAACTGACGCCAACGCTGTATTGCGTCGCCTGCACCGGTTGACCGGCGGTGCGGGCATACCCGGCACTGCCGCCGAAATAGCGGGAACGATCCAGCGCCAGATAGGGCAGCAACTGCCGGGTGATTTCATAGCCCAGCTGCAGCCCGCCGCTGAGCAGCGACAGACCGGCGCCTGTCGCGCGGGTGGCATCATCGCGGGCAAACGCATCGGCCGCCAGCCGCGGCGTCAGCACCAGTCGCTGGGTTAGCAGCAATTCATAGTCGGCATCGAGTTTGATTGCANNGCCTCGCCCCAATAGGCCATGGCGCTGACATCGAACCAGTAAGGCGCCATTCCATCCAGCCCCAGGGCCAGCCAGCTGCTGTCGACACCGTCGGCGCGGTCATGACGCACGCCGGCAAGCACATTCCAGAAGGAGGCCACGGCGTGACTCCACAACAGTTCACCGCTGGCTTCGCCCGTGTCGCCATCGTCGACCTGCGCTTCCGCGTTCACCCGCAGCTGATCGAAATCCAGTCCATATGTGGCGTGCAACGCAACTTCGCTGTACTGCCGATCACCGCTGCGCACCGCCTGCAACTGGTCGACGAAAACCGCGCCCATGGGATGTTCGTCCGCCAGATGCGGACGCGGCAAGGGACCAAAATCATAACCATCCGAAAAAGCGTGAGGATCGCGCGTGTCATCCACGGTGCCCGCCGGCGCCTGCGGCATCGCCCCGTGATCCATGCCCGACATCGAGCCGTGGTCCATGCCTTCNNGGTTCCGTGATCCATGCCCGGCATGGTCTGGCCGGCATCCGGCGCGGACTCGCCGCCGCTGGCAGGTGTTTCCTCAGCCCCGGCGGCCAGCGGCACTGCCAGCAGCGCGCAGAGCAACAGACAATACCGCAAGCCTGGCATGCCGGCGCCAACAATGCTTACTGTTTTCATGCCACCACCACCTCGCGGAACATGCCCGCGTCCATGTGATACGCCAGATGGCAATGCCAGGCCCAGCGCCCCAGGGCGTCGGCATGCACTTGAAAACAGATGCGCTGCGCCGGCTGCACGCTGATGGTATGGCGGCGGTTGTGAAATTCACCCTGCGGATTTTCCATCTCGCTCCACATGCCGTGCAGATGCATGGGATGGATCATCATCGTATCGTTATGCAGAATCACTCGCAGGCGCTCGCCGTGCCGGAAGTGAATCGGTGTGGACTGTCCCAGGGTCAGACCGTCTATGGACCAGGTGTAGCGCTCCATATTGCCGGTAAGATGCAGTTCCAGCTCGCGCTGCGGCGCCCGCTGCTCCAACGGTCCGCCGACGGTGCGCAGATCGGCATAGGTCAGCACCCGGCGACCGTTGCCGCGCAGACCGACGCCGGGATCATCGAGGTTGGTACGCGGCGTATCGACCCGCATGTCGACACCCGGGCCGAATTCCGTGCGCGCATGCCGCACTTTTACCCCACCCTGCGCCATGGCATGGTCGCCGTGATGCATATGCTCCATGCCCGCCATGCCACCCATGTCACCCATCATATCCGCCATGGTCAGCGGCTGCGGCGCATCGAGCGCCGGCACCGGCGCGTCCAATCCGGAACGCACTGCCAGGGTACCGCGCGCATAACCGGAGCGATCCATGGATTGGGCGAAAATCGTGTAGGCATCATCCTGCGGCGTCACCAGCACGTCATAGGTTTCGCCGGGCGCGATGCGGAATTCATCGACGGTCACCGGCTCCACGTCCTGGCCATCGGCATGCACCACCGTCATCTGCAAGCCCGGGATGCGCACATCGAAAAACGATTGCGCGCCGGCGCCGATAAAGCGCAGTCGCACGCGTTCGCCCTTGCTGAACAGCGCGGTCCAGTTGCCGACCGGCGTTGTGCCGTTCATCAGATAGGTGTAGGTATAACCCGATATGTCCGCCAGATCGGTCGGGCTCATGCGCATCTGGTTCCACATGCGACGCTTGTCCAGGGCGGCGGCCATGCCGTACTGACCGACGTCGTGCAGAAAATCCGGTACGGTGGGTTGGTTAAAATTGAAATAGTCGCTGCGCATTTTCAACTTCGCCAGCAGTGCCATGGGATCCTCGTCGGTCCAGTCGGACAGCAACACCATATAGTCCCGCTCGGCGCGCGGTTTGCCGCCGGCGGGATCGATGATGATGCCCCCATACAAGCCCGTCTGCTCCTGAAAACCGCTGTGCGAGTGATACCAGTAGGTACCCGCCTGCTGTACCTTGAAGCGATAGGTATAGGTTTCGCCCGGCGCAATGCCGTTGAATGACATGCCCGGCACACCGTCCATCTGGGTCGGCAGAATCATGCCGTGCCAGTGTATGGAGGTGGTTTCCCGCAGGCGGTTGGTCACCCGCAGAGTGACGGTGTCCCCCTGACGCCAGCGCAGCGTCGGCGCCGGCAGCATACCGTTCACCGTCGTCGCCAGGCGTACCGCGCCGTTGAAATTGACCGCGGTTTCACCTATGGTCAGGTCAAATTCGCTGCCGCTGAGCACCGTGGCCGAGCCGGTGGCCGTGGGTGCATGCGCTGCGTCCCGGGCGCAGACCAGCGCCGGCGCGGCCATGCCGCAGGCGGCAGCGCCCAGGCCCTGCAGAAAATGACGCCGCGAAGGGTTCAACGGCAATAAGGGACGCTGGCCAACTGCTTTCATGGGTGCTACACCTCCACAAGGAAATCGCCTGTACCCGGGAACCGCTGGTGCCCGGCAGAAATAATCCAACCGCGGATGCCACTCGCGGGCCGGTTATGAATACCTTAGTAAAGTAGCGCTGTCGGTACCGTGACCGCAGCATGACAAGTTTGTAATCTACGTCACCCTTAAAATCGACCCCCCCCCAACTCTTTATCTATAGAAATAACTGATAGGCATTAACTTTTTCTATAATGTTATATTCCTGTTTTGTGCGCTCACGTAAAAAATTTAGCACGTTCGGGTATTTAACTTATTGCACCATGAAAAAATCTTTTGCATTGGAGCCGACACTGTATTCCCAAACCCTGCGTGCAAGTGCTATATACATTTTGCCCAGCAATAATTTTTTTCGTTCGAATATTATTGTTTTCTAATATAACAACGCTTCTGGGCGAGGCGTAAACAATGACTAAGAGAAGGAGGTTGTGATGTCTGCAAACACAATGCAGGGGTCAGCGGGTTCCGGAGCGGGGTTTTTTACAAAGCTTCCCGGTGCTCTTCCTGGACTGGCCTTGATTGTTCTTACCATGGTTGTCATCAAACAGTGGATCGAACCATGGATGGGCGCGCAGGAATTATTCGGTGTCAAGGGTTGGCTGATCAAGGTCACCCATCTCAACTACATCCTGCTGTGCATTATTCTCGGCATGCTTTATCGTAACGTGCTGTTCCGTGGCACCATCCCCGGCTTCCTGGCGGACGGCTTCAAACTCTCCCGCCTGTTGATCAAGACCGGGATCATCCTGCTGGGTTCCTTGTACACCGTACAGGCCATCGTGCAATTGGGCGCGTTCGCCATCTTCCTGATCGGTGGCTTCGTCATCCTGTCCATCGTCCTGGTGCTGTGGCTGGGCAGCGTGTTCAAAATGGATCGCTCCATGACCGGCGTGCTGGCCAACGCCCTGTCGATCTGCGGCGTCAGCGCTTCGGTCGCCACCGCCCCGGCGGTTCAGGCCAAAGCCTCGGACGTGGCCTATGCCATCGCCACCATTCTCGGTTTCGGTATCCTCACCATGTTCATCAGCCCGTTCATCGGCCACGCCCTGGGTCTGACCGACCTGCAGTACGGCGCCTGGATCGGTACCGGCATCCTGAACTCGGGACAGGTACTGGCGGCGGCGTTGGCATTCAACCCGGCGGTTGAGCCGGGCAGCGCGGTCTCCGTGGCGGAAATCTGGAACATCATGCGTGTCATTTCCATCCCCTTCGCCGTGTTCGCGGTTACCGTCTGGTACTGGTCGGGCAAGGGCAGTGAGCAGGCCGGCGGCGCCAAGAAATCCCTGGGCACCCTGCTGGTGGAAAAATTCCCCGTGTTCGTCATCGGCTTCCTGGCCATGGTGGTATTGACCAGTTTCGGCGCGTTTGGCGATGCCGGCATCAAGGGCGGTCCGCCCGCGTCGGAAACCATCAAGATGCTGCGTCTGGTCATGCAGTGGGTGTTCGGTTTCGGCCTGGTCGGTCTGGGCGCTTATATCGACATCAAAGAACTGGCCCGCGCCGGCGGCACGCCGTTGAAGATCGGTCTGATCGTCGGTATCACCAAGTACGTGCTGGCTTTGATCGTGGTGTTGATGATCAAAGACTATCTGGTAGCCATCTGATTACAGGAGTACATGACATGGGAAATGGTAAAGGCAGTGAAACCCTGGGCAGCACCGACGACAAGCACAAGATGACCTTGTTCAAAGACGATCGCGCCGAAGACTGGGGAGCCATCGTGGTCTCCGTCCTCATCGTCGCCGTCGTCATCGTCATGACCATCTGATGGCTGTCTGAATGACACAAAAAATAGTTGTAGCAGTGGATGGCGCCGAGGTTTCCGCAGCCGCCATCGAGCATGCAATACAGTTCGCCCGTCAGCGCCGCCTGGCGCTGACGGGCGTTTTTATCATCGACGGCAACTGGCCCGACTACATCGGCAACGACTGGCAATCGGCCAAAGGCGCGCGCCAGGGTTTCCTCGACTATATCCGTGAGGAACAGGAAGCGCAGGCGGCGACCGCCGAGCAGCAGTTCACGCGCGCCACCGGCGCGGCCGAACTGGCGGATGCATCTTTTCAGTTGCTGGCCGGTGATCCCGCCGCCACGCTGCAGGAAATCGCCCGCGACCCGGCGACCGCATTACTGGTAACCAGCAAACGGGTGTTCCAGGTCAGCGGCCGCCCCAGCCTCAAGGGTCTGGCGACCAATCTCGCCAAACAGGCTTCGCAGCCGCTGCTGCTTCTGCCCTGATTGACTCCCGGCGAACACGACCTAAGGTGAATTAAAATTTACCGATGAGATTGACGAAAAAGCCGTGGCTGTCGTAGCTGAGG
>DKAS01000176.1 GCA_002448875.1 Proteobacteria bacterium UBA6920 | reverse complement strand
GGGGTGGGGACGGGGGTAGCGGCCGGCGCCCCTGTACGAGCATACGCCAGCTGCGCCGGGGAGGCTCGACAAGCGGGAGAATTACGCTACTATTTGTTGACACAGGGCGGGAGGCGGCTCATGAGCAGTATTAGCAGCAGGTTGGCCAAAGATCGCGGTGAAATGACCATCGCCATTCAGGGGCGTTTTACCTACGATGTGCACAAGGAATTTCGCGATGCCTACGAACGGGTCGACGCACAGGCCACCAGCTTTATAATCGACCTGGCTGGCACCGAATACATGGACAGCGCGGCGCTGGGTATGCTGCTGCTGTTGCGGGAACGGGCGGGTGGAGACCGGGCGAAGATCAGCATCATCAACTGCAGCAAGGATCTGCTGCAGCTGATTCGTTTGACGAATTTCCAGAGTCTATTTGATATCAGCTGAGCCGCGCCGGAACGCGGCAGCCAGCCGGTCAGGCGCGCGGTTTGCGACCGGTGTAAGCCGAGAAGATGCTCAGCTCGGTGCGACGATTGACATCCTCGAAGCCCACATTGCGCAACGCCTGCAACACTTTCTCCGGCGGAACGCAGGCCTCGATGGTATCCCAGTAGTATTCAAACAGCAGCACGGTTTCGCCATGCCGGGTGGTGAGCCGGGTCAGCAGCGGCACAATGCCTTTCATATAGACTTTCAGCAGCTGGGTAGTCAGCTTGTACTTGGGACGGGTGATCTCCAGGATGCATACCGTGCCGCCGGGCTTGAGCACGCGCAGATATTCGCTGAATACCAGTTCGAGATTGGACAGATGACGCAGGGCATAACCCATGCTCAGAAAGTCAAACTGGTTGGCCGGCAGCGGCAATTGTTCGCCCATGGCCTGAATGGTCGGTAAATTCAGCAATTTGCGCGCTTCGGCCAGCATGCCGGCACTGGGATCCAGGCCGACCACCTTGCGCGCGTCGCCGACGATATTGATGGCTTCCCTGGCCACCAGACCCGTTCCCATGGCCACATCCAGCACATCCATGCCTGGTTTGAGGCCGGCTTTGAGCAGGCACTGGCGGCGATGCCAGGAACCGGAGCCAAAGGCCATCATGCGCTCGACGCGATCGTAGTTCTGGGCGGTGCGATCGAAAATACCGCGCACGAACTGCTTGCGCGAGCTTTCATCCGCGTAATAATCCTTGAGGATGGGATGGGGCGCTTTGACGCTGTCCCGGGATTTGGTCTGAGTGTCATTGTTCATGGCGGCGATTTTAGCAGATGACCGGCGGGAAACCTAAAATTTTTCCGTCATGCCGGCGCTGGCGTCGATTTCACCACCCGCGCCGCCCCCCAGCTCACAGGTGTCGATTGGTTGGCGGTGTGCCCGCCGGATGGTGCCGCCCTGGCGGACGCGCACCGGTGGTATGATGACCCAGGACAACGATCGGGGACCGGTGTGGCCAAGTCTGACAAAAGCGTTTATGTGTGCAATGCCTGCGGCGCCCGCCACAGCAAATGGGTAGGGCAGTGCGCGGATTGCGGCGGCTGGAACACCCTGGAGGAAAGCCGCGCCATTGAGATTCGCGGCGGCCAGCGCTCGCCGGGTTACAGCGGCCAGGTCAGCGAAGTCTATGCCCTGGAGGACATCCCCGCGGGCCACGAGGCGCGCGTCGTTTCCGGCCTGGCGGAGCTGGACCGGGTGCTGGGCGGGGGCATCGTCGTCGGTTCGGTGACCATGATAGGCGGCGACCCGGGCATCGGTAAATCCACGCTGTTATTACAGATGCTGGCCGCCATCAGCCAGCAGGTATCCACCCTGTATGTCACCGGCGAGGAGTCCTTGCAGCAGGTGCGGCTGCGGGCGACCCGCCTGGGGCTGGATCAGGTGCCGATGAAGCTGGTGACGGAAACGCACGTGGAGCGCATTCTCGACCTGCTGCAGCAGACCCGGCCGCAGGTGCTGGTCATCGATTCCATCCAGACGGTCTACACCGACGCTCTGTCCAGCGCCCCGGGCAGCGTCAGCCAGTTGCGCGAAAGCACCGCCATGCTGGTGCGTTACGCCAAGCAATCGGGCACCTCGCTGTTCATCGTCGGCCATGTCACCAAAGAGGGGGCGCTGGCCGGGCCGCGGGTGCTGGAGCACATGGTGGATACGGTGCTGTATTTCGAAGGCGACGCCAGCAGTCAATACCGCATGCTGCGCGCGGTCAAAAATCGTTTCGGCGCGGTCAACGAGCTGGGCGTGTTCGCCATGCTGGAAGGCGGCTTGAAGGTGGTCAGCAATCCGTCGGCGATTTTTCTCTCCCGCCACCAGCAGCCTATCCCCGGCAGCACCATCCTCGTCACCCGCGAGGGTAGCCGACCGTTGTTGGTGGAGGTGCAGGCGCTGGTGGACGAAAGCCATCTGGCCAACCCGCGGCGCGTCACCCTGGGGCTGGAGCAGAACCGGCTGGCGATGCTGCTGGCGGTACTGCACCGCCATGCCCACGTTACCACCTTCGATCAGGACGTGTTCGTCAACGTGGTCGGCGGCATGCGGGTGACGGAAACCGGCGCCGATCTGGCGGTGTTGAGCGCGGTGCTGTCCAGCATGCGCAATCGCTCCCTGCAGCACGGGCTGGTGCTGTTCGGGGAGGTGGGCCTGGCCGGGGAAGTACGTCCGGTGCAGGGCGGGGCGGACCGCCTGAAGGAAGCGGCCAAGCATGGGTTCAGCCGCGCCATTGTGCCGGCGGCCAACGCCGGCAAACAGACCCGGGTCGAAGGTCTGGAGGTGCTGGCGGTGCAGCGCCTGGGCGAGGCGCTGGAGCTGATCTGGTGACTCAGGCCGGCAGGCGGCAGACGATGAAGCGGTAGCTCTTGTAACGCTCGAACACTTCGGCGCTGCGGTGGCCGGAAAAATACTTGTAGTTCATACGATCGATCTTCTTGCGCAGCAGCTTGCTTGCCAGCCAGTAGGATTTTGGATAGTTGCTCTGCAGGAAGCGGCCCAGGGTTTCACTGACCGGCTTGACCTTGAACATCAGGAAATCGTTGAGCAGGGCGATATTGGGGCTGACCTGTTTGGTGATGTCCTGGTCGACTTCCAGCCGCAGGCCGCTGTCGTGCAAGGCTTCATAAAAATTCTGCAGGCGGTGGCCGCCGCCGAAGCTGCGGTCGCCGGGTCGGCCGTCCTTGTGGTGCTCGGTCTTGAAGAAGTCGCATATCACCACCACGCCACCAGGTTTGAGGATCTGTTCGAGCCGCGGCAGGGATTCGCGCAGGGGAATATATTGAAAGCTTTCGCTGAACAGCGCCACGTCGTAGTGGGCGCGGTAGTCGGCGACGGGAAATTCCTCGAAGGTGCATTCGAACACGCGGCTGCCGTTGCCGGGGTGGGCCGCCAGGCGCTGTTTTACCAGCTTGCTCAACCCCGGTGCCGGGATGACGCCGTCGGCCAGGTAGCCGCGATCGAGCAACTGCGCCAGGATATGGCCGGTGCCGCAGCCGATGTCCAGCACCCTGACCGGGCGGTCCGGCGGGGGGAAGGCGGACAGCAGTTTTTCCGTATAACGCTGCTGGGCATGGGTGACATTGCTGAAATTCAGTTCCAGATCGCTTTCCCACAATCCGTAGTGCAGGTCGTCCACACCCAGTAATTGCTGGCCCAGGACCAATCCCAGTTCTTTACTGTCCATCTTGTCGCTTGTCATGTACGGCTTACCTACTTCTTGTACGGTTGTGCTGTGCCGGATTTTACACCAGCCGCTGCCGGTGGTGAACCAGGGCTGCGGGGCGTTAATGGCGTAATAAGGCAAGTATACGCACGGTTTCCGTGACATAGGCCTTGCGCTGGAACAGCACCTGCCAGCGGGCGCCGCCGCATTGCAGCCAGAGCACGGCGGAGCGTATGCCTGCCAGCAGCACCGCCCTGACCTTGTTGGCGTTGGCCGGGTTGGACAGGTGACCGTGCTGCCCCTGCACCAGAATCTTGGGGGGGATGGTGCTGACGGTATTCTGGTAAATATCGGCCAGGCGCGCCAGCACGTTTTCGTGGGTGCTGTGAAATACCTTGACCTGTTCGCCGGCGCCGTTGATGCCGTCGGCGATTTTCTGCAACATGGCCGGTTGCTGCCGCAGCTTCTTCGCCAGGTGCAGCAGCGCCACCACGTACTGGGTGATTTGCATGTCGTAACGGTGGCGATCGGCGTTCAGCTGGCGCTTCATCACCGACAGGCCGGTGATGACGCCATTGATGTCACCGTACACCTCCGTTACCGAGGCGGCGTCGATCTTGAAAATGCTGTTGATACTGGCCTCCAGGGCCGCGTTGTCGGTCATGCCCTGGGTGGCGATCTGATGTACCAGGTACGCCGCTTGAAAGGTTCCGGCCAGGCCCAGGGTGCGGTCGTGCAAGCTGTGTTTCATCGTTGCCTCGCCTTAGTCGCTGGCGTCGATAATGCCGCCGCCCAGGCAGATTTCACCGGCGTAAAAAACCACCGACTGTCCCAGGGTGACGGCGCGTTGCGGCCGACTGAATTCGACGCTGGCGACACCGTCGTCGATGGCGGTGATGGTGCATGCCTGGTTTGGCTGCCGATAGCGGGTCTTGCAATGGCAGGCCAGGGGCAGCTCGGGTGCTCGGCCGGCGACCCAGCTGAGATCCACGGCACGCAGCCGGCGGCTGAACAGCAGCGGATGGTCGTGTCCCTGGGCGACGATCAGGGCGTTGGCGGTCAGATCCTTGGCCACCACGTACCAGGCCGATTCGGTCGCGTCCTTCAATCCCCCTATGCCCAGGCCCTTGCGCTGGCCCAGGGTATGGTACATCAGGCCATCGTGCCGGCCGATGACTTTACCCTCCGGCGTCTGGATCGGTCCCGGCTGCGCCGGCAGGTAACGCATCAGAAAGGGTTTGAAATTGCGTTCGCCGATGAAGCAGATGCCGGTGCTGTCTTTCTTGCCGTGGGTGACCAGCCCGGCCTGCTGCGCCAACTGGCGCACCTCGTCCTTGTGCAATTCGCCCAGCGGAAACAGGCAGTGCTCCAGCTGCTGCTGACCCAGGGTATAGAGAAAATAGCTTTGATCCTTATTGACGTCGCGGGCCTTGGCCAACTGCCAGCCGTCGGCGCCGGCCAGCCGGCGGGCGTAGTGGCCGGTGGCGATGTAGCGGGCCCCCAGTTCCAGTGCCTGATCGAGAAACACCTTGAACTTGATTTCCCGGTTGCACAGGATGTCGGGATTGGGCGTGCGGCCGCGGCGGAACTCCTCCAGGCAGTGACTGAAAACGCTGTCCCAGTATTCGGCGGCGAAATTGCGCGTCACCAGCGGCAGACCCAGGTGTTCGGCGACGCTGCGGGCGTCGCCCAGATCCTGAGCGGCGCTGCAATGGCCGTCGCGGTCGTCCTCGTCCCAGTTTTTCATGAACAGGGCGGTGACATCGTACTGGCCGCGCAGCAACTGGGCTGCGACCGACGAATCGACGCCGCCGGACAGGCCGACTACGACTTTTTCCCGCGGCTGTTGCCGGGGCGGGGGCGGGTTGCTGGCGACGCTATGCATACAGTAGACAATGAGAGTAAAAACAAGGCATTTTACCTGAAGTGGCTGCAAAATTTCAGGGTAATGTCACCAATAATTGCAATGGATGGCGTTTGCCCGCGAGAAAATCGCGGATCCCCGCCATGACCATGGGGCTGCGCAGCCTGGTTTCCAATAGCTGGATCTGCGGCCAGCTCAGCCAGTGGGTGGCCACAATATCGGGATCCAGGGGTGCGGTCGTGTCCTGGCTTTCGGCCCGGGCATGGAACAGGGTTCGAAAAAAGGTCTTATTATTATGTGGATTAAGCCAGTAGTAAAGGCCGATAATGGCCAGGGGCGTGACCAGCCAGCCGGTTTCCTCGCGGGTTTCGCGCACCGCGGCCATCACCAGGGATTCGCCGGATTCCACGTGGCCGGCCGGTTGATTGAACACCTGGCGATCGCCATCCTTTTCTTCCACCAGAAGAAATTTACCGTCACGTTCGACTATGGTGGCTACGGTCAGGTGGGGGTGCCAGGTCATGGTGGGTTCCTCGGAGTTGAAAATTTATCGATGAGATTTGCACTTCAACATTGAATTTATTGAGTAATACCTTATAATAAGCTTCGCCACCAAGGAAGGTGCGATAGGGCGACAGTCCGAAATAATAAAACCCCGGTTATGGGGTTTTTTTGTAGCTCTTCGGACGGGAGGGCCGGCCAGGCCGGGTTCTCCAGGGTTTGCCCGGTATCGCAAGCAGAGGATGTTGTTGTTCAGGAGAAGTGGGCCTCGCGCCCATTTTTTGTTTTTTGAGGTGAGGAAAATGCGGCAGGCTCCGGCTCACATACAGGCGCTGCTACAGCCGGTGATAGAGGCCATGGGGTTCACGCTGGTGGGTATCGAGTACCGCAGCGGCGGCCGCGGCGGTTTGCTGCGCATCTATATCGATCGCGAAGGCGGCATCAATGTTGATGATTGCGCGCGCGTCAGCCACCAGGTCAGCGGAGTGCTGGATGTGGAGGATCCCGTGCAGGGGCAGTATACGCTGGAAGTGTCCTCGCCCGGCCTGGATCGACCGCTGTTTACGCCCGAACATTACCGCCAGTACGCGGGCGCGCAGGTGAAACTGCTGCTGCGGGAGAATCTGCAGGGACGGCGCCGGTTCAAGGGCGCGATCAAAGCGGTGGAGCAGGACGGTATCGTGCTGGCCACCGAGGAAGGCGATATCGTCATCGCCTGGCGGATGATAGACAGAGCGAATTTGGTGCCGGAATTCACATGACCGGACGGTAACGTGCAAGTAAGGTAAGAGAGATACGACGATGAACAAAGAAGTGTTAATGGTGGTGGATGCGGTTTCCAACGAAAAAGGCGTCGCCAAGGATGTCATCTTCGAAGCCATCGAGGCAGCTTTGGCCACCGCGACCAAGAAGAAACATGAACTGGATATCGACGTACGCGTAAGCCTGGATCGTAAAACCGGCGAAAGCTCGACTTTCCGCCGCTGGGAAATCGTCGCCGACGACGTGGCGATGGAATTTCCCGATCGTCAGATCCGCATGATGGATGCGCTGGACGTGCAGGCCGATGCCCAGGTCGGCGGATTCATCGAGGAATCCATGGAATCCATTCCTTTCGGCCGCATCGCCGCCCAGACCGCCAAGCAGGTAATCGTGCAGAAGGTCCGCGAGGCCGAGCGCGAGCGCCAGTACGAGGAATTCAAGGACCGCGTCGGCGAGA
>DKAS01000152.1 GCA_002448875.1 Proteobacteria bacterium UBA6920 | reverse complement strand
CAGCAGGAATAAACCGCCGGCGAGCAGTAGCGCGGCGGAGGTTTCCCCCAGGCTGCCGCCGGTATGGCCGATCAAACTGTCGATGCCGTCGAAATAGCCGCTAACTGCCTGGTCATAGCCGATACCGCGGGAAAACTCGGTGCGCACATGGCCAAGCACCGTGGCGCCGCTGACCGCGTCTGCATTGTCAGGGCCACGGACCAGCAGTAGCCAGCTCTGCAGTAAACCGGGGGCGGCGGCGGAAAACAACGGCGCCGGTCTGGCCCAGGTGGTCATTTCCAGGGGAAAGGAGATCAGCAGGGTGACCCGGGCCAGCATCGCGGGATTGAATAAATTTTGCCCCAAACCGCCAAATACGTGCTTGCCGACGACTATGGCGATCATGGCGCCGATTACGCCCAGCCACCACGGTGCCCACGGTGGCAGCGTCAGCGCCAGCAGCCAGCCGGTAAGCAGCGCGGAACCATCGCTCAAGTGCTGGCCCGGTGATTTCCCCGCGGCCAACAGACTGGCCGTTTCGCACAACACGGCGCTGGCGACGGTGACGGTAAACAGCAGGATGGCGGGCCAGCCGAACAAATAGAATCCGTAAGCGGTAGCTGGCAGCAGACTGGCGCAGACCAGCAGCATGATGCGCGCGGTGCCGGCGTTGGCGTGAGTGTGCGGTCCTGCTATCGGTGTGTGCATCTGTCATTCGTCTCCATTGCCGAGCTCACGCGGATTTGGATCGCGCGCGCTGCTTTTCTTCCGCCTGCCTGGTCAGACGCTGCTTTTTCTGCGCCGCGAGTTTCTTGGTTACATCATTGAAGCGTTCCTGGTCCTGACGGGCGGCGTGTTCGCCCTTGCCATAGTTAAAGAAATGTGCCAATGGTATATTTGACGGGCAGACGTAGGAGCAGGATCCGCAGGAAATACAGTCCAGCAGGCCGTAACTCAGGGCGCCGTCGATATTACCCTTATTGAGGCGCGCCGCCATTTCCAGCGGCAGCAGGCCCATGGGGCAGACGCTGACGCAGCGGGCGCAACGTATGCAGGCACGGCTTTCCTGGCGGTGTAGATCGGTGGCGGTCAGGGCAATGACGCCATTGCTGCCCTTGACCACCGGCACCCGGGTATGGGGTACAACCTGTCCCATCATCGGCCCGCCCAGCAGCAGACGCTGCGGCTGGCTGTTCAGCCCGCAATAGTCGAGCAAATCCTGCAGCAGGGTGCCGATGGGGACTTCCAGATTCATCGGCTGACGAATGGCGCCACCGGTGACGGTGACGATACGCGATACCAACGGTCGTCCAAGTTGCACCGCTTCATAGGCAGCATAGGCGGTAGCGACGTTGTGCACTACCACACCGGCGTCTATCGCCCGCCGGGCCGCGGGAATCTCGCGGCCGGTGATAGCCTGAATCATCTGCTTTTCCGAACCCATGGGATAGCGGCTGGGAACCTGTACGATTTCGATCTTGTACAACGCGCGATTAGCTTCCTGCATCGCCGCGAAAGCGGCCGGCTTGTTGTTCTCGATGGCGATCACGGTGCGCACCGGTTTCAGCACGTGCTTGAAAATGCGCACACCGGTGATAATACCTTCAGCCCGCTCCTGCATCAGGCGATCGTCGCAGGTGAGGTAGGGCTCGCATTCGCCACCGTTGATGATCAGGGTGTGAACCGTTTGTTGCATGGCCAGATGCAGCTTTACCGCCGCGGGAAACGTCGCCCCGCCCATGCCGACGATGCCGGCGGCGCCAACCATGGCGGCGATTTCTTCCGGCGCGCGCATGAAGGGATTGTCAATGCCGGCGGCGGGCTTCCATGCGTCCATGCCATCGGCTTCAAGAACAATGGTACGCACCGGCAGACCGGAGGGGTGCGGCGCGTCCAGATCGTCGATGACGCGGATGGTGCCCGAAGTGGGAGCATGCACCGGTGCAGAAATTACCCCCTGGCTGTTGGCCAGCAGCTCGCCCTTCAGCACCTGCTGGCCTACTTCGACCAGCGGTTCGGCCGGCGCGCCAATGTGTTGCTGCAACGGAATATGCAGTTTTGCCGGCATTGGAAAGCGGCGAATGGCGCATTCGCTGGTATGCTTGTTGGCGGTGGGGTGCACGCCGCCGCGAAAATGAAAAGTTTTGCCTTTCATGTGCAGACAGGCTCCAGCCGCGGTTTATGCCAGCGCCAGTCCTTGAGATGCAGGCGCGGCGCGGTCAGCGCCAGACACTCCGTCGGGCAAACGTCCAGGCAATTGCCGCAGCCGGTGCAGGCCTCGCTGATCACAAAGTGTATTTGCTTGGGGGCGCCGACAATGGCGTCCGTGGGGCACACCTTAAAGCAGCGCGTGCAGCCGATGCAGGTTTCCTCGCGCACACGGGCCAGCTGACGTGGCGCGTCCTGCAGATTGGCCAGGTTGACAGCGATGTTGAGCTTACTCGCCAGTTTTTCCGCCAGCGCCCGCCCGCCGGGCGGGCAGAGGGTCACCGGCGCGCGGCTGCTGACCACTGCTTCCGCCGCCGGTCGGCAACCGGGAAATCCGCACTGGCCGCACTGAGATCCGGGAAACAACTGTTCGACCTCGTCCAGCAAGGGGTCGGATTCCACGCGAAACAGCTTGCCGGCCAGCCCTAACAGCATGCCGAGCGCTGCCCCAAGAGCGGTAAGGCTGAAAATCGCGGCGCCAATCATCGCAGGAGTTCTCCTTTGCTTGTTCAGTTGGGTAGGCCGGTGAAGCCAAGAAAGGCCAGAGAAAGAATACCGGCGACGATAAAACCTATGGGGGCGCCCTCGAAGGTGGCGGGCACCTGTGCCGTCGCCAGGCGTTCGCGCAAGCCGGCGAACAGCACCATTACCAGGGTGTAGCCCAGCGAAGCGCCAAAACCGAAGGTGACGCTCTGCAGGAAATTATGATCTTCCTGCAGGGTCAGCAAGGCCACGCCAAGCACGGCGCAGTTGGTGGTGATCNNACACAGGCCGAGAAACTTCACCAGGACCACATTGTTCACCAGTGCCGTGCCTAGAAGAATTATCAGATACTGCGTCATACGGTTCGCCTCGTCTCCTGACTGGCACAAAGCATTGAGTATGCCAGCATGGCATGCACCGCAGCCGACGCACGGCCCGAAGAAAAAACAGCGAATCTGCCGACGATTAGCGCAATCTGTTCGATCATGGTGCGTGGCTGCGACTTTTTGATGCGCGCGGCTATGTCGGCTTTACTCCACAGCGAGCCGTAAGCCGAAAAATCTTGTCGTATCTTCTACAATAATCCGAGATTTACGCTGTGGGATGCCAGTGAATTCCAGAGTATTTTGCTAAGGCCTGGTTTTTGCACCCGGTATTCCCAGGCAGCAGGGAATCGTGATCGCATGAGCAAGAAAGGGCAGACCAGTTTTATATCCGCGGCCAGCGGTGGCGAAGGGTTGCCGTTGGAGGTATTCGTTGAAGCCGTTGAGCAGTCGGTCATGGCGATATCGATCACTGACATCAAAGCCAATATCCTTTATACCAATCCGTCGTTCACCCGCGTCACCGGCTATGAGCGAGCGGACGTTCAGGGCAGTAATGAAAGCCTCCTGTCGGACAAATGTACGCCGGACATCGTTTACAAGACCCTGTGGGGACGCTTGCTGCAGCAAAAAGCCTGGAACGGCGTGCTCGTCAACCGGCGCAAGGACGGNNACCGGGATGTGACCGAGGAAAACCGCCTGCAGCGCGAACTGGAGAACCAGAAACTGCTGGTGGAATCGGTAGTCGACGTGGCGCCCATCGCCGTGATATTGATCAATTCCGAGCGCGAGATCGTCCTCGCCAATCAGTTTTTTTACAACCTCGCGCGGCAGTTTCCCACACCTGAAACGGTCAAGGATATCGTTTTACGCAGTCTGGGGATCGCCGGCGATGCCAACTGGGATATGCTGAGCGAGTCGCTGCGGGCTTTCGACGGACGCGAGATCCGCTACGATTTCGCCGGGGCGCAGGGCACGCGCTTTTTCTCCTGCTCCGGCCGCTGGTTCAAGAATCGCGATACCAGCGCCGACGGTTTTTTCGAAACTCCCAACCGGCCGTATCTGCTGCTGTTGATCAACGATATCAGCGAAATTAAGCGGCAGCAGGAAGAAACCCGGCTCAACGCCCTGCGTGCGTTGCAGGCGGAAAGCAATGCGGTGCAGAGTCTGCGCGAAGCCCTGATCGGGGCGATTTACCAGTTGCAGATTCCCATCAATCTGGTGGCGGCCGCCGTCAGAGTGGCGGAACGCGATACCAGCAAGGACGGTGACACGGCTCTGACCGGTGTATTGCGCGAGGCGCTGGTGGCTGGACGCAACGCCATCGATACGCTGCGCAAGGTGATGCCGCAGGAACTGGAAGAGGGTGAGAAACCCGTCAATGTCAACCAGTTGCTGATCGACGTGCTGAAGCTTTCCACGCCGCGTCTGCTCGCCCAAGGCATAGTCATAGACTGGCAGCCGGCGCCGATGCTGCCCAGCATCACCGGCAGAGAGACCCGCCTACGCGGCGCGTTCAAGCAGTTGCTGGACAACGCCATCGACGCGGTGTGCGGCGGTGAGCGCCAAAGCCGTGGCATTGGCGTACGCACAGTGCTCGATGAAGTGTTCATCCATGTGTATATCAGCGATACCGGAGCCGGTATCGACGCCGGTGATGCGCTGCGCATCTTCGAACCATTTTACTCCAGCAAAAGTGCCCGCGGTCGCGCCGGCATGGGTCTGTCGCTGGTGCAGGACGTGATCAACAGCCATGAGGGCACGATCAGCGTCGATAACGAACATGCCGACGGTTGCCAGATGCACGTGCGTCTGCCGTTGCGCAATGCCGACGGCAGGTAGCCGGTGGAGAACGACGTGTCCGGTCAGAAGGAATCCTTGGTCAATGGCGATCTAATACGGCGTCTGCAGGGCAGGTTGGAGGCCTTGTATGCGGTAAGTCAGGTGCTGAGTGCATCGCTGGATGTGCAGGAAACGCTCAACGCCATGCTGGCTCAACTGCATGCTTATGCAGTGATGAAACGTGGCATGATAACCCTGCTGGATCCCCAGAGTGGCTCGTTGATCCTGTGTTCGTTATTTACCGATGATCTTACCGGACCCACTGAGGTAAGCTACCGGCCCGGCGAGGGCATAGTCGGTGCTATTATCGAGAACGGCAAACCACTGGTCGTCGACCGCCTGGCCCATGATCCGCGTTTCGTCGACAAGCTGGGCTTGTACGACATTGCCTTGCCATTCATCGCCGTGCCCATCGTGGCGGCCGGCACGCGCGTCGGCGTTCTTGCCGCGCAACCGGAAGCGGCGCCGCGGCCGCTGCTGGATGAACAAGCGAAGTTCATGCAAATGGTGGCCAACCTGGCCGGTCAGAACGTGCGCCTGTCCTGGCAGGTGCAGAATGAGCGTCTGGCGTTGACCAAGGAACGGGATAGACTGCAGCGGGTGGTGAAGGGGAAATACGGCTTCGCCAATATCGTCGGCCATACCACATCGATGCGTCGGGTATTCGAGCTGGTCCGGCAGGTGGCCAAGTGGAATACCACGGTTCTGATTCGCGGCGAATCCGGCACGGGTAAAGAGCTTATCGCCAATGCCATCCACTACAATTCGCCGCGCGCCAGCGGGCCGTTTGTCAAGCTCAATTGCGCCGCGCTGCCGGATACTCTGCTCGAATCGGAATTATTCGGGCATGAAAAAGGCGCTTTTACCGGCGCCGTCAATCAGCGCAAGGGCAGATTCGAGCAGGCCCATGGCGGTACTATTTTTCTCGACGAGGTCGGGGAAATCACCCCGGCGTTTCAGGCAAAATTACTGCGCGTACTGCAGGAAGGAGAGTTTGAGCGCGTCGGCGGCAGCAAGACCCTTAAAGTCGACGTGCGCATCATCGCCGCCACCAACAAGGAGTTGGAGGAAGCCGTAGCCGCCGGTGAGTTTCGTGAGGATCTTTTCTACCGCCTCAACGTCATGCCGATCAACGTACCGCCGCTGCGCGAGCGTATCGAGGACATTCCGGAACTGGCCGAATTTCTCGTGCAGCGCATCGGCGAACAGCAGGCCAGACCGCTGGAGATCACCGACAGCGCTATCCGCATTCTGCTGCGTCATCCCTGGCCGGGCAATGTGCGCGAGCTGGAAAACACGCTGGAACGAGCGGCGATAATGAGCGAGGAGGGGCGTATCGATCGCGACGTGATATTGCTCGCCGGTCTCAGCGAGGACGCGCCGCTCAGGGAGCAGGCGCCGTTGGAGCCCATGCTGACGCCGGTGACCGGGGATGCCGCGCTGGACGAACGCGAACAGGTCATCGCCGCACTGGAACAGGCCGGCTGGGTGCAGGCCAAGGCGGCGCGACTGCTGGGCATGACGCCGCGGCAGATCGCTTATCGCATCCAGATTCTCAATATCAAAATGCGCCGTATCTGACCACTGTAGCGCCAGCCTGACGGTCGGTTACGCCGGCCGAGGGTTTTGCTGCTGTTTCCCGTATACACCTGTCCTTGCAATTTGATGTATCTGTCGGAATTTGTCTCGTAGTCCACATCCCGCCTTCTCTCACTGTTTGCTTTGCGACAATGCAATATGTCGTCATGGCATCGGAAAGCCAGAAAAAACAGCAAGCTAGACATCGCGCGTCGCGGGCACAGTAGTTGCTAAACCGTCAATTGAGCCATGCGGCGCGCAATTTCTGGAGGAATGGATATGGAGCTGAAAGTATTGGGTCAGGCCAGCGGTGATTTGCCGGTGAGTAAAGGGTGCAGCGCCGGCTCCTGCGGCAGTACCGATGATCAGTTATCACAGCTTCCCGACAGTATTCGGGAGAAAGTATTTAATCATCCGTGTTATTCCGAGGATGCCCACCACTACTTCGCTCGCATGCATGTGGCCGTGGCCCCGGCCTGCAACATTCAGTGCCATTATTGCAATCGCAAATACGATTGCGCCAACGAGTCCCGTCCCGGTGTCGTTTCCGAGCTGCTGACACCGACCCAGGCCGTAAAAAAGGTAAAAGCAGTCGCTGCAAGCATACCGCAAATGACCGTGCTGGGCATCGCCGGGCCGGGAGATCCCCTGGCAAATCCGGACCGAACCTTCACTACTTTCCGCCAACTGTCGGAGGAAGCGCCGGATATCAAACTTTGCGTATCCACCAACGGCCTGGCGCTGCCGGATAGCGTGGATGAACTCGCCAAACATAATATCGATCATGTCACCATTACCATCAACTGCGTGGACCCTGAAGTCGGCGCCAAGATCTATCCCTGGATTTTCTGGAACAATCGCCGGGTACGCGGTATCGAGGCCGCGAAAATACTCATAGACCAGCAGCAAAAGGGTCTGGAAATGCTGGTGGCGCGCGGCATCCTGGTTAAGGTCAATTCGGTGCTGATCCCCGGCGTCAACGACAAGCACCTGGAGGAAGTAAGCAAGGTGGTCAAGCGTAAAGGCGCTTTTCTCCACAATGTGATGCCGTTGATCGCCGAGGCCGAGCATGGGACGTTTTTTGGCGTCATGGGGCAGCGCAGTCCTGCGCCCGCGGAGCTGCAGGCGCTGCAAGACGCCTGCGCCGGCGACATGAATATGATGCGGCACTGCCGGCAATGCCGCGCCGACGCGGTCGGGCTGCTGGGCGAGGACCGCGGCGACGAATTCACCATGGACAAGATAGAAGCCATGGAAATCGACTATGCGGCGGCCATGAACAAACGTGCACTGGTGCACGCGGCGATCAAGGAGGAGCTCGATGCCAAGCGTCAGGCATCGGCGACGGCAAGAAATCCGGGCATTCCGGCCCACTATCGGCCGGTATTGATGGGCGTCGCCACCAGCGGCGGCGGCTTGATCAACCAGCATTTCGGACACGCCAGGGAGTTTCTCGTTTATGAGGCCTCGCCTTCCGGCGTGCGCTTTATCGGCCATCGCAAGGCGGATCAGTATTGTTCGGGTAATACCACCTGTGGCGAGACGGAATCGGCGCTGGCGACCAATATCCGCGCCCTGCAGGGCTGTGAAGTGGTGTTGTGCTCGAAGATCGGTTACGAGCCCTGGGGGCAGCTGGAAGAGGCGGGTATTCAGCCCAACGGTGAACATGCCATGGAGCCGATAGAGGATGCGGTGCTGGCAGTGTACCGGGAAATGATCGCTGCCGGCAGCCTGGACGAAACGGCTTCCGAGCGAGCTCTGGCTTGAATCAACGACGAGGCACGGGTGCCATATGGCGGTAGAAATTATCGAGGGTTGTGTTAACTGCTGGGCTTGCGAGCCTCTGTGTCCGAATCAGGCCATTTTCGCCAGTGCTCCGCATTTTCTCGTGGACGAGAACAAATGCACCGAATGCGCCGGCGACTTTGACGATCCACAGTGCGCCACCATTTGTCCGATCGAGGGCGTGATTATCGATGATCTGGGTATACCTTTCAATCCGCCCGGTTCGTTGACCGGCATCCCGCCGGAGCGCATGGCGGAGGCGATGGCGGAAATTCAAGCGCGATGATCCGATCAACAGTGTAAAGGAGCGAGACGATGACTTCCGTAACTGTTCCCCGTGGTGGGCAACATCGTGATGGTGGCTGGTACCGGCGCTGGCTGCAACTCTGGTCAGCGCTAACCAGGGCTGATGGCGACATCGCAGGCGAGCGGCTGCGCGCTCGGTGGCAAGTACCAGCGCTGTTGTGGCAGCGGCATAGCGCCCTGATCGTTGCCAGCATCGCCGCGCGCCGGCAGCGGACATGATTGCGGTGCTTGCCTCGGCGGTCGGCGTGTTCCGCCCCCTGCTGGATCGAGACCGCAGGCAGGGGCGGTCGGCAATGCCGGTCGGGTAGTGCAGACAGATGACTGTAGTCGTGTTCTACGAAAAGCCTGGGTGCAAGACCAACGCGCAGCAAAAAACACTGTTGCGCGCCTGGGGTAACGAACTCAAGGTCAGGGATCTGATCAGCGAACCCTGGACTGAGGATAGCCTCGGTAGGTTCTTCCGCGGTGAGCCAGAGCCGGCGTGGTTGAATCCGGCGGCGCCGGCGCTGCGAAACGCTGGCACCTGTTTCAAGTTCACCGATCGTGCCGGAGCGCTGGCGGCGATGATTGCCGATCCGCTGTTGATTCGCCGACCACTGTTGCGGATCGGAGAGATATTTATTCACGGATTCGATCCGGCGATTCTGCGTCTGCACTTAAAAGTAGGCGCACTGGATGCAGACATGGATTTGCAGGCTTGTATGGTCAATAAACACGATGGTGGGGAGCAATGCGATGAATAACAGAAATGTCCGGCATGAGGCCAGCGCATCGGTTGGCTATTTTTCCTTTGATCAATTGCTCGACTATGCCGCTGGATTACCCAACGAGGATTATATGGCCAGCATGCTGTCCTCGAACTGGGCCGGTGAGGGAGCGTTGGGGCCGTGCCTGGGGTTGGAGCCGGCCGAGTACACGGCGATGCTGCAGCGACATTTTCCCGGTTGTCCGTTGCCGGCGACGCCGGACGACGGCGCCGGTCTGAACACCGAACGGCTACCGGAACGCGCCGATCTGCTGCATCTTCTATTGCGCAATCGCGCCGGCCGCGACCTTTCGGAAGCGTGGCTGGCAGCGATCGTTGTCGCCGGTTGCATGGGCGGGGACCACTTGTGGCAGGACCTCGGCCTGCAATCGCGCCGCCAGATGAGCACCCTGCTGCAGGAAAATTATCCGGAACTCGCGCGCCGCAACAGCAAGGACATGAAATGGAAAAAGTTTCTCTATAAACAATTGTGCATGGAAGAGGGGATCTATATTTGCCGCGCGCCCTCCTGCGAGGTGTGCTCCGACTACGCAGTGTGTTTCGGCCCGGAAAGTTGATTAGTTCACAGGAGCGCGCCAGGGGCGCTTATCTCGGTCTGGCGCTGGGAGACGCCCTGGGTGCCACCGTGGAGTTCATGACCCCGTGGGAAATCGTCGCTGCTTATGGCAAGCACGCGAAACTGCGTGGCGGCGGCTGGTTGCATCTGAAGCCCGGGCAGGTGACCGACGACACGCAGATGTCGCTGGCTCTGGGCGGGGCCTTGCTGGCCAACGGACGTATCGATCCGTGTGAGATTGCCGCGGCTTTTAGTCAGTGGATGCGCGGCAAGCCGGTTGATATCGGCAACACCGTAAGACGCGGTATCGTGCATTTCCGCCACAGCGGTCAGCCGTGGGTACCGCCCAGCCCCCATGACGCCGGCAACGGCGCCTGCATGCGCGTGCTGCCCATAGCTCTAGCCACCTGGCGGCGATCGGCGGAAGAAATACGGCAGGCCTGCGTCGCGCAGTCCCATATTACGCACAACAACGAGCTTTCGGACGCGGCGACGGAATGTGTCGTCGCCATGCTGCATCTTGGCCTGGAGGGCGCAGGCAAGGAGGAGTTGCGCCACGGACCGGTGGCCGGGTTGCTGGCGGCCTATCCGCAGTTCCGCTTCGACGACAAGGAATGCGTCAATCCCAGCGGCTATGTCGTCGACACCCTGCGGGCGGTCTTGGCCGCGTTTTTCCGCCATGATGATTTCTGCAGCATTCTCGTCGACGTGGTCAACCGGGGTGGTGACGCCGATACCACCGGCGCCATTGCCGGCATGCTGGCAGGATGTTATTACGGAGAACAGGCGCTGCCCGCCGAATGGCTGCGGGTGCTGGATAAAGACATTCAGACCGCATGTCGGGCCCAGGCGCCGGCCCTGCTGCAACTGGCAACGGCGCAGGGCGGGGCATTGCTCGCCCGCGTAAGGGTGCGCAACTGTCCGGGCGGGGACGACGCGCGGTCGACGCGCCCAGTGGTGGTTTAAACCGGAAACAGGGCGGCACGCGGCCTTTGCCCGTGCCGCCGCGTTCAGATAGCGTTGCTGGCCGAGGGTGCATGCGCCGCCGGTGCCCTGATCGCCGCGGTCGCCAGCGCGCCTTGCAGACCGCTGATCATCTCGGCAAGCTCGATGTCGACGACCTGCAGGCCGAGTTTCGCGCAAAAACGTTTTTCCTTGGCTGTCACCTGCGGCAGGCAGGCCCAGCCGGTCAGGGGTTTGGCGGCGCTGTAAATAATATCGGACAGCACCATACGTTCGGTGTCGCGTTGCAGGCGCAATCCCAGCAGCAGGTATTGTTTGTCCTTGCGTGCTTCTTTGAGAAACGACGGCAGGGCAAAGCCCCCCATCAACTCTGTTATGTAATCTACGTAATCGGCGTCGGAAGCGATGTAAGTCGGTTCCGGCAGCGGCGAACCCATGGGTTTGAACAGCACCGGTTTGGTGGGATCCGCCTGCTCCTGCGGTATCTCGTGGTAGCTTTCGCCGTCATAGTCGTGAATGCGGAACCGGTATTGGGTGCCGGCGATACGGGCGATGCCGGTGATCAGCGTATGCGGCGTATGCGCGTAGGTCTCCTGCAACTGGGTGTCGCGATTGACGTCGATCACGTAAGGTGGCAGCAATTGCGCCAGCAGTTCGTGCAGCGGCGCCCGGCTCCAGCCACCGGCGCCGTAAAGGCGGGTCAGAAACTGCTCGACGAAACTGCGACCGCGCTTCAACTCCAGGTGCATGGCCGCGCGTGGAAACTCGTACATCAGGCGCGGTGCCATCGGCTGGCCGTTATTCATCGCATAAATCAGGCTGTCGCTGTCCGCCGGTATGGCGGCACCGTCGCTGGCGCGTACGCTGCCGGTCAGGGCCTGCGGTCCGAGATAGGACACGATTTGGCCGGTGCGCAGGCCGGCGACCAGTTCTTCGAAAAAAAGTTCCGACATTATTCTTCTCCGTGTGACGTCACATGAACAGATACGGGTAGGGGTGCAATATTCGGTCCAGCGGTCAAGGCGCGAAATTTCGCGAAGTTAGCCGTGGCTTTCTGTGGTGTTTGCGACGAATGTAGTAATGCTGACAATGGGCGCACCACGATGGTGAAATCGGTTGACGTTATCCCGTTCGGTTTTGCTCTTGGCACGCATCTGGCTAGATGAAAGACGTTGTGGCGACCGTAAGGAGGTATCTATGACGAACGCAAAATATATCATCAAGGGTGATACCTGTCATGGCGAAGTATTCCGGCCCAGCGACTGGGTGGATCGTCTGGCAACGATGTTTGCCACCTATGATCGCAATCATCGCCTACGCTATATCGACGGCGTGCGACCCTGCTATGTGAACGACGAAAGATGTCTGCAACTCGACTGCGCGCTGCGGAATTCACATCCAAGCTGGTTCGAATATATTCTGCAATTTGCCGACGATAACGACCTGTGCGTGGAAACCGTATAAGCACTCATGCCAGCGTGGTCGTCATCAATCGTGTCTGATACAAACCGCCGATGACCAGATACTCGCGCTCACTGTCCAGCAGGCCGCCGGTCAGTTCGGGATAAAGGAAGATCTTTTCCGCCGGTATCCTGGCTTCGATGACATAGGCTCCCAGCTCTCCCGCCCGCTGCGCATCGGCGCTGAACGACGACAGGTTGTTGAACAGCAGCAACATGCGCGCGTCCTGCCGATGCAGGATCTCCAGATCCCGCAGTCGATTCACGCCGCGAAAAAGGGTGTGGTGGCTCAGGTGCGGTAAGGTGCGGCGCAGTTCGTACTGACAGAAGGTGTAAACCAGGTCAAGCTGCGCTTCCAGGGCATTGGTGTTGTACAGGCCGCTGGTGCGTGCGTGCAGGTAACGACGGTAGTTCGCGTCATCGCCGTTACTGATCGCTCCGGCGTGATAGCGGGGCAGCAGGCCGAATCGCGATTCCACCCAGCCGCGCAATACCGCCGCGTCGCGCCCGTCACTGTCGAAAAACCAGCCGCGCAACAAGCGCAGATAGTTGGCGTTGCTGCGGTCCAGGCGCGTCCCCGGCGCATGGCCGGCATCCTGCGGCCGGTGAAGGCGAAACTGCACCTGCATGTAATCATGGAAACAGGCGCAACGCTCTCGCTGGTCTGCTATCCCCTCCAGCCGATTTGCCAACGGTACGAACAGCGGTGCGGTGCCGTCCAGTAACAACGGTACCGGATGCTGCTGAAAGCTCAGACTGCCCAGGATCACCGCCGGCAGATTACAGCGATTGATGGGGATGCGTGCTGCCACCGGCAGTGCGATGCCTGCGCAGGAAGAAAACGGCTTGGTCATTTGTTGCTAAGCATACAACCGGAAAGCGATTGTCGCATATATCACTCGTGCGCCGGTGCCGCGCTTGGCAAATATTTTACGAAAAAACAAGGCGCTAGGCGTGAAATACGCAACTGGCACGGCCCGTGCTGATAAGGGGTGGTGACAGCACGCAACTCTTTAGTGCATGAGATGAGGAGAAACTAACCATGGCATTACGTCAATGTGCAATTTACGGTAAAGGTGGTATCGGCAAGTCCACCACCACCCAGAATCTGGTGGCGGCGATGGCCGAAGCCGGCAAGAAAGTCATGATCGTCGGTTGTGACCCCAAAGCCGATTCCACCCGCCTGATTCTGCACTCCAAGGCCCAGACAACCATTATGCACCTGGCCGCGGAAGCCGGTACGGTGGAAGATCTGGAGCTGGAAGATGTATTGAAGGTCGGCTACGGCGACATCAAGTGCGTCGAGTCCGGCGGCCCCGAGCCGGGTGTGGGATGCGCCGGTCGTGGGGTTATTACCTCGATCAACTTCCTGGAAGAGGAAGGCGCGTATGACGAAGATCTCGACTTCGTGTTTTACGACGTACTCGGTGACGTAGTCTGCGGTGGGTTCGCCATGCCGATCCGCGAAAACAAAGCGCAGGAAATATATATCGTTGTTTCCGGCGAAATGATGGCGATGTACGCAGCTAACAATATCTGCAAGGGCATCGTGAAATACGCCAATTCCGGCGGCGTGCGTCTGGCGGGCCTGATCTGCAACTCGCGTGAAACCGATCGCGAGGACGAACTGATCGAGGCGCTGGCATCGAAGCTGGGAACGACCATGATTCATTTCGTTCCCCGCGACAACGTGGTCCAGCGCGCGGAAATTCGCCGCATGACCGTAATCGAGTACGACCCGAAGGCGGGCCAGGCTGACGAATACCGGCAGCTCGCACAAAAGGTTATACACAATAAGAACCTCGTCATTCCGACGCCGATCACCATGGATGAACTGGAAGACCTGCTGATGGAATTCGGCATTATGCAGGAAGAAGACCAGTCCATCATCGGTCAGAAGGCCGTCGACGAAGTGGTGGCCACCGCCTGATCACGGTGAGGAGTATTCGGCTCGTGGATAGGTTCGCGAGCCGATTTTTCAACAAATCTGTCTGTTTAACGTTTGTCCACGGATTTGTGGCGACGTCACAGGAGAACGCAAATGAGTGTAATGACACGCGAAGAAACTGAAGCGCTGATCGAGGAAGTATTGCAGGTCTATCCCGAGGAAGCGCGCAAGGAACGCGCCAAGCATCTGGCAATCAACGACCAGAGCGTGGAGCAATCCAAGAAGTGTATCACTTCCAACAAGAAGTCGCTGCCAGGCGTGATGACCATCCGCGGCTGTGCGTATGCGGGTTCCAAGGGGGTGGTGTGGGGACCGATCAAGGACATGATTCACATTTCCCATGGTCCCGTCGGCTGCGGCCAGTATTCCCGCGCCGGCCGCCGTAACTATTATATCGGCACCACCGGGGTGAACACCTTCGTCACCATGAACTTTACCACCGATTTTCAGGAAAAGGACATCGTGTTCGGGGGTGACAAGAAGCTGGACAAGACCATAGAAGAGATCAATACCCTGTTCCCGCTGAACAAGGGTGTTTCCATCCAGTCCGAATGTCCCATCGGTCTGATCGGCGACGATATCGAAGCGGTCGCCAAGAAAAAGAAGGAAGAGATCGGTAAACCGGTTGTTCCGGTGCGCTGCGAAGGTTTCCGCGGCGTGTCGCAATCGCTGGGTCATCACATAGCCAACGACTCGATTCGTGACTGGGTGCTGGGCGCGCGTGACGGCGACGAAAGCTTCTCTACCACTCCCTACGATGTGTCGATTATCGGCGACTACAACATCGGCGGTGACGCCTGGGCGTCGCGTACCCTGCTCGAGGAAATGGGGCTGCGCGTGGTGGCGCAGTGGTCAGGCGACGGCACCCTGTCGGAAATAGAGTTGACCCCGAAAGTCAAGCTCAATCTGGTGCATTGCTACCGTTCGATGAATTACATTTCCCGCCACATGGAAGAGAAATACGGTATTCCATGGATGGAGTACAACTTCTTTGGGCCAACAAAAATCGCGGAAAGTCTGCGCAAAATCGCCTCCTTCTTCGATGACAAGATCAAGGAAGGCGCAGAGCGGGTAATCGCCAGATACCAGGCCGAAACCGACGCGGTGATCGCCAAGTACAAGCCGCGTCTGCAGGGCAAGCGGGTGATGCTGTTTATCGGCGGCCTGCGTCCGCGCCACACCATTGGCGCCTACGAGGATCTGGGAATGGAAGTAGTGGGCACCGGCTATGAGTTCGGGCACAACGACGATTATGACCGTACGATTCCGGAAATGGGCAATGCCACACTGTTGTACGACGACGTCACCGGCTACGAATTCGAGGAATTCGTCAAGGCGATCAAGCCTGATCTGATCGGCTCCGGTATCAAGGAAAAATACATTTTCCAGAAGATGGGCATACCGTTCCGGCAGATGCATTCCTGGGATTATTCGGGTCCTTATCATGGCTATGATGGGTTCGCCATCTTCGCCCGAGATATGGACATGACCCTGAACAATCCCTGCTGGGGATCGATTACGGCGCCGTGGAAGAAAGCGACCGCCGAGCAGCAGGAGCAGGTCGTCGCCAGTGCCTGATGGGAACGGGCGGGGGATGGACCCCCGCCCGCTTGAAAAAAAATCACCAAGCCGTTCGTCCACGGATTAGTGGCGCGGCAGGAGGTTAAAATGAGTCAAGATGTAGCGAATATCAAACCCAGTTATCCCTTGTTTCGCGACGCCGACTACAAGGAAAATCTCGCCAACAAGAAGTCCATGTTCGAGGAATGCCATCCCCAGGACAAGATCCAGGAGGTATTCGAATGGACCACGACAAAGGAATACCAGGAGCTGAACTTCAAGCGCGAGGCCCTGACCATCAATCCCGCCAAGGCCTGTCAGCCGCTGGGCGCGGTGCTGTGCGCCCTGGGTTTCGAGAAAACCCTGCCCTATGTGCACGGTTCGCAGGGCTGCGTGGCTTACTTCCGCACCTATTTCAACCGGCATTTCAAGGAACCCATCGCCTGCGTATCCGATTCCATGACGGAAGACGCGGCGGTGTTCGGCGGCCAGAAAAACATGTTCGCCGGCCTGGAGAACGCCAAGGCGCTCTACAAGCCTGAAATGATCGCCGTGTCCACCACCTGCATGGCGGAAGTCATCGGTGACGACCTCAATGCCTTCATCAATAACGCCAAGAAGGACGGCCGGGTCGAAAACGAGTTTCCCACACCGTTCGCCCATACCCCCAGCTTCGTTGGCAGCCATGTCACCGGCTGGGACAATATGTTTGAAGGCATCGCCAGATATTTTACTCTGAACTACATGGGAGACAAGGCGGTCGGCAAGAATGGCAAGCTGAATATCGTACCGGGTTTCGAGACTTACCTCGGCAACTTCCGCGTCGTCAAGCGCATGCTCAAGGAAATGGGCGTTGACTACAGCATGCTGTCCGATCCCGAAGAAGTGCTGGATACGCCGGCGGACGGTCAGTTCCGCATGTACTCCGGCGGCACCACCCTGGATGAAATCAGGGACGCTCCCAATGCCATGGATACCCTGTTCCTGCAGGCCTGGCAGTCGGAAAAGTCACAGAAGTTCATTCGCGCGACCTGGAAGCACACCGCGCCGAACATCAATATTCCGATGGGGCTGCAATGGACCGACGAGTTCCTGATGAAAGTGGCGGAGATCACCGGTAAGCCCATTCCCGAATCCCTGGAGAAGGAACGCGGACGCCTGGTGGACATGATCACCGATTCGCACGCCTGGCTGCACGGCAAAAAGTACGCCCTGTGGGGAGATCCGGACTTCGTCAAGGGCATGAGCAAGATCCTGCTGGAACTGGGCGCCGAGCCGACGCATATCCTGTGCAACAACGCCAACAAGCGCTGGAAAAAGGAAATGGAAAAGATGCTGAAGGCATCACCTTACGGCCAGAACTCGGAAGTGCACATCGGCTGTGATCTCTGGCATATGCGCTCTCTGGTATTCACCAACAAGCCGGATTTCATGATCGGTAACTCGTATGGGAAGTTCATTCAGCGCGACACCATCACCAAGGGCAAGGAGTTTGAAGTGCCGTTGATCCGCATCGGGTTCCCGATCTTCGATCGGCATCATCTGCATCGCGACACCACCCTCGGCTATGAAGGCGCCATGCACATACTCAAAACGTTGGTCAATGAAATTTTGAGCCGGCTCGATGAGGACACCCGCGGTATGGGAACAACGGATTACAACTACGATTTGATCCGTTGAGGCGAGCAGTGGAGGGCGGGCCTGGCCCGCCCTCCACAACCAAGAACAGGTGACGTATGCCTAAAGTGATGTTAAGGCGCGACCGGGATACCGGCGCCATGACCCTGTATGTGGCAAAGCAGGATCTGGAGGAAAACGTGGTTGCGGTCCAGCACGCCGGACCTGCGCCCTGGGGCGGGGAGCTGCAGCTGGCCGACGGTTCGAAGTACTTCATCGAGCCCATGGAAAGCGAGCCAAGTTTCCCGATTACGGTGCGTGCCAAGCGAATCTGAATTTAGTATTTTTGGGAGAGACATATCATGGCTATGTATATTGTTGCTGACCAGTGTATATCCTGCGGTGATTGCGAACCCCTGTGCCCGACCAGTTCGATCTTTGAAGGCAAAGTGGTTTTTGAAATAACCAAGGAAACCTGCACCGAATGCGAGGGTGATCACGCTTCGCCCAAATGCGTCGAAGTCTGTCCGATCGACGACTGCATTCTGCCGCTCAAGAAAGCTTCCTGAGACCGCGGAGGCGACCATGGAAATTTCACGCGCGGTCGCGTTGCGCATTGCCCTGGCAGCCAAGGTGCTGCCAGGGATTGAGGTGCGGCAACTGCTGACGGTGCTCGGTCGGCGTCTGGGCGAGGACGCGCTGACCGAGCAGGGATTGACGAAAATGACGGTCACCGACCTCAAAACCGGCCTCGCCAGCCTTGACGGCGAGGAGGACGGCGAGGACAGCGGTATCGGCATGGAGTATCTCAAGCTGGCCGTACGCTATCTGTGGGGCGAGGAAGGAGTGGAGGAATCGCTGCCGGCGACCGAGGCCTATGCCGAAGGCGACATGCCCGAGTCGATACGGGTGGCGGTGGCCAGCAACGGCGGCGAACAGTTGGATGGCCATTTTGGTTCCTGCCCGCGGTTCCTGGTCTACCAGCTCAACGGCGACGACATCCGTCTGATCGCTATTCGCGCCACCGACGGAGCCAGCACGGCCGAAGACAGGAATGCCTTTCGCGCCGACCTGATCCGCGATTGCCACGTACTCTATATCCAGTCCATCGGCGGACCGGCGGCGGCCAAGGTGGTGCGCTCGGGCATCTATCCGATCAAAAAACCCGAAGGTGGGACGGCACGGGAGCATCTGAGCGATCTGCAGCAGGTAATGCGCAGGCAACCGCCGCCCTGGCTGGCCAAAGTCATGGGTCACGGCGCCGAACAGCGCAGTCGTTTGTCCGGTTAGGACCGCGGGAGGAAGCATGCTGCCGGAAGCAACCATAGACCGCATCGCAGCGTATCTGCAGGACCGGGAGATTGACGAGCAAACGGTGCAGGCTCTGCGCCATGCCTTCGTCGATCTGCATTTTACCTATTGCAGCAACGACGATGTTTACGGCGGCTTGCCGATTCGGCGGGGGCGAACCTTCAATATGTATCTGATAAGCAGCGGCGCGACCTGCCTGTCGCTGACAACGGATCCGGCAGCGGCCACCGGCCTCGTAATCGCGCACCTGGCGGCCGACCATGATTGACCACTGGCGACGGCGGTCGCGACTATGAGCGGCCGGGTGGCTGACCATACGGTGGAGGATGCTGATCGCACGCCGCGTGCCGATTGCAGCCGCTGTGCCTATCACGCCACGCTGCTGCCCGGGGGCGGGTGCGTGCCCGGTGACCGCTGCGTGATGGCAACCAGCGGCCGGCAGATCGACCGTTTCTTCCAGCGCAATCCGCAGCTGGCGGAGCGCTATCTGGCAGACGCGTTCTGGGAGCGGCGCGCCATCGCCGTGCGTTACGCACCCCGCCAGGCAGTGGCCAGGCTGCTGCACGATGCCGATGAAATCGTGCGGCGTGCCGTTGCCTATCGGGTTGCGGAAGACAGTCTGTTGCATCTGGTCGACGATCCGGACCGGGAAGTGCGTATCACCGTCGCTGATCGCCTGCCGCCGGAGAAACTCGAACTGCTCGCCACCGATGCCGACTACGGCGTGCGTTGCTATGTGGCGCGGCGCCTGCCCGCCGGTCGCCTGTTTCGCATGATAGGCGATCCGGACCGGCAAGTACGCAAGCTGGTGGCTGAACGGTTACCACCCGAATCACTGCTGTTGCTGGCCACCGATCCCGAGCCGGAAGTCAGGCGGGTCGTGGCGCAGCGCTGTGACGCCGAGCTGGCGGCATTGCTGCTGGCGGATGAGGATCTGCTGGTGCGCTTGACGGCGGCGGCCAAGGCGCCGCTGGCCCGTATTACGTCGCTGTTGCGGGATACCGAAGGGGATGTGCGCGAACTGGTCGCGGCGCGCCTGCGCGACGAGCCGCCACAGCGCTGAGCGCCGCGACGGCTCGTGGCGAAGATCACTTGCGCCAGGCCACCACCCGGTCGTACTCATGACCGGCGGCGATGCTGTGGGTCTGCTTGACCGAGAATTTGTTTTCCGGGGAATTGAACACCGTGGTGTAGAATTCCTGGGACAGTTTCGGGCGCTTTTTGATATCGATTTTCCAGAACAGATGCGCCAGACCCTGCACCCCGCCGAGGATCAGGAACGAGGTTTCAAGCTCCTTGGTTTCACCGTACATCCGCTTGTAGCCTACGCCCTCGTAGGAGTTGTAGACGCGAATGACCAGTTCCCTGCCGGGCACGATTTTTTCGACCCGCCACACGCCCCAGCCCAGGGCGTTGACGATGGCGATCATGCCGTGAATCCAGTCCTGATCGTTGCGGCACATCGGTCTGACCACGGCGTCCCATTCCGGGCTGGACATGATGCCGCCGAAGGTGTTGAATGCGCAGACATGCCCGCCTTGAATGAAAACGTCCTTGGTCTGGTCCAGGGGCAGGCCGGCGCGCAGCATGCCGTAATAGGATTCGTAGGAGATGTAATTGTAGTAATCGGCGAAATGGTTGGTCAGCACCACGCCGAAGGCATCGATCAAACCGGTGTCCTGCACGCCAGATTTGCCGAACAGGGGCAGGCCGCTCACCGCCTGGATGATGGCGCCTTCGTCGACCACGGTATCGAACGCCTGACAATCCTGAAAGCCGAAGCGTGGCGGCGCCGGACGCAGCGTGGGCGGACGTTTCAGATAGTCGTCGATGGCATGCAGAGGGCCTTTGCTCTTATACAGATCCACCGGCGCACGCATCTGCTTGCACATGGTTTCCTCGATCTCCTGATCGGTCATGCCGGCGATATAGCCCACATTGAAAAAGCAGCTGCGTTCGGCCTGGCCTTGCATGATCGCTGCCTGCCCGTAGTGCGATGTCGGCGTCAACCACTCGTTGGTGATCGGCGTGTGGCGCAGCTTGCCGAAACCGCAGAAGGAAAATTCCTCGCGCAGTTCCTGGTCGGAGTAGCCGGCCTTGCGCAGCCGCCGTACCAGGGGTACCACCGCGTCGGCCAGCAGGCGCCGGGGCTGGCAATCGCCGGCACCGTCGGACAGCAGCACGGCGGTTTGCAGGTAAGCGTTGTAATAGTTGCAATGGTATACCCGATTCAGACCGCCGATATAAGTCTGCCCATGCTCGTTGGTGATCTTGGGTGCCATCCTGCCTCCTGTTGGAAATTTGTAATATGTTCTGTTGCGGGTAGCGCCGGCGCAACCGTCAGCGACCGGTGATCAGATACTTCAACCAGGCGAAAAATCCCACGGCTTCCACTTCGGGTTCTTCCGTTGCTTCCTCCACCATTTCCTCGATTACCGCGGCGCGCCGCGGGGCTCTGCTGGCGGCTTGCTGGTTGATGCACAACCTGGCAACTTCACCGGTGAAGAATACGCCGAATTGATCATTGATAATTTTTTCCAGGGCGGGGACTTCTTCCTTCGTCAGGGAAACTTTGGCGCCGGCGAAGTCCACCCAACGCTGTCCCTGGACGTTGAAACGCAGGGTGAGGCGCGATATCAGGGCGCGCTCCTCGATCGGCGGCTTTTTTATCATTTTTCGCTGGTTGTTGATCTTGGCGAACAGATCGGCCACCACGATGGTGCAGGCCCCAGCGTTATTGTTATTACTCATTGCTTTCTCCTTGCTCGATCTCGCTGACATTCAGCGCGGCCAGAACCGCGCAAATTTCCCCCAATACTTTCTCTATTTCGTCGTCCGGCGTATCAAAAAAGAAACTGGCGCGCAGGCTGGGGTAGCCATGCCCGGGGATGACAAAAAATCCCCAGGGTCCCCGCACATAGACCACTCCCATCCTTTCCTGGTCGGCGGTTCCCAGCTGCCGTAGAAGCTGGCGGACTTCCGCAAAGGCGCTTACCGGGAGTTCGGGGTCGAGCGCGCAGGAATAAGACTGGTAATCCAGGCAACTATCCACCGGCTGGAAACACAGGATTGGTGTGCTACGCATACTCCATACTTTGGTTTCCGTTCTTCGCTCATTGCCTGCGTCCGCGCCGCAGGCATCGTCCCCGCAACGGAAACGAAACGGCGGTTGACTCGCCGCTGCTTCAGATTCCCTGGCTACGCCCAGTTCCGGGAGCGACTACTAACTATTAAAGTGGCACATAGTACAATATACCGTCTCAATAGTAGTGGGTAACCAGTATTAAAATCTATTAAGCTAGCGTTTTGTGAATGTTTTATCGGCAAATTAACCCTCGACTTTATGCTATGGGCAAAATATGGAACCTTAATAATTAAGGTGAAAATGCCCAAGGCGATTAATTGTGGCACGGGATGGGGAAATACGAATACGGTATAAGTATAAAAAAAAAGAAGGCATGCCCACCCCAACGTGCGGAGTCTCAGGTTATCCCATTTTTAGTCAAGATATGCGTTTCCAGGCCGTCCAGGCTGCGTTGGTTCTTTTCCGCCCAGTATTTTTGCAATTCCACCGGGCCTTTCCTGGTAGCCCAGTCATTGAGCAAGCTGCGCTCCGACTCATAGCTGAAATTCGGGACCGCCATGCCGCAGGAAGTCTGCACCAGATCGAGATGCACATCGAAGATCTGACGGGCGCCGGGCAAGGGCGGAAAGCGGGCGATCAGATCCGGCCAAGCGGCATCGGTGTGGTGCACGGCGCGGGCTTCACCATACAGGCGCAAGATGACAGGATCACCGTTGAAGGCACAGAACATCAGCGTCATGCGTGGTTGCGTTTGCACATGGGCGGCGGTTTCGTTGCCGCTGCCGGTGACGTTGAGCCAAATCACCCGGGTGGGTGACAGTACCCGCAGGGAGTCCATGCCCTTGGGGGAAATATTCACCCGGCCGTCGGCGGTGGCGGTGCCGACAAAGAAAATCTTCTGCTCGGCGATGAAAAACCGCAGTTTATCCGTTAATTCTGCATAGTGTTTGGCCATGGTTGCCTGTCCTCATCGCTTCCAACATCCTTTGCTTGTGCGCCGCGTCGGTTGAGCAACTCGGCAGCGCAGCGAGATTGCATCATATGCTCTGTCTCCCGTCGGCGCCAGCGGTTGCTGTGCAGCACCGGCTCTCTCATCCCGCCGTGCTGCGACGCTTGCGGGCGTTGTCGCATGCCATCCACGGCGGGCGGAAATTGTTGCATTTACGACAAAGAGTTTTCCATTAATTATTTATAAAACAATGTGTTAACTCCTGGCATGCGGGTTGCTCCAGGACCTGCAGTAGTTCCTGGAAAAATGCGGAGACATGATGAAGGCCAAAGATATCGCCGAGCTGCTGGATGAACCCGCGTGCAGTCACAACAAGAAATCCAAATCCGGTTGCGCCAAGCCCAAACCCGGCGCCACCGCCGGCGGTTGCGCGTTCGATGGCGCGCAGATCGCCTTGCTGCCGATCGCCGACGTTGCGCATATCGTCCACGGTCCCATCGCCTGCGCCGGCAGCTCCTGGGACAATCGCGGCACCCGCTCCAGCGGCCCGACCCTGTACCGCATCGGTATGACCACCGATCTGACCGAGCAGGATATTGTCATGGGGCGTGGCGAAAAACGCCTGTTCATGTCCATCAAGCAGGCGCTGGAGGACTATCGTCCGGCGGCGGTGTTCGTTTACAACACCTGCGTGCCCGCGCTGGTCGGCGACGATGTGGATGCGGTTTGCAAGGCGGCGCAGGAACGCTGGGGCGTGCCGGTGGTGCCGGTGGATGCGGCGGGATTTTACGGCACCAAGAACCTGGGCAACCGCATTGCCGGCGATGCCATGGTGAAACATGTGATCGGCACGCGCGAACCCGCGCTCAAACCCCGCCATCCGCATACTCCCGAAATCGCTGTCCACGATATCAACCTGATCGGCGAGTACAACATCGCCGGTGAATTCTGGTATGTCCTGCCCTTGTTCGACGAGCTGGGCATCCGGGTGCTCTGCACCCTGTCCGGTGACGCCCGTTTCCATGAAGTGCAGACCATGCACCGCGCCGAAGTCAACATGATGGTCTGCTCCAAAGCCATGCTCAATGTGGCGCGCAAACTCAAGGAGCGCTATGGCACGCCGTGGTTCGAAGGCAGCTTTTACGGCATTACCGATACCAGCAAGGCGTTGCGCGACATCGCCGCCCTGATCGGTGATGCGGACCTGAGCGCGCGAACCGAACAACTGATCGCGCGCGAGGAAGCGCGCATTCACGCCGCGCTGCAGCCCTGGCGCCAGCGCCTGCAGGGTAAGCGGGTGCTGCTCTATACCGGCGGCGTGAAGTCCTGGTCGGTGATCTCGGCGTTGCAGGATCTGGGCATGGTGGTGGTGGCCACCGGCACCAGCAAGTCGACGGAAGAGGACAAAGAGCGTATTCGCCAGCTGATGGGCGAGAACACCAAAATGATAGAGGACGGCAGCCCCAAAGCGCTGATCGGCATCGTCAAGGAATACCAGGCCGACATTCTCATCGCCGGCGGTCGCAATATGTATACGGCGTTGAAGGCGCGGGTTCCTTTTCTTGATATCAATCAGGAACGTGAATTCGGCTATGCCGGCTACCAGGGCATGCTGGAACTGGTGCGGCAACTGGCGCAGACCATGGAGAGTCCGGTATGGCCGGCGGTGCGCGAACCGGCGCCGTGGCGCCGGCCGGCGGCGGCGCTGGCACGGGCGGCGGGGGAATAGGCCATGGCGCAAATCAGCAAACGCGATAAAGCACTGTCCGTCAGCCCGCTAAAAACCAGCCAGACCGTAGGCGCGTCGCTGGCTTTTCTCGGTATCAACCGCGCGATGCCGATGATGCATGGCAGCCAGGGGTGTACCGCTTTCGGCAAAGTGTTTTTCGTGCGCCATTTCCGCGAACCGGTCCCTCTGCAGACCACCGCCATGGACCAGGTCAGCTCGGTCATGGGCGCCGACGACAATGTGGTCGAGGGTCTGCGCGCCATCGCCGACAAAGCCAAACCGGCGCTGATTGGCGTGCCCACCACCGGCCTGGCGGAAACCCAGGGTTGCGATGTGCAGCTGGCGGTAAAGAAGTTCCGCAGCAGCTATCCGCAATACGATCATATCAAGGTAGTGGCGGTGAACACGCCCGATTTCAGCGGTTGTTTCGAAACCGGCTTTGCGGCGGCGGTGCGCGCCATGATCGCCAGCCTGGTGCCGGAGGCGGCGGCCGCCGGTACGCGGCCGGGCAGCCGCAGGAAACAAATCAATGTCCTGGCCGGCTCCCTGCTGGGCCCGGGCGACGTGGAGGCGCTGAAGGAACTCATCGAGAGCTTCGGTCTGCGCCCGCTGCTGTTGCCGGATCTGGGCGACTCCCTGGACGGGCATCTGGGTGACGACGCTTTCAGCCCGGTCAGCACCGGTGGCACTCCGGTGGCGGAACTGGCCACCCTGGGCGACGCGCTGGCCACGGTGGTGATCGGCCCGTCCCTGTACGCCGCGGCGGACCTGCTGGCGCAGCGCACCGGCGTGCCGGTGCACCGCCTGCCGCATCTGATGAGCATGTCTACCGTGGATGCGCTGGTCTGTCTGCTGGCCGAGCTGGCGCAGTGTCCCGTCCCGGACAAGCTGGAGCGGCAGCGCGCTCAGTTGCAGGATGCGATGCTGGATACGCATTTCATGCTGGGCATGGCGCGGTTCGCCATCGCTCAGGATGCCGACGGCTTGCGTGCCTGGAGCGACCTGGCGGCGGACATGGGCGCGGAAACGGTGGCGGCGGTAGTGCCGAGCCGGGGCGTGGAAATGGAAGAAATGCGCGTGCCGACGGTGAAAATCGGCGATCTCGAGGATCTGGAGCGGATGGCGGCGGCGGCAGGGGCCGAACTGGTGATCGGCAATTCCCATGCCGTGGCCACGGCGGAACGCCTGCGCCTGCCTATTCTGCGCTTTGGCTTTCCGCTGTACGACCTGATCGGCGGCTACCAGACCTGCCGCATCGGCTACAAGGGCGTGCGCCAGACGCTGTTCGATCTGGCCAATATGATGCTGGCTGCCGACCACCGGCGGGTGGAGCCCTATATTTCGAGTCTGGCGCAGAAACCCGAATATCAAAAGGAGCAGAAGCATGAGTCTGGAACGGCGTATGCGAGTCTTGGCTAGCGCGGCCGCAGGTGCGGATCTGGCTTCCGCGGGGGTAAAAGTGGCATTCGCCACCAGCGATATGCAATGCGTCAATCAGCACTTCGGTTCGGCCGAAAGCTTTGCCATCTACCGGGTGACACCGGATGAGGCCCAGCTGCTGGAGGCGGTGCAGTTCGGCAAGCTGACCCAGGACGGTAACGAAGACAAGCTGGTGAGCAAGCTCGAGCCGCTGGCCGGCTGCGTCGCGGTGTACTGCCAGGCGGTGGGCGCGTCGGCGATGCGCCAGTTACTGGCGCTGCAGATCCAGCCGATGAAGGTCAGCGAGGGCGTGGCGATCAAGCAACTGATCGGTGCGCTGCAGCAGGAAATGAACGCCGGGCCCTCGGCCTGGCT
>DKAS01000229.1 GCA_002448875.1 Proteobacteria bacterium UBA6920 | reverse complement strand
ACGATGGCCTCGGATTTGAACACCATGGCGGGTGCGGCGATGCTGGCAATGGCGCTGAAAGCCTGGATGATCCAGTGCGCCTGCGGCAGATTCTGTGAATTGGTGCCCAGCTGCTTCCAGATGAAGGCAACGGCATCCATGCGCAGGATTTCGACGCCCTGGTTGGCAAGAAACAGCATTTCTTCGAGCATGCGATTGAATACCAGCGGATTCTCATAGTTCAGATCCCACTGGTAGGTATGAAAGGTCGTCCACACCCACTTCTTGATCCTGCTGATATAGGTAAAAGCGCCGGGATGATCATCGGTGAAAACTTCCGGCATGGTTTTTTCATAGGCATCCGGTATTTCGCGATCGGCGAACATGTGATAGTAGTTCTGAAATTGCGAGTCGCCAGCCAGTGCCTGTTTTGCCCACTCGTGTTCGTCTGACGTGTGATTAAAGACAAAATCCAAGGTCAGGGAAATGCCGTGATGGCGCAGCTCCGTGGCCAGTTCGGCCAGCTGTTCCATGGTACCGAAGGCGGGATCGATTTCACGATAGCTGCTGATCGCATAGCCACCGTCATTTTCCCCTTCCGGCGCTTTGAACAGCGGCATCAGGTGCAGATAGGTGATGCCGAGCTCGGACAGATAGGGGATGCGCTCCTGCAGTCCCTTGAGATCATCGGCGAACAGATCGACATAACACATGGCGCCAACCATGCGGTTCGACTGGTACCAGAGCGGGTCGGCGGCGCGCAGCGCATCCAGGGCCTTCAGCTCCGCCGGGCGGGTCAGCCACATTTCCGTGGCTGAGGACAGGATGCTTTCCAGGTAATAGAAAAAGTCGTATTTGTTCCCATACAGCCTGAACAGCTGGGTGAACAGGCGTGGAAAGTGCCGCTTGAGGCGACTGAGATACATTTCCCATTCGACTGCGTCGGTCTGCATCCTGAACCTGGATTCAATTCTCGGCAACAGCCGCGCCATCGACGATTCACTCTCGCGCTGTATCCAGGCGCTGTTCTTATCCAGGGAGTCCAGGCTCATCTATTGTCGACCGATAAATGTCAGTGAGTTGATTGATTTGCAAGCACTTATTATAGTCCGTCGTTCGGGCCTAAGTCATTAGTCGGCAGACTCGCCGCTATCTCCAATGTCGGCAGAAAGCGCATACAAGCCTGCGGGGTTTCCTGCATTCAGCCGCATCTTCGAGCTGTTTAGAAAACGAGATAGGATTCATGGACTTGCTGCGGTCCAACCTCGGTGTAATCCGCGGAACACGCTGGGGACGGCGCACACCGAGACTCGATTGGCCCAGCCAATACAGCTAAGAAAATCGTGGCGACCCCTGCCGCGATTGTATTTGATACTGTTGTGGTGGCGCCTGTCGTATTGTTGTTTGTGCTGGTGAAGGCGATACCGCCTGGTCACTAGAGGTGGGGTAGCACGGAAGATTTCCCTGGTACCGCCAGCAGTAGCGTTGATTGCGGGTTTCCTGCTGAAGGTTCGAAATAAATGGCTTGCAATACGGCCAGCTAGGCGGCTTAAATGGCGAATTTCGAGCGCGTCATGATCCTGCCAGGGAAAACGGTGGGTTGCGATTTGTAGAACAATTAGACGTTGCCGGCGCGACGCCAGACTGCCTGTGTTTGCCGGGGTGGATGCAATTTACCGCTTGTGGAAGTCAGCTATCAGGTATTAAACCACTGATCTATCTGTAGATAGTTGCCTGTATTAATGTCATAGCTATCCGGCGTCAGCACTGTCTTGATCGAATTTTTCATGGCGTTGTCATCACCGACGGTTTTCAGATCTATTAACCGTGGCGGCATGATGCGCTGTTTCCGGTTATTGAGGACCAGCAGAATCTTTGGCTTCAAGCGGCGTGACGTGTGATTGGAAACTACCAGCCCTACCTCGCCTGAATGCAATTCGACCAGGCACCCTACGGGGTAGATTCCCAGGCATTGGATAAATTGTTCCACCAGAAACTGGTCATAGCGATCACCACGCAGATCGTATAGCTCTTTTAGCGCATCGAATGCAGAGCGCTTTTTTCGATAGCTGCGGTGGGTGGTCATGGCGTCATAGCTGTCAATAATGCTGACGATGCGTGCATACACGGGGATATTTTCGCCGCTCAGTCCCCCGGGATAACCGTTGCCCTTGGTTGTTTCGTGATGATACAGGACGATGCCAAGCATTTCAGGAGTGATACCTGGCATTCCACGGAGTATTTCCCCGCCGTACTCTGCGTGACGGCGTATAATGTTATATTCTTCAGGGGTCAGTACGCCGAGCTTCTCAATAATTGATTGAGGCACCTTGATCTTACCGATGTCATGCAGTGCAGCTCCCATTCCCAGATCCATCAACTCGTCGGCATCCAGCCCCAGATGGCGACCGAAAACCAGTGAAAACACCGTTACCGACAGGCTGTGTTCGGCGGAAAGATCGTCTTTTTCGCGCAGTTGGCTCAGCCATAATTGCGCGTCGGGATTACGCAGCACACTATCAACCAGGTCGCGAACCGCTTGGCGGGTGTTGGCTAGCTCTATGTTCCTGCCCATGCGCGCGTCAAAATACATATTGTAGGTAATGTCACGCAGCCTAGCTTGTGTGGTTACTGCCCGGGAGAATTCCATTTCGAAGTTTGCCTTCTCCGCGCTCTCATTGCGGGCCTCCGGCAGGGACCGGCGCAGGTTCGATGGATCAATCGTCCTGTGTATTTGATCTGCATGCGCGTGTTCTTGAAACTGGCGGGGCTGAGTACCGGTATCGATTTTTTCGGTATCTATATAGACAAACTTGCAGGTGCTGCGTAGCATCGTCACTTCATCCTCGCTGTTCAGAAAAAATCCTTGAAACAGAAACGGCGATTCCAGCCAGGGACGATCCAGCTCGGCCACGTACATCCCCGGACGTAAATCATTAACGTCGATTTTCTTTTTCATCTTTCCCCCCCC
>DKAS01000019.1 GCA_002448875.1 Proteobacteria bacterium UBA6920 | reverse complement strand
TTCACCGATGCCACCTACGCCTATCAGGGCGGCGGGCGCGGCATCGCCGAGCCCCGCATCGCGCAGCTGGAGCGCTGGGTGCAGGGTGAACTGCGTCCGGACACCACCCTGTTGCTGGACCTGCCGGTGGAGACCGGCTTGCAGCGGGCCGGCGGACGCAGCGATCCGGACCGCTTCGAAACCGAAAACCTGGTTTTTTTCAACCGGGTACGCGCCCGCTATCTGGCCCAGGCGACGGCGGAGCCGGCGCGTTTCCGGGTGATCGACGCCAGCCAGGAGCTGGCCCAGGTGCAGGCGCAATTGCGCCGCGTGCTCGATGACATGCTGCCACAGGAGCCCTGATGGACGACACACTTCCCTGGCATGAAGCGCAATGGGCGACGGCCTGCGGCCAGCTGCAGCAGCAGCGCCTGCCCCACGGCCTGCTGTTGCATGGTCAGGCGGGTCTGGGCAAGGCCCGGTTCGCCTGGCGCCTGGCCCGGCGCCTGCTGTGTCAGGGAACCCTGGGTGCCACCGCCGAGGCCTGTGGCCAGTGTCCCAGCTGCAAACTGGCCCAGGCCGGTAATAACCCCGATATCTATGAGCTGATGGTGGAGGAAGACAAGAAAAGCATCGGTATCGATGCCGTGCGGGATCTGGTGTATTGGCAAAGCGTCAAGAGCCACCTGGGCGGGTGCAAGGTGGCCCTGATTCGCGAAGCGCACAAGATGACGGTCAATGCGGCCAATGCCTTGCTCAAAACTCTGGAGGAACCGGCGGCCGGCACCTATTTACTGCTCTTGACCCCGCATGTGGGCTGGTTATTACCCACGGTACGCAGTCGTTGCCAGCGAATTTTCTTTCAGCCACCGGAGCGCGAGTTCGCGCAGCGCTATTTGCAGGACAAGCTGGGGCAGGCACCGCAGGCTACTCTGGCGCTGGCCTTGGCCGGCGGCGCGCCGCTGACTGCCATGGAATACATGGAAAGTGGTTATCTTACTGAAAGAAAGGACTTTTTTCACGACTTTCTGGCGCTGAGCCAGGACCGGGACTATGCCCTGGAGGTCGTCGAACGCTGGCACAAGCGTGATCCGCAGCGCCTGCAGGGCTGGTTATGGGGATGGTGCAGGGATTTGATTCGTATCAAGATTCTGCGAGACCAGTCGCTAATAATAAACGATGATCTGGCGCAGGAGCTGTCCGCCCTGGCGCAGCGGACCAGTCTCCGAGCCTTGTATAAATTTCTCGATGGACTGACCGATATGATGACATGGGTGGATCGTAACCTGAATGTGCAGTTGCAGTTCGAGTCTTTGCTGCTGTCCTGGCAACGCGAGGTCACCCGTTCAACCCACTAACAGCGACGCAGGTCCAGCACAGCATGAGCACCGGTTTACCACCAGGCGGCCCACCCGGGATGAAACAGGGGGGCATACTGTCCCTGACCATCAAGGACAAGAGTTCGTTATATGCCGCCTACATGCCGTTCGTGAAAAACGGCGGCCTGTTCATTCCCACCAACANNCCCCGCCGTGACCCAAGGCGCGGCGGCGGCACTTGTCCATGCCAACCAAGTTTTCGCCATGCTGATAGATTCCCATTGCCATCTCGATCGTCTGGACTTGAGCCCCTGGAATGGGGACATGGCCGCCATGCTGGCGCAGGCCGGCGACAACGATGTCACCACCCTGCTGTGCGTCAGCATCGATCTGTCCAATGTCGGTGCGGTAAAACGCCTGGCGGCCGAACACGCCGCGGTGTATGCGTCCGTGGGAGTGCATCCCAATGAGCGCGACAGCGGTGAACCCACGGTCGAAGAACTGCTGGCCCTGGCTGATGATCCACGCGTGATCGCCATCGGTGAAACCGGTCTCGANNCGCATGCTGGTGGAAACCGATTCGCCCTATCTGGCGCCGGTGCCGATGCGCGGCAAGCCCAACTACCCGGAGTATACGAAATACGTGGCGCAGTACATCGCCCAGCTGCGCGGCATCAGCTACGAGGAACTGGCGGCGGCCACCAGCGACAATTTCCATCGTCTGTTCGGCACCGCCGGCGACCAGGGTGCAACTCGTTCACTTGACCCGGTGTAAATTCACTTTGCCGTGTTCAGGCACCATCACCACCCGGTTACGACCGGTATTTTTCGCCTGATACAGGGCGCTGTCGGCACGTTGCAGGATTTCCTCGGGCGTGCTGGTATCCACCGTTGAGCTCCAGACGCCCAGGCTGACGGTAAGACAGCCGCCGGGCGCGCCGCGGTGCGGCAGGGCGGCGCTCAGCACCGCGTTGCGCAACTTTTCCGCCACGGCAAGACTTTCCGTTGGATTGATGTCCGCCAGCAGCACCACGAACTCCTCACCGCCGTAGCGCGCGAGCACGTCCTCGGCGCGGATGCTGGCGGCGACGATCTTGCTGAACGACCGCAGCACCTCGTCGCCCACGTCGTGGCCGTAGGTGTCGTTGNNTTGGCCAGGCCGGTCAGCGGGTCGTGCAAGGTAAGCAGTTCCAGCTGCTGATTGGCCTCCTTCAGCTGTTCGGTGCGCTCCAGTACCATCTTTTCCAGATTGCCGCGGTAGTTGTTCAATTCCATTTCCGTGGTCTTGCGCTGGCTGATATCAAACATGATGCCGCGCAGCAGCGCCGATTGCTCGGCGCCGCTCCCGTTGTTGACGATATTCAGCAGCCAGATTTCACTATCGGCGGCGGTGCGCAGCCGATACTCGAATTCCCGTTTGCGTCCATTGTCGTCCCTCAGGTGCAGCATGCGGGACACCAGCTCCTTGTCCTCATCGACCACATGCAATTGCAGAAACCCGGCCTGACACCAGATATCGCGGGCATACCCTGAGATGCTTTCGACCTGCGGGCCAATATAGGTAAAGCGCTGGGCAGGCACGGAGTATTCCCAGGGTATGCCATTGACCGATTCGAGCAGGATCCGATAGCGTTCTTTGTCGCGCTCGCTGACTGCCTGGTTGCGCTGGCTGTCCAGCGTGGCGCGGATTTGCGCCAGCATGGTATGTACGGTGCGGCTGTGGGAGAAGCGGATGAGTTGCGCAAGTTCGCCGGCGGAAATGGCGATGCCGGCGATGAGAAAAGTCGGCATCAGCAGGTGATGCAAGTCTGCCGGCGGTGGCCACACCGGCCAGGCCAGCAGCAGCAGGGTGGCGATGGCGGCGGCGCCGCTGGTGAGTATGGTCACGCGGTCAAGACTGGTCACCGAATACAGCACCAACAGGGCGAGCAGGGCGATAAATACGCTGCCCGTGCCGCCGGACAGGTGCGCCAGCGCGCCGAGGCTGACGCAATCGAAGCTCAGGCTGAGCCAGCGATTGACAGCTAAACTACGGCCGAAAAAATGCAGCAGCAGATGACCGAATTGTACCGCCATGGCGATGGTGAGGCACAGCAGAAATACATCGCGGGCCGCTATCTGCTGCCGGCTGACCAGGCCCAGCAGCGGCAGCAGAAGCAGATTGAGAAAACGAAAATAGCGCAGGCCATGACCGATCGCCGCGTTCTGGAAACGCAACGCTTCCTGACGCGCCAGCGTCTGTTCCGGTGCATATTCCGCGGGAGTAAAGCCTTGCATCACGCTGTCCGTTGGTCACTGGTCGTCAGGTTTGACTCCCACATAGATGCCATAGCCGAAATAGCCGCGGAATGCGCTGAAATAGCTGCTTACCGCCGCCAGCCGCATGTTCAGCTCGGGGTTGAACAGTACACGCAGCAGGATGCTGAGCATTTTCCGCCAGCCTTCCTCGCGCAGCATTTGGTAGGGAGCCATGTCGCTGAATTCGTGGGTGCGGTGTCTGATGTTAACGAAACCGCATTCCAGCAACATGTTGATCCAGCCATAGGGTTCCAGGGCGTGCAGGAAGGTCTCGCAAATGGTGGCGCGCGTCACCAGGCTGGTTTCGGGGGTCGGCGGCTGCAGCCAGGTGGGCTCCAGGGTGCCCAGGGTGCCGCCGGGCTTCAGTACCCGTCTGACTTCGCGAAACAACGCCGCTTTGTCGTTGAAGCAGGCGACGGATTGCATGATGACGCAGTCGAAAAATCCGTCGTCGAAATCCATGTGCGTCCCGTCCATGCTCTGCAGATGCACCCGCGAACGCCATTTCCTGTTGCGAGCGATCGCGCCGGCGATCATCGACGGGTCCCGGTCTATGCCCCACACCTCGCAGCCGCAGCGTCTGGCCAGCATGCGGCTGGCCGAGGCCAGACCGCAACCCAGGTCCAGCACCCGCATATCGCGGCTTATATTGAGCATGGCCAGCATTTCCTCGGTGCTGTAAATGCCGCCCGGATGCAGCCACGACATGCCCAGGTCGAAGCGCATGAAGTTGGCCATGGAGAAATCCTCGGCCGGCAGAAGAAATCCTCCGATTTGAATCCGTTTCTGGCCTTGCTCCTGGACCAGCAATTCGGCGGGCTTCATGGTCAGCTCCCTGGCGTCAAGTCGACATTTTCCTTCTGGTTATCGTCCCCGGAGAATAAAAACTGTAAGAAAACGGTGTTATAAGATAATTAACATAAACAAGTACCTATGCTGCGCGACCGGTACCCGGCTGCGCAGCCGAAGGGAGAAAGCCTGGAAGGGTCTCAGTGACGGCTGGCCGGGGGGGGGGGCGCGGCCGGGGTATCCTGAATCACGCCGAAACTACGCTCGTAGTTCTGCAGGTTTTCCTGCAGGGCTTTGAGCATGCGTTTAGCATGTTCCGGAGTGAGTATCACCCGGGAAACGACCACATTGCCGCCGATGCTGTGGCGAAAAACATAGTCCAGCACGAACTCCTCCCGGGAGTGGGCGATGATGAGCTGATTGGCGAATACGCCCCGCCGCATCTCTTCGGGCAGATGAATCGCTTCGCCGACGGCGGGCGGGTGCTTCTTGGAATCGTCCATAACATGCTCCATATGGGAAGTAGTTTACTGTTGTTGCCCGTATATTCCGGGCCGATAAGTCTGCGCCAGCTGCAGGAAAGCATCGAGTTTTTCCAGCGGCGTGTAAAAGTGCGGCGACAGACGCAGATTGCCGCCACGTAAGGCGCAATACACATTGTTTGCCTGCAGAAACCGGTGCAGTTCGGCATTGTCGCCGCCGCGATGGCTGAGGGTGAGAATGCCCGCGCGTCGCCGGCGCTCCCGGGGTGTGATGATCTCGTAGTTGCCGCTGGCCAGCAAACCTTCGGCCAGATAATCCGTTTTGTCGAGAATCGCCTGTTCTATCCTGGCAATCTGCGCTTCCATCAGCAGTCCGAGGCTGGCGTCCAGGGCGTGGATGCCCAGCATATTGGGGCTGCCGGGTTCGAATCGCTGGGCACCGACCGCAGGGCGCCAGGCGGTCTGATCGAAATTGAGAAAATCGTGCAACATGTGCCAGCCGTATTGTTTGAGATCCAGCTGGTCGCGCAGTTCGGCGCGGCAATAGAACAGAGCCAGGCCTTCGGCGCCCAGCAGCCATTTGTGACCGTCGGCCATGATGAAATCGATGGCTTCCGCCTGTACGTCGCAGGGCACGGCGCCCAGGCTCTGAATGCCATCGACGCAAAACAGCACGCCGTGGCGCCGGCAATGATTGCCGATGCGCCCCAGATCCAGGCGCAGGCCGCTGCGAAACTGCACGGAGCTGACCGCCAGCACCCGGGTGCGCGCATCGGTAAGATCCAGCAGCGCCTGTTCCGGATCGCCGGACCGCCAGAGATTGGCGCGACGCACCTGCACCGCGTATTTGTCCAGCGATTCCCAGACCACGCGATTGGAAGGAAATTCTTCGTCGCTGATGACGACATTGTCTCCGGCCCGCCAGGTCAAGCCATAGGCCACCATCGACAAAGCGCTGGAGGTGCTGCCTACCAGGGCAATATCCTCCGCGGCGGGCGCGTTGAGCAAACGCGCGGCGGCCGCGCGCAGGCGGTGTTCGACCGCCAACCAGCGTGCATAGCCGCGCCCGGCATTGGCGGCATTGTCGCTGGCGAAGGCGGTGACCGCGGCCACGGTGCGCCGCGGCCATGGCGCCATGGCGGCATGATTGAGATGAATCAGTGCCGGATCAAGCGCGAATTCCTGTAATAATTCACTGCTGAACATAAAATCCTTGTGTGCGTTATATGCGCCCGCGGCAGATGCCGGCGCCGTGCTCGGTATCTCTCATGTGGTACGGAGACTGAATTCTCCGTGGATAAAACGGTGGGTCAATATCGCCTGTTCGAAGCTGGTTTGATCGGCCTCGCGTAAACGCCGGGAGATCTCCCGGCCGAGATTCATCTGGATCAGGGTGTATTGCTCGTGGTCGATACGATACAGATCCTGCAGCATGCCCAGATCGATACGCAGGGCCGTGCAATCGGTTTCGGCGCGAACTGACGCACTGCGGTTGCTGAAGTCCAGCAGCGCCATCTCGCCGAAGCAGTCGCCTTCGTGGAGAAATGCCAGGATATATTCCGCGCTCTGGTAGCGACGGGTGACGGCGACCCGGCCGGCGGTGAGAACATACATGGCATCGGCGGCATCGCCCTCGTGAAAAAAATATCCGCGGGCGGGCACCGCGATGGTGGCGGCGTGGGTCACGATATAGTCCACCGTCTGTCGATTCAGTCCCCCATAGATGGGCGTACGCTCCAGTAACGTGCTGTCCATGATCGTCTCCCTCGCTTGCGATCCAGGCATTATAAGACATCACCGTCCCGTGCATAGCTCGCGATCCATTGCCCTGCCAGCCGGGGAGGGTAGCCACAAGCTCTGTGGAGTAGTCGCCGCCCGCGGCGGGAAAGGGTTGAAAACACCGCGGAAACCGCTGAAGTAACTACCTGATAAACATAGTGATTGTCAAATAGTAATATTTTTTCTAACTGGATTGGCTGAGGGTCAAGGCTGGAGCGATCGTGCCGATAAACTAGCGGGAAGAAGGGGATCTTTGCGCAATGCAGGCAGAACAATCCAGATTGCTCATCGTTGACGACAATCCGACCAATCGGAACATACTGATGCGCCATTTTCAGAAGCGTGGCCATCAGGTGTTCGAGGCGGAAGATGGCAGGAAATGTCTCGATTTTCTCGCCGCCAATGATTGTGATCTGGTGGTGCTCGACATCATGATGCCGGTGCTGGATGGCATTTCGGCGCTGAAGGAAATACGCAAGACCCACAGTCTGGTGCAATTGCCAGTCATCATGGTCACGGCGCTGAGCGATATGGATCATGTGGTGGCGGCGCTGAAAGGCGGCGCCAACGACTATATCACCAAGCCGTTCGATTTCGAAATGGTGCTGGCCAGGGTGCAGACCCATCTGGTGTTAAAGCGTCTGTCGGAACAAAATCAGGAATTTCTCAGCATTGCCAGCCACGACATAAAAAAGCCGGTCGCGGTGATTATGGACATAGTCGATGTCATGCGCCAACAGCTGAAAACCAAGCAATTGGATGCCGCGGACATGGATGACATGCTGGGCCTGCTGCGCCGTTCAGCGCAAACGATCCAGAAGCATATCGAGGACTATCTCGATCTGAGTATCGTTGAACATGGCCAGATAAAATTGAAAAAGTGCCCGCTGCAGCTGAATCAGGTGGTCAAAGAGTGCCTGCAGCAGCACCTGGATTACGCGCGCAGCAAGGGGATAGAGCTGCGCGACGCGCTCGATGAAAATCTTCCGCCCATCATGGCCGACGCGGACCGCATCATGCAGGTGGTCGACAATTTGATCGGCAATGCCATCAAATACAGCCCCGCCCGCACCACTACCCGGTTACGCAGTTTTCCACGCGCTGGCAAAGTCGTCTTTGAGGTTAGTGATGAAGGCCCCGGCATCGGTGATGCGGACGTGGATAATCTGTTCAAGAAGCACAAACGCACGCAGAATCTGCCGACCGGCGGTGAGGTGAGCACTGGTCTGGGTTTGACCATCTGCAAACAGCTCGTGACCCTCCACGAAGGTGAAATCGGCTTCCGCAACAATGCGGAGCGGGGCGCGACCTTCTGGATAGAACTACCCGCGTTGCTCCCCGAAAACGCCGCTACCCAGACTGGTTGAACCACTGGGCGGCGGTGTCGCCGCATCACCTTCGTCGGCCAGCAGCATGTCCGCCAGGGTCAGACGGTTCAAGGCCTGACTGAACTGCATCTGCATTTTTTCCAGCAAATGCACTCCCTTGGTTTGATCCACTCCCTCATAAGCGCGGGTGAATGCCTGCGCCGACAGCAGGTTGATAACGGTCAACAGCTGTATCTCACTCGCTGGACGCGCCAGGGTGTAGCCGCCGCTGGGCCCGCGCACGCCGTTGACTATGCCCGCGTTCTTCAGGCGATTGAAAATCTGTTCCAGATACGACACCGAGATATGAAATACCTTGGCGATTTCCTGCAACGGCAACGGCCCCTTGCTTCCCGCGATCAAGACCAGACCGCCAATCGCGATATACGTTTTATTCGTCAACACCATACGTCCCTACTCCAGTTCACTGCTCTATCCGAACCCGACACCAAAATCATTCCAATTGTTTTACTGCACATTTAATGTTTATTTTCACAGTGTGGTGTTCCGGGGCCGGGGAATCTGTTATCTGAGTCACAAAAGGACGGCGGCGCGGCTCGTGCATATCAAAAAAATTGCTTAGATCTGCGAATTTGTTATATCGACGCAAGCTTCATTCGCTGGATTTAGATTAAACAGGCAGGAAATGCGTGGAGCGCGAGACGAGAAAATTAGGGGTTCCCGCGGCAAGAAAGTGACTCTAAATTGCGACAAAATCGTTAATGAAAAACAACAATACCTTATAAAATAAACTACGTGGTTGTTTGTATTTCATTCTTGAGAGTATGTTTAAGGCTACTTTAATAACGAGTTAAGATTCGATTGCTAAATCAGCTACTTGGATTAAGACCTAGTGGCTATATAAATACAAACTGTGAAGGTATTGCCATGACCAGGCAGGTTCCAGCAGAACTGTTTATCCGCGGCCCGGCGCAATCGGTCGATCTGCTGCTCAACCCGGAATCAGGGCTGCGTAGCGTCGAGCCGCTGTTTCAACTGGCGGAGAACAAGGCGCTCTATCTCAATGTCGCGCAGTGGAAAGGCAAGGCCGCCGACTACCTGGCACGACGCGTGGCTCGGGTTCCCATGGATCTGCGCGCTCACGTGCAACGTGTCAATGTCAATCTGATGCACGCCAACGAAGAGGGCACTTATGCCGCCGTGCTCGATCTGTTCATTGCGCTGGGCCGGGATGGCAAACTGCTGCGGCGGCGCGTTTTGCACCAGGCGCGGGGCACGCTGCGCCCGCTGCATTATCAGGCGCTGCACGATGCTCTGGACCAAGGCGTCAGCGCCTTGACTGCCATGCCCCTGGCACGGCGTTCCGTGTTGAGTAAAGGAGTGATCGGCGTAACTACGCTGGTGGAAAACCTGCTGGTACGGGTGATGCGACAGGGAGGGTAAGGCTGCCATAGCTTGCAGGCGGCACAGTCAACAGACGTATCATCGGAAAGGGTGGCCCGATGAAAAAAACCAGGGATCGAATCATACTGGTATTGACCCGGAGTCTTTGCTATGAGCGTGATAAAAAACGAACAGCTGCGTGTCACCGCCGTCGGTCTGAACAAACAAGCCCTCAACACCCTGCAGCTTTTCTTTCAGGGCCACTGTGCCGGCAAATTCCAGCTGGTTGATCAACGGGATGCCGATATCAGCCTGGTGGACATGGACAGTGTCAACGGCCCGGAGCTGTTGCAGCACATCCAACGTGAGTTCCCCAGGCGCCCCTGCATCCTGCAGTCGGTCAACGACATTGTCAGCGGCAGCGGCATCTTGTTGCGTAAGCCGGTCAACATCCAGGAGCTGTCTCAGGCCTTGACCCAGGCGGCACAGGAGGTTCCCACCCGCCTGGCGGCGGCTGTGAATATGAAAGCCAGGTCTTTCAATCACGCGTCTTCCAATATTATTTCGTTCGAGGAAGCGGCGAGTCCGGTCAGGCTTCCCACCGTCACCGACGCCAAGCAGGCGCGCTCGGCGGCTGCCACCGCCGAGCGCAAAGTCGTCGCCTTCAATAGTACCGGTGCCGCTGCCGCATCAGTGGCGGTCAACGCCAAACCGGCGGAATCGCTGACTGCCACCGTGGCCGCGCCGCCAACGCCGGCACCGAGCAGTAAGCGGAGGTCGACGGATGCAGGGCGCAAACCGTCAGGCAAGGTACCCGCCGTCACCGTCAGCAGCGAGGCGAGTGTGAAAGAAGCGGTTCGCGGGCAGCAGGCAACACCGGCGGCGGCCGCGGCAACGCCCGTGGTGGAAGAGGATTTTCCGGTGTTGATGCCTGGCGCGGACGAGCTGCGGGAAGCGATTGCGCTGGATACCCGTGATCTCATTCATGTAGTCTATAACCCGGAGTATTACCTGCAGGGATACCTGAAAAAGGCGCTGCAACTGTCCTACACCCACAAGCGGGACGTGGTGCTGGAATCGCAGGTGCAGACCCTGCATATTATCTACCAGAACAAGAAAGTGCTGTTTGAACGCAGTGAACGTGCGTTGTATGCCGCTGCCCGGGTTCCCATTACCAACGAACATATCACCATGTCGCTGCTCGGCGATGACGGCGCCTATGCGGTTGGTCAAGACACCCTGTTTCTTGACTGGGATCAGGTGATGTGGGAGTTATCGCTGCGCGCCTCCCACGGACGCATTCCCATAGGCACGGATCTGCAGGCGCAGTTCTACCTCAAGCACACGCCGGACTCGATGCGCTTTCATTTGAGCGACAACGACAGGAAGATTGTAGAATTCTGGCGTGGGCAACCCAGAACGCTGGCGCAATCCCTGCAACAGCTGGAAATTCCCCAGAGCGAGATTTTCAGCCTTTACAGCACTGCCCGGGCGCTGGGCTTTATCAAGCTGCTCAAGACCGATCCCGATCGGCGGCAGCAGGTGGACGGCCAGCACGCGCCGGCGGAAAACACCGCTGAAATCGATATAGACGAACTGGCGATTTCCACGGCCTCCGACGATGAATCGGTTGCCAGGCAGGGCGGGATATTGCAGCGGCTTTATTCGCGTTTGAAAGGCCATTGATTCGGACAGGGGAATTTAAACTCGAATATGGATTCCAGTCGCGCCCAGCAGGATTTGTATCTGTTACCCACCCCGGCTGGAGCCTACTATGCGGTTTCCCGGCCGGTTGCCGCTACGCCGCGCAAACTTTTGCGGAATTTGCTGCAGCGTGATGTTTCGCCCTTGCTTACCATGCAAGGCATTCAGGAGTTGTCGGGCGTAACCAGTGAAGCCGAGGCCACGATGCTGCTCAAACGCCTGCAGAAACAAGGCTGGGTTCAGGGTACCACCGACATTCATCGCGCCCCCCAGGGAAATCTCGCCACCCTCCTGCCGGCAATGCTGGCGCCGCTGTCCGGCAACGGCAAGGTATTGCTGGCGGACTATCAGGGGTTCTTCATCGCCGGTTGCGGATTCGATCAAGAAAAAGTCGAGGAAATCTCCGCGCTGTCGGCCGACCTGGCGTCTTTGCAGGATCGCCACATGAAACTGCTGACGCGGGATCTGGATATGTCGACCAGCGCCTGGGCGCTGGTCGACGCGGCCGGCAACAGCCAATTGGGCTTCTGGCCATTGTATATCGGCGAACAGCGGTTCGTGCTGGCGGTGGAAGGCTTGCCCTGTCTGAATCAACAGGTGCTGGTGGAATTGATCTGGGCGCTTACCGTGCGCTATGGGGCAATCAAAGAATGAGCGACAGTAACAAAACAAGGGGGGAGGACGTGCAACTCAACAATGATGAATATGCCAATCTTGGCTTGTACGCCAAGGTATTTTCCGATCTGACGCCGGCCAAGGAAGCCCTGCTGGCCAAGCAGGGTCCACGTCTCGAACCCTATTTGCAGGAAGTTACCAACAAGTTTTACAACACCCTGCAGAAGATACCCAATGCGCAGCCCTACATCGAGGGCAGGATCGATCGCCTGAAGCAAACCCATGTCAACTGGCTGAAAAAAGTGGTCAGCGGCAAGTACGATATCACCTACGTCGAGCAGATGTATAACGTCGGCTATGTGCATGTGCAGGTGGATCTGCCGGCGGAGTTCATGGCCGGCGGCACGACATTGATCGCCAATGAACTCTATCATCTGGTACCGCAGATCTATGGCAGTGATGCCAAGGCGTGCGTGGCGATGATTGAAGCGCTGAACGCCATTCTGGGTTTTTCCCTGATCATCATGCAGGCGTCTTATCAGGCTTCCATATCCGAAGTGAAGGATAAATTCCTGGCCATCACCGGCATGAGCCAGAAACTGTTCGAAAAACTGGCGGCGACCTACGACGCCAAGCACTGATTGGAAGGCAGGAAAGACACGGTTGCGGACCCGGACCGTAGAAAAATTAATACAACGANNTAGCGCGTGACAACAACCAGGAGTAATCACGATGAGAAATCAAATGATAAGTTCCATTTTGAGTGATCTTAACGGTACGTCGCCGGATATCGAGGCTTCCGCCGTAATATCACTCGATGGCTTGACCATAGGCGCCGTGCTGCCGCAGTCCCTGGACGAGGACAAGATGGGCGCCATGAGCGCGGCCATGCTGTCCCTGGGCGACCGTACCGCGGATGAGCTGGTGCGCGGCAATCTCGAGCAGATTCTTATCAAGGGGAATGACGGTTACATTGTCATGACCCAGGCGGGTAAGGAGGCGGTGGTCACCGTTCTGGCCAAGCCCAAAGCCAAGCTGGGCTTGATCTTTCTCGACGTAAAACGCGCGGCGGCGGATATCGCTAAATTGCTCAACTGATCCGGCCGGCAGTAAACCCCCAGGCATTCTCGCGGACGTTCTACCACTGAACGTCCGTGACGCTGGCTGTTCTGTTCCCCTACGGGTAGCCCACGGCCCGCCGTGGTTCCGATATTTTCCAAATCCTGTTTTTTCTTCTACACTTCCTTATCAGCAACCGTAATTAAGCCTGCCGCATTCGTTATTGGACCAGAACGGGCGGATTATATAGATTTATCAGTTGGTTTGTTCATCCCTGCATTTTGTGGCAGGAAGTATTTATTAAACGATATCAATACTTTATATAATTAACTAGCGATCCGAAGCTAATGGCAGCCAACTCTCAAAACAATGTAAAAAACCTTGTTATAGAACCTTTGCGCCCGGTCGTTTCACCCGCGGACGAAATCACCCGCCTGCGCAAATTATACGAACTGAGCATGAATGTTTCAGGCGACCCCATGCAGGTGTTCGAAATGGTCGCCCGCCTGATCGGGCAGTTGCTGGATGTGAAGGTGGTCTGCCTGTCGGAAGTGCAGGGCGACAAACTGAACTTCCTCAGCGTTTACGTCATGGGGGAAATGACCCGCAACGCCGGCACGTGCGATCTCAAAATCACCCCCTGCGCGACGGTGGAGCAAACCAAGGACTACCGGGTTTACGACCGGGTGATGGAACGGTTTCCGGAAGCCAAGTTTCTCAAGAGCCACAACGCCTATTCCTACTGCGGGTTTCCCGCCCTGGGCAGCAACGGGGAAGTCCTGGCGGTCACCTGTCTGCTGGACGATCGTCCGCATGAGTTCACCGATGCCGATCACGACATGCTGCGTATCTTCGGCCAGCGCATTGCCGTAGAAATCGAGCGGCAGCGCCATATCGATGAACAGGCGCGGGTGCAGGCGGAATTGAGCAAATACCGCGATCATCTGCAGGAACTGGTAGAAGAGCGGACCCGGGCGTTGAAAGTGGCGCAACAGGAACTCGTCATCAAAGAGCGCCTGGCCGCGCTGGGGCAGATAACGGCGACGGTCAGTCACGAGTTGCGCAACCCGCTGGGTGCCATCAAGCCCTCATTGCACTATCTGCGTAAAACACTTTCCGGCCTCGACGAGAAAGCGTTGAATTCCCTGGAGCGAATCGAGCGCAGTGTCAATCGCTGCGATCATATCATCGACGAGCTGCTAGATTTTTCCCGCAACCGGCCTCCGGTGCTGCAATACCTGCCGGTTGATACCTGGTTGGATGACGCTCTGGCCGATCAGATGCGGCCGGAATCCATCAGCCTGATGCGCGAGCGGCAGGGTAGCGATCCGGTGATAGTCGCTGATCCGGATTTGATGCTGCGGGCGGTGATCAATGTTTGCGACAACGCCTGCCAGGCCATGATGGATCGCCTGGGCAGGGAAGCGGCTGCTTATCAGCCGCAGCTGCGGGTCAGCACCGGACTGCGCGACGGGCGGGTGGAATTATGTATTGCCGACAACGGTACCGGAATCGACGACGAAATACGTGATCGCATTTTCGAACCGATGTTCAGCACCAAGAGCTTTGGTGTCGGTCTGGGCCTGCCCATTGTCAAACGTATCATGGAACAGCACAATGGCGGCGTGGAGATCGACAGCCGACCCGGCGCCGGCACGTCGGTCATTCTGTGGCTGCCAGTGAAAAGTTGACGTTACGGACCGGTGGTGGCGTGAATTGCGGCGCAAGTTTCTATGGGGCGACCTGCCAGTTCAATGTCTACAGCGATGCCCACAGCCAGCGCCCGGTGGCGTGCGATCTGCTTGGGATGCCGCAGGCCTGCGCGCAGCTCTGAGACGACCCATATGTTCAACAAGTTTTGGCCTGTTTACCGCCTTCCACGCAACTTTCCTGGCGGACGCAGTTCCGACCGTCACCTTTTGCCGTATAAACAGCGCGGTCGGCCGCATCAAATAGATCGCTAAAAGACTCGTTACCGGCGAGATCCAATGTGCTGACACCGAAACTGGAGGTGACGTGCAGTCCGGCAGGCATGAGTTGGCTGACCGCGATGCGCAATTTCTCCGCCTTGCTGACGGCGTCTTCCAGGTGGCAATGCGGCAGAATCAAAACGAATTCTTCGCCACCGAAGCGGGTGGCACAGTCCTCGTTGCGGCAGGATTGCACCAGCAACTGTCCGATTTCCCTTAATACCTTGTCACCTGTGTTGTGGCCATGGTTGTCGTTTATTAGTTTGAATTTGTCTACGTCGGCGATAATCAAGCTCAGCGGAAACTGGTGACGTCGCGCCTCGCTTATTTTACGCGGACCGATGTCCGCCAGATAGTGGCGGTTGTACAAACCGGTTAGCTGATCCGTCGTCGCCATCGATTCAAGATGCCGCTGTTGCACTTCGATACGGCGCAACAATTGCCGGTTGAGGATCAGGTTTTTTACCCGCGCCCATAGTTCTTCCGACAAAACAGGTTTGCTGATATAGTCATTCGCCCCGGTACGGAACAGCTCGATTTTCAGCGAGGCTTCTTGATGGCTGGACACGACGAGCACGGGCGTAGTTGCTTTTCCTCCCTGATGGTTTCGTACGAGACGCACCAGCTCCTGTCCGGTGATAGAACCTTCGAGCACAATGTCGGTTAGCACCAGATCATAGTCATTTTCAGCAAAAGCCTGCAATGCCTTGTCTCCGGAGGTATAGTGATCAACTGATACGCTATAGTGCTCTAGCATCGCCATGGTAACTGCGGCGGTTGCCGAGTCGTCTTCGATATATAAGATTCGCCCATTGATCGGCTGTTCCAGGGCGTAACTGCTTACAAGTTGCGCTATGTAGGAGAACAAGCCATTCAGGTTGTGTTTATGAAATACTTCAGTCACTCCTTCGGCATATGCGCTCTCCATTTTATTGACATCGGTTGTCGATGTTAACAAGGCTACGGGAACAGTGCGACCATTGTTGAGTGTACGAATCCTTCGAGTAAGCTGCGACCCGGTCATGTCAGGCAGCTGCATTGATGCACAGACGAAATCATATTTATTGTCCTTGATGACCGACAACGCCAGTTCCGCCGTTCCCACCACAGTGTAGTCGCAGGAATTATCCTTAAACACCTTGCCGATGATTTGCTGGTACAATTTAGCTGGTTCGACGATTAGTATTTTCATTTGCGGAATGATGGTGTAATTCTCGTAAAATGACGGTTTTTTCGGTTTTTTATGATATCGACCTTTCATGCACGGTACTTGAATCGGCGAAAACAGTATTCTGACCATTGTGAACATGAATCGGTAAAGTAATATGTCTAGATGTTTAGGAAATCATTGAACGGGGTATCGAACAATGCAGATATGTAAAAATATACATCGAGCTTCTTGCTGTCCCGATACGCCTTGACACAAATAATTACTGCGTATCAATTTGCAATAATTCGTGGTGCAGCAACGAAATTTGGCATTGCCTCGTCGGGGGATGTATTCACGCTGCTGTAACCGGTTCCTACCATTGCGGCATCGCCTTTTGGGCCGAGGCTGGAATGGAAAGAGCGGCCGGCGTAAACCACGCTCGCCAAGAATTTGCCAAGGGTGGATTCTCCAGGCATAATGCGGTGAAAAATAGATATATACAGTCATAATATGCCTGCTAATAAATTCAAAGAGGGAGCCTTGATGGCGGCTATCCTCTTGGCCGCGCTGGGTTTTTATTTTGAGCAGGCTATCCTTACCGCGGGCACCGCGCTGGTCAGTCTGGCTTTCGTAATGATCGTGACAGTAATCGTTGCCGCGGCATTTCGTGTCGCCTATCATGCAGAGGTGCTGGCCAATCATTTTGGCGAACCCTACGGTACCATGATCCTGACCCTGGGAGCAGTGACCGTGGAAGTGGTCATGCTGGCTATCCTGATGGCCGGAACCGACGATCCCACGCTGGCCCGCGATACCGTGTATTCCGCAGTAATGATCGATATCAATGGCATCATCGGTGTAGCCACCATGATCGGAGGTATCCGTCACGGCGAGCAAAAGTACAATCTGGACGCTTCCAATTCCTATATCTCCATGCTGCTGGTGGCCATCGGCATTTCGATGTTCATTCCGGATTTTGTCAGCCCGCAGGCCTGGCGCGCCTATTCCGCCTTTACCATCGTCACGACAGTGCTGCTCTACGGAGTTTTCTTGCGCATTCAGACCGTGGAGCATCGCTATTTTTTCCAGCACGATACCCTGCAGGATTCCACTCACCTGAGAGATGGCGCGAACACTTCGGTCGCAAAGCATGTGAGCTGGTTGCTGTTTGCCATCATCGTTATCGGAGTTTTGTCCGAACTGCTGTCAGCAATTCTTACTCATGGCATGGATGTCATCGGCCTGCCAGCGACCATCCCGGCGGTGCTGGTGGCTTTGATATCCGCCAGTCCGGAAATTTTAACCGCCATCCGTGCCGCGGCGCGGGACCAGATGCAAACGGTAATCAATATCGCTCTGGGCGCGTCCCTGGCCACCGTACTGCTCACCGTACCTATTATCGAAGGCATCGCGCTGATTACTGGGGCGCCGTTGGAAATGGCGATCACGCCCCTGCAGGGGGGCATGCTGCTGTTGACCCTGCTGGCGGCGATGATCAACCTGCATGATGGCGAAAGCAACGTGCTGGAAGGGGCGGTTCACTTTGCGCTGTTTGCGACGTTTCTGGCGCTGATGTTTGTCGACGTCTGAAACAAACGACATCGATAAAACACGGCATGTGCGAGAACCGATTCGCGATAGTCAGCTTCACTGCCGCATGACGGTGGCATGAACATCGCCCCTTCCAAACCGCACAATGCCCATGGTGTTGAGAGGATTCTTGATTTCTTTCCAGCCAGCCTGATACCGGCCTTCCTGCAGTTCCTCCAGGTGGCTCAGGATACAAGTCTGCAGCGCAACTACGCGTTTACCCATGGCCCCATTGGGTTTAAACGGCCGGGTTACCAGCAGATTGGGAATGCCCAGGAAGGTGAAATTGAAGGCATCTAGATTTTCATAATTGCGCTTGACCAGGACGAAAGGTTCCTTGGCCGGCAAATCATATTCTACCAGGGCCAGTCCGCTGCTCGCCTGGTGACGACTGATCGAGGGCAGGGGCCAGCCACCATCGGTAAAAATGGCTTGTACCTGGTTGCTGCGCAGCATGGCAATGGCGTCATCGTCGGATTCGGCGATCAGCAGCTCCATATTAAAGCCTGTCTGCTTGTTGAGCGTCTGTCCCAGCAGCTGGGTGGCACCGACAACGGCTATTTTCGTGCCCTTCAAATCGGAAAATTTCCTGATTTCCTTTTGATTGCCGGTCCAGGGGAGCAGGGTGTTGCCAAAGTAGGCGGCACCGACCCGGGTGCCAGATCGCAAGCTGACAATGTGCAGTAAATTGGTGTGCAGTGGCATTACCGCCTGCAAATCAGCGATATTTTCATCGCCGCCGGTCGCCATCTGTCTGAGGGTGTCCAGTTGCACAATGCCGAGATCAGCCTGATTGGATGAGAGCATCATCAGGTTGGGTAGGCCGCCTACGCTGGGCAGGGAACAGACTGAGACCTCATCGGCGCAAACCCGCTGGATGTCCTGCACCATCAGTTCATAGATTTTTCCTCTCGGGCCGCTGCCTATGCGCAGTGCACAATCCTGTTCATTTTCCTGAGCGGCCACTGATTGCGCTGCTTGCGCGAACAGAATATAGGTCAGACCCAGTATATACTTAGCAAAACTTGGTAAAAAGCGCATGGAATCCTCCTGCGGAGTTAACGAACAAAGGTGGGCGCATGCCGTGCGTGTCCATCGGTTGCACCAGCTACGGTTACGCCCCGATCGGCGATTATCCAGCCAAGAAGCAACACCAACGCGAATACAGCGGCCAGAGCCCAACGAAGCGATTTCCAGAAGGTCATGACTTGCTCCTCTGCAGATTCTGCGTCAGCGGCTCCAATACACTGATATTCTCCTGATTCTGATTATTGAGAAATTGACCAGCAGTACTGTCAAAGCTGTTCATTTGCAAATCCAGATCGGCGAATACAGTGTTGAATCGTTCTTGCACGCTGCGCAACGCCGTGTCTGTCAACAAGTCCTGCAGAAGATTGTCTTTGGAGTTAGGGTCTAGTTTATCGTTGGCGTCACTTATTGCCAGAGCAATACGCCATTCACTTTCCTTACGTTCCACGGTAAATTGGAATTCCTTTAGCGCCTCCTGGGTCTGGCCTAAACGCGCCAGGTTTGCCCGATGGAATTCCTGTAATCGCAACAAGGCGCGGTCCTGGCGCTCCAGCATATGCGTGGGATCACGGTGTTTACGGTCTGCGAGTAACTGCTCGATAGACTCTATTTGACCGCCCACGGTGACCAGGGCGCGGCGGAAGGCCTGCAGCCTTTCGGCTCGGCGCATCACCTCGTTCTGCAATTGTTCAATTGGATTGGCGCGCGCTTCGTGCTTACGCGATTTCAACAGCCGGTTTTCCAGCTTTTGCAAAGCTAAAGGCAAAGCTTGCAGCGCGGCAAACCCGCCGATCGCGATACTGAGTAGTGTCGCGATGCCAGCACCGGCGGACACGGCGGCCGATACAATTGAGGCCGATCCCGCAAGTACAACGACGCCTCCAACAGTAGCCACGGCACGAACCAGCCATATTTTCCGTGAATTATCTGCCTGTGCTGATTCAGGCAATACGTGCATATATCTGCCTCGCTGAGTTTGTACTTCAGGGGAAGATTTTCACATGATTGAACGAAAAAACAACTCCCGGAGAATACTCAGCAGGGATACGTGTATCTACGTAGGTTGGCGCCCGCACCATCCGTATGTGCGGATGGAATAAATTGACAGACGGCGCCAGGAAGTGAAAATAGTATGCGCGGCTGAAATTTTTAGTTTAAAAGCTCGATAATTCCCTGGGGAAGACCATGGCAAGCGGCATAAGCAGGCGCTATACTTAGGCAAGCCTGGAACAAAGCGAAGTGTTATAGCCACTTTGTCGTAGAGGAGGATATATATGCAGGTTGGTAAACTTAGCCTTAGTTTGCGAACAATTCTTGCTGGTTCTTCAGTCGTTGCTTTACTCATTTTTACACCGCTGGTATTTGGCATTAACAACGCCGGCCATCGCACGGTGATTCAGTATCCTACCGGTACTTTAAAAGTAAAATTTCTACCAGGCATTTACACCAAGTGGTTTGGTACCTATGAAATTTACAACGATGTTATTACATTCGATTTTGATAAAACGCAGAATGAAGCCGGCGGTACTATCGACCAAAATGGTATTTCCGTCCGTTACCAGGATGGCGGTACAGGCACCGTGTTCGGTATTTCACGATTTCGCCTGCCGAGCGACGATACATCGATGTTGAAAATTCATAAAGACTTTCGTTCCAATAGCGGTGTCGCTTACAAAATAATTAAAAACTCAACCGAAGAAATAATGAACCATACCGCAGGTTTGATGACCTCTGAAGAATCCTACGCAGAGAAACGCGGCACCTTCACCCAGTACGCAAAAGATCAACTCGATCACGGCAAGTACGCGACCGATCAAAAAGACATTGTCACGGTCGAAGCCGGAATGGAGTTCTGCCTCGAAGAAGATCTTTCTGCTGAATTGCAGAAAGAATGTAAAAGTGTCAAGAAAACCACAAAGTCCATTCCAATTATTGCGACCAAGGATGGCATGCCAATTCATCTTTCGTCCGATCTGCATGATTACGGCATCTCCGTATCCGGATTCAATATGATTGACTGGAGCTATGAACCGAAAACCTTGGAACAAATCGCAAAAAAGCGCGAGGCAACAATGGCGATTATAACGGCAAAAGCCGATGCCGAGCGCGCCAAGCAGGATGCAATTACCGCCGAACAGAAGGGGCTGGCCAACGTAATGACAGCTAAGTACGAAAAAGAGGTCGACAAAGAACGAGCGATTGTCGAGGCTGAGCAACAACGGGATGTGGCGGTTATCAATGCCCAACAAAAGGTGCGAGTGGCCGAGCAAAACAAGCTTGAGGCCGAACAGAATAAACTGGCCGCATTCGAAGAAAAGAAGCGTTTGATTGCCCTGGGCGAAGGCGAGGCTGAAAGAAAACGTCTGAATATGCAGGCTGACGGGTATGCGCAACAAAAGATCGATGCCTGGAAGGAAGTGAATTTCCACTACGCGGAAATGATTCCAAAATACCAGGGCAGCTGGGTTGCGCAGATCCAGATGGGTGCTAGTAGCGGCAGTGTCAACGGTGCCCAGTCGTTGATCGACCTACTTAGCGCAAAAACCGCCAGCGATTTAGCGTTGACCATGGCGCCGAAAAAATGAGCGTTCTTAAAGAAAAATCCTTGGAGTAGCGCTGCGGCCGGCCAGCGCCTGCCTACTTTATGTGTGAGGGTTCGCAAAAGCCAGGATACGCAGCGAATTTTACAAGCAAACCGAATTGAAATAGATTTAAATCCCGTCGAATGGATCTCGACACGAACGGAAATCTTGAGCCGCGCTAACAAGGAAGGAGCGAAACGATGACGCTTGCCCGCAAGAACCAGGTGTGCCTGGACGCCACGGAGTTCTATCACATCATTACGTCAGTTGCAGCTAGGCAAGCATGGTCATTTCCACGACAGCGTACCGGCTATTCCTTGCGCCTATGGCATTAGCCCTAAACGATGGATTCAAAGCATCAAAGAATTCGAACGTCATTTACTCGGCGCCTTGGGTGCAATCGAAGCAATAGAAACGTAGCCAAGACGCGCCTGGTGCGGCCAGCGACCTGCGGAAGTATCCATTTCCTCACGCATATTCGTTAGCGTTTGTTCACCGGGCGGCCATTGCCAGTGTCTTCCCCAAAAAATACGTACAAGCCGATGTTTATTCCCAACAGGAATATCAAGCAGGGGAGGGTGGCGAAAAGCGAATCGATGTTATATCAACAAGCGGAGATCGTTATCACGTATATCAGGGGAAGAGAGCCAAACAACAAATACCGTCCCTGAAGAGTTCGCACTCTTCAACGACGAACTGCGGAAATGAAAGAAAAGTCAGGCCGCTTTCTTCAATCCATACTCATGATGCAACCCACCCAGCACCGGCCGTTTCACCACCGTATATACCAACGGCAACAGATGCCGATGATGCGTTGGCGGTGGCGGTTCCTTCCTGGGAAGCGGTTCCGGAATCCCCGGCCCCAAACTCACGTGCGGCCGGGCATGATTGTAATGCGTCACCCATTCCTTCAAACACCGGATCAAGTGCTTCTCGCTGATTATAAGAAAATGATCCGTTAGTTCGCGACGAATCGTACCGATCAAACGCTCACAGTACCCGTTCGCCTGCGGCGTCCGTGGCGGCGTCTTGAGCACATGCAGTCTTAGCGAATTCAATGTGCGATCAACATCCGCCGAAAATATGCTGTCCCGGTCATGAAGTATAAACCGATACTCATGATCACTGGGAACCGCCTCCCGCATCTGCTGCTGCGTCCATGCCGCGGTCGGGTGCTGGGTGACGTGTGTCCGCAGAATTCGGCGCGTGCCCAGATCCATGATCACTAAAACATACAGTATTTTGAAGTTCAAAGAAACCGTGATGAAAAAATCACAAGCGAGGGTCTGGTGCAGATGGTTTTGGAGAAACGTGCGCCAGCGTTGCGAGGAAACACCCTTGCGATGCCGCCGGTTTGGATCGTTCGGCAGATATTTGCGTACCGTTTCCGGCGAGACTTCGATCGACAGCTTCAATGACAGTTCATTGGCGATCCTTTCCGGCGACCAGCCAGGATTGTCGTTGGCCATCGTTTGGATCAACGCGACTAAGGATTTTGGTATCGCCGGCCGCCCTCGGCACTTCCAGCGCCAGTAATACCGAAAACCCTGCCGGTGCCAGCGCAGAAATGTGGTCGGGGTGACGATGACCAGCGCGTCTTGCCAGCGGAACAGTTTCGAAAGCCAAACCATTGTGATCTTAGTCATCTGGTCCGACCGCCGGGGTTGGATCTTGCGTTCCTGGTACAGGGACAGTTGCTTGCGTAGGAAGTGGTTTTCCGCCATCAGGCGGGCGCGGGTTCTAAACCCGCGAAGAAGGAACCGCAAAACCTCGCCCGTCAGGATCCAGAACCATTGGAATGCCGCCATGATGCACCATACCGCTCAAACTGGAATATTAAAGAATTGCTTCAAAAAAAATAGATGCGGAAACCACCGGTACGTTTTCGTATTGGGTGCCTTCAAAATCTTTATCACCGGTGATGATGAAATCTACTTTCGGCGTGGTTGCCGCGAGTTCGATGAAGGGTCGGTCCTTCTCATCACGAATAAAGGCGGCGGATTTTTTTGGGTTCTTGAATTCGGCAATGGCGTGAAGAACGGTCAGAAAAGAAAACGGCGTGATGTCGGCGTGACGAAAATACCGTTGTATCTTCGGTCGGTGAAGGACATCTTCCAGTTCGGCAAAAGTTGCTTCGCTCATGACCGGAATGATGTTACCGGCCAATACCGCATCGAGAATCCTGGCCGGTGCGCCAGATTGACTCACGATGCCGGAAACGAACACATTAGTGTCAATTATTACTCGCACGAAGTTTTCTGACGTCTTCCACTAGTTCGTTGATTTCATTTTCGCTAAGCTGGCCCTGTTCCTTCGCGGAACTGCGCAGCTTGGATACCAGTTTCGTCAAGGCTTTTCGCGCCTGTTGACGCTGTTTGGATTCGATAATGACAAAATCTTTTCCCTTCTTGATTTTTACATCATCACCAAGGTCATCAACCCAGTCCTTGGGTATGAGAAGCCCGTTTTTCGTGTAGCGTGTTTGACTCATGGATTGTAGATTCCGAGTGGATAGGCAAGCAGATAGCGTTGTTCAGTAAACTCACTATAGCGATTCTAACCCCTGTTTTCCAGTAAGTTGTGAGCAAGACTTCATAACGCATTGTTATTAATATGGTATTGTCTCCCCCTGGGTGCCGGTCCCGCATTGCTCCCTTGGGGCGGCGCTTCACCCGCGAATTATATTCACTGGAAAAGATCAACACCGAGCCCGGGTGCCGGAATTTAACTACAAGGCCGACGTCATCGACACCGTGCTGTTCATCGACGGTCTGAAACGGGTGCTGCAGAACCCACGTGGCCTATGACCTGCTAGGCCGCCGCACCCTGATCGACAACCCGGACACCGGCCCCACCCAGATGGTGTACGACAAAGCCGGCAACCTGATCCGCAAGCTGCCGGCCCGGCTGAAGGCCGAGCAGGCGATCCGCTACACGTACGACTACAACCGCCTGGTCGGCATCCACTACGCCCAGTTCCCGGACAACGACGTGCGCTACGCCTACGGCGACGACACGCCCGACCACCGGGCCCACAACCAGGTGGGCCGGATCCTCGCCGTCCAGCACCAATCCGGCACCGAGACCCGCGACTACGGCAAGCTGGGCGAAGTGATCCGCGAGGTCAAGACCCTGGCCGTGGCGTCCAACGGCAACGGCAACGTGCCGGTGTACGAGACCCAGTACCAGTTCGACACCTTCGGCCGGCTGCTGACCCTGACCCTGCCGACCCAGGAGACGCTGCTGCACACGTATGACAGCGGCGGCAATCTCGCCCGGATCACCGGCACCGTCAACGGCAGCGCCTATGATTATCTCACATCCCTGACCTACGACGAATTCGAGCAGCGGGTGCACCTGGCCCTGGGCAACGGCGTCACCACCGACTACACTTACTACACTTATCGAGCCGACACCCGGCGCCTGGCCACCCTGAATACCGAGGCCCCCGGCGGCGACAAGTTGCAAAATAACCGTTACGGCTACGACAAGGTGGGCAATATATTGAGCCTGACCAACGACGTGACTAAGCCACCGCGCAACGAAATGGGCGGGCGCACCGAATTTGCCTACACCTACGATTCGCTGTACCGGCTGATCGGCGCCACCGGCAACTACCAGGGCGCCCACGAGACCCATGACTACACCCTGAGCATGGCCTATGACGGCATCCACAACATCACCCGCAAGACCCAGGTGCACACCGTGACCGGCACCAGCGGCAAGGCGCGGACCGAGCGGGCCACCACCTACGACTGGGCCTATGCCTACGCCGCCCCCGGCCAGGCGCAGCCCCACGCCCCCTTGCACATCGGCACCCCGGATGCCAACGGCACCCCGGTAGGCCGCCGCTTCACGTATGATGAAAGCGGCAACCAGACCGGCTGGAGCAGTGACGTCAACGGCACCCGCCGCGCCATCGTCTGGGACGACGAAAACCGCATCCAGCAGATCCAG
>DKAS01000093.1 GCA_002448875.1 Proteobacteria bacterium UBA6920 | reverse complement strand
TGTAGGAGGCCGCTTGCGGGCGACTGGGTTTTTTGGGTCATTGGGAAAGGTCGCCCGCAAGCGCAGGCAATGAAGCAGGGGCGGTTTTCGGCGGAGCCGAAAGAAGTACCTGCTGAATGCCGTGGCGCGTGGCCTCCTACAGTCGGCACAGAGTCAGCATGCGGCAGGGTTTCAGGTGCGTGAGAGTCGCTTGAGAAAGACCGTCATTTCCCTCTCGGCCTGCTTGTCCCCCTTGTCGCGCGCCACCTCGATGCCTCGCTGCCAGGCCTGGGTGGCGCCATCCGGGTCGCCCTTCTGTTGTCGCACGCGTCCGAGCTCCTTCCACGCCGCCGTGTAGCCGCCATCCATGGCCGTGGCCGCCTGGAGGTGAAATTCGGCCTGTCCGGTTTCTCCCTGCGCAGCCAGCAACCGTGCCAGGGTCAGGCGCAGCATGGCGCTGTTGCGCGTGGTGTCAACCAGTTTGAGAAGGCTTTCGATGTCCATGGCGTGCCGGACCCTCAGCCACGCCAGAACGCGGGCGTCAGCAACACCAGCAGGGTATAGATTTCCAGCCGCCCCAGCAGCATGGCGGCAACGGCCAGCATTTTGCCGGCCGGTGAAATACTGGCAAAATTGGTCGCTACCTCCCCCAGCCCCGGCCCGATGTTGTTAATACAGGTGGCAGTGGCGGAAAACGCCGTTACCTGACTTTCTCCGACCGCCATCATCGCCAGCATCAGCACCACGAAGGTGACGATATAAATGGAGAAAAAGCCCAGCATGCTCTGCAGCAACAATTCGGGAATGGCGCGGCCTTCCAGCATCACCGGCAACACGGCCTTGGGATGGATCAATTGCCGCACCTCGCGCCACGCCAACCGCCCCAGCACCAGCACCCGCATAACCTTCAGCCCGCCCGCGGTGGAACCGCCGCAACCGCCGACGAAACCGGCGAACAGCAGCAGCACCGGCATGAATAACGGCCACACCGAAAAATCGGCAATGCCGAAACCGGTACTGGTAATGACGGAAACCCCTTCGAACAAGGCATAGTGCAGGCTGGGCAGCACGCCGCGATAGGTGCCTTCGAACCACAGGCCGGCGGTTTCCACTGCGACGATTACGGCGACAAACAGCAGGAAAGTTTTTACTTCCATATTCCTGAAATACTGGCGCCAGTCGCCGCTGTTGAGCACTAGATAGTGCACACTGAAATTGACGGCGCCCAGCAGCATGAATACGACCACGCAGTTATCGATGGCGGCACTGTGAAAATAGCCTATGCTGTCGTCGTGGGTGGAAAATCCGCCGGTGGACACCGTCGCCAGGCTGTGCGCCACGGCATCAAATACGTTCATTCCCAGCAGCCAGTAGGCGACCGCGCATGCCACCGTCAAGCCAACGTAGATTAACCACAGCACCCTCACTCCCTTGTACAGCGAAGGCATCATTTTTTCGTCCTTCACCGGCCCGGGCAGTTCGGCCCGATAAAGTGCCACACCGCCGATGCCGAGCATGGGCAGCAAAGCCAGGGCGAACACTACCAGCCCCATCCCTCCCACCCATTGCAGTTCCTGGCGATAGAAGAGAATGGATGGCTGCATCTTGTCCAAACCCACCAACACCGTGGCACCGGTGGTGGTGAAGCCGGAAACTGCTTCGAACAGGGAATCGACGAACGAGGTATGCAAGGCCAGAATCAGCGGCACCGCCGCCAGCACGCTCAACAGGGTCCAGAACAGCACCACGATCAGAAATCCGTCGCGGCGGCGCAGCGCTCCCTGTTCGTTGCGTACCGGAAACCACAGCAGCAGCCCCAGCAGCAGCATCACCAGCATCGAATCCAACAGGTGGGAAAATTCTCCGTCGTGGTACCACCAGGACACCAGCAACGGTGGCAGAAGAAAGGCGCTGAAGATCATGCTCAGTAAACCGATCAGCCCGGTCAGCCGGCGAATATACTTGATATCCTTGAACATCATTGTCTCCGCGTAACGAATCACCGTCGCGCAGTCACGGGCCGGGAGGGGAGGATCCCCGATGTTTGGCGGCACCCGACCTTCGACCGGAAGCCAGGCAAATCGTTCATGCAGTCTGCGCGCAGAAAGCTTAGCTGGTTCGTAAAAATATAAATAGAGAAGACCGGCAGCGCGGGTTGTAATTAAGCTACTTGTACCGGGATGGTATTGCGGGTGTGAGTGATGCGGTTGCCCTCATCGACATAAACCAGAATTGGTTTATGGTTTGCTACTTCCTGAGGATTCAACACACCGTAGGCGCAGATAATTATTCTGTCGCCGGGATTGGCCTTGTGGGCCGCCGCACCATTGACGGAAATAATGCCGGAATCGGCCTCGGCCCGAATGGCATAGGTGGTAAATCTCTCGCCATTCGTAATATTATAGATTTCGATCTGCTCATATTCGCGAATACCGGCGGTATCCAGCAGATTACCATCGATGGCGCAGGACCCCTCGTACTCCAGCTCCGAGTGAGTCACCCGGGCACGGTGCAGCTTGGCCTTTAGCATGATCGATTGCATTAGTAACAAACTCCAATTTTACGTCTGAAAACAGTGGGCTGATTATACACCAACTGGTCGCGCCACTCATCCGACCTGGCGAACGTTAACATTGTCAATCAAACGGGTTTCCCCCAGATAGGCGGCTGCCAGAATGACCAGTTCACCATTTATTTCATTATCATCTGGATGGGATAAGTCCAGGGCACGGCGCACACTGACATATTGCGGACGAAATCCCGCCGATTCAAGCTCCGCCAGCGCCTGTTTTTCCAGCGCCGCCCACCCCCGTTCGCCTGCCTCGATACGCTGACGCAGCGCCGACAACACCCGGTAGAGCGCCGGGGCCTGCCGCCGCTGCTCCACGCTCAGGTACTGGTTGCGGGAACTCATGGCCAGGCCGTCGGTTTCGCGCACCGTGGCAGCCCGCAGAACACGGGTGGGGACCGCCAGATCGCTCACCATGCGTTCAATGACGATCAACTGTTGGTAGTCCTTACTGCCGAAGATCGCTACCTGCGGCTGCACCACATTGAGAAATTTCAAGACCACGGTCGCCACCCCGGTGAAATGCCCCGGCCGAAACGTGCCGCACAGGGTGTCGGACAGGGCCGGCAGACTGACCTGGGTCTGGAATTCAGGTGGGTAAAAATCGCTTGCGTTCGGGGTAAATACCGCGGCGACCTGATGCCGCGCCAATTGTTCCAGGTCCTGCGCCAGGGTGCGGGGATACCGCGCGAAGTCCTCACCGGGAGAAAACTGCAGCGGATTGACGAAAATACTCACCACCATGCGATCACAATGCCGCTGCAGGTCTTCGACCAGTCGCAAGTGACCGGCATGCAGATTGCCCATGGTCGGCACCAGACCGACGCGGCAGCCCTGGGCTCGCCATTGCTCGCGCAAAGCGACCATGCCGGTGATAGTGGTGATCTGCTGCATGGCGACACTCAGTAGCTGTGGCCGGCGCCCGGGTAGGTACCGGATTTGACCGCCTGCACGAAGGCAGTGATGGCGGCGGCGATACTGTCATGTCCCTGCAGAAAGTTATGGCAGAACTTCGCCGGCTTGCCCGCGGTCATGCCCAGAATGTCATGCAGCACCAGCACCTGCGCATCGCAGTGCGGACCGGCGCCTATACCGATGACAGGAATGCGCAAAGTGGCGCTGATTTCCGCGCCCAGCGCCGCGGGTACACACTCCAGCAGCATGATATCGGCGCCCGCCTCCTGCATGGCCAGCGCATCCGCCACCATGGCGCGCGCCGCCCCTTCCTCCCGGCCCTGCACCCGGTAACCACCGAGTTTGTGCACCGACTGCGGCAGCAAACCCAGATGCGCGCACACGGGAATCCCATGCCGGGCGAGCATTTCCACCACCGGAACGAAAGCGGCGCCGCCTTCGATCTTCACGATCTGCGCCCCGCCTGCCTGCAACAGGCGGCCGGCGTTGTCCAGCGCGCTTTGCGGCGAGTTGTAACTCATGAACGGCATATCCGCCATCAGCAGCGCGCGGCGCGTAGCCCGCGCGACATTGGCGGTGTGGTAAACCATATGCTCCAGAGTCACCGGCAGGGTACTGCCGTGACCCTGGATCACCATACCCAGCGAATCGCCGACGAGAATGATATCGACGCCGCAGGCGTCCAGAACCCGGGCGAAACTGGCGTCATAAGCGGTCAATACCGCGATCTTCTCGCCGCGTTTTTTCATGTCGGCAAGCACAGGGAGTGTAACGCTGGGCGCGGTGGCGGTCATGGAATTCCTGCTGGATGTAAGCTGGACGATGCCAGAGGCGGATTATATCAGAGCGCCGGGCGTTGCGGTAACACCGCCGGCGACCGGTGGGACGGTCTCACAGCGCCAGCGGCAAGGGATTGAAGTAATGGCGACCACTGCGAATTTCGAGGATGCGCGCCAGCAATTGGCCATAATCGCGGTCATTGTTTACCAGGTCGATCTCAGCGGCATTGACGATCAACAGCGGGGAATCACGGTAGTTATAAAAGAATTCGGTATAAGCATCGTTAATGCGCAGTAGATAGGCGGTATCGATGTGACGCTCATGGGTGATGCCACGTTTGCGTATGCGTTGCAACAGCACTTCCGCCGGCGCCTGCATGTAGATCACCAGATCGGGACGTGGCGCGTCTATGGTGAGCGCCGCATACACCTGCTCATAGAGTTTCAACTCCTGCTCATCCAGATTCAGCCGGGCGAACAGGCGGTCTTTTTCCAGGAGGAAATCGGCCACGCGCACGCTGTTGAACAAATCACTCTGCCTGATATCCTGCATTTGCTGCGCGCGCTGCAGCAGAAAAAACAGCTGCGCCGGCAAGGCGCCGGCGCGCGGGTCCTGATAGAAACGCGGCAGAAACGGATTGGCATCGGCGCCTTCCAGCAGCAGCTCGCCATTGAGACTGGCCGCCAGACGCCGGGCCAGGCTGGTTTTGCCCACGCCTATCGGCCCCTCGATCACCAGATGGGACAAATGCGTGCTTGTCTCTGTGCTTGCGTGCGCAGTCATAGTTCAATCACACCGGCAATTCAGGAAATCCGCCGCATCTCTGTATCCGCTACCGCCGCGGCCAGCTGTCGCACACTACCCTGCCCCGGCACTTCCAGGAGCGGCGCGATTTCCAGTAACGGCAGCAGCACGAACGCGCGCCGGCTGATCTGCGGATGCGGAATTACCAGTTGCGGCTCCGCCAGCGACAAATCATCGTAAAGCAGTATATCGAGATCCAGCGTGCGCGGACCCCAGCGAACGCCATCGCGCACCCGCCCGCTCGCCTTTTCCAGCGCCTGCAACTGGCGCAACAGCGGCAGGGGCCGCAGGCGGGTTTGCAGCAGACAGACCGCATTGACATAGTCAGGCTGCGCCATGCCGCCCAGGGGCGGGTTGCGGTAGTACGCAGAGCATAACGCCAGCCGGCTGTGCGGCAATGCCGCCAGCCCGTGACGTGCACTATCCAACTGCTTTACCGGTTGCTGCAGGTTGCTGCCCAGACCCAGGTATACCTGATGCCACTGCGCATCCAGATCAACTTCAGTCAGCGCCACCGTCGTCACCACCGTGTTCATCGCCGCCCTGCCCCTGCCCGCCGCGGCGGCGCCGGCGCCGGCTGCGCTTGCGCTGCACCTTTTTCAGCATGTTTTCGCGACCGTTGTCGTTTCTCTCCTGAAAAGCGGTCCACCAGTCGCACATCTCCGCCAGCTCGGGATTGGCCTCGCCGCGCAGCAGCAGAAAGTCATAGGCTGCGCGAAAGCGCGGATGCTGCACCAGCTTCAAGGCGCGTTTGCCGCGCCGTTCCAGGCGACTCTGCATGGACCATATTTCGCGGATCTGGATCGAGAAACGCCGCGGCAAGGCGATGCGCTCCGCCTGCTGCTGCAATATATCCCCCATGGCGGCATACAAGGCGTCCATGGGTTTCATGCCGCGCTCCTGCTCCAGGCGCAGGGCCTGATCCAGCACCGGCTCCCACATCAGCACCGCCAGCAAAAACGCCGGCGTCACCGGTTTGTCCTCGGCCACGCGCTTGTCGCTGTTTTCCAGCCCGCGTACCAGCAGGCGGTGCATGTGATCCCGGTCTCCGGACTCCAGCAGACTGTCGGTGGCGGGGAACAGTTGCGCGAATAAACCGTAATGGCGCAGGGTTTCAAAGGTCTGCAGCGCGAAACCGCTGAGAAACAGCTTGCTGACCTCGTCGAACAAACGCGCCGCCGGCACCTTCTGGATATCCGGCGCCAGTTCGACCATGGCGCGCTCGCAATCATCATCGATGCGAAAGCCGAGTTTCACGGCGAAACGCACGGCGCGCAGCATGCGCACCGGATCCTCGCGCAGACGCACCCGGGCGTCGCCGATCAGGCTCAGTACGCCGTTGCGCAAATCCTCCAGGCCGCCCGTATAGTCGACCACGGAGAAATCGCTGATGTTGTAGTACAGGGCGTTGACGCGGAAATCCCGCCGCCAGGCATCTTCCTCGATCGTGCCATAGACGTTGTCCCGCAGGATCAGGCCGTCCTCCAGCTGCCGTGCCTCGTCATCGCCGGTTTGCGGCGTAGTGGCGCGGAACGTGGCGACTTCGACGATATCCTTGCCGAACATGATATGCGCCAGGCGAAAGCGCCGGCCGATCAGGCGGCAATTACGGAACAACTGTTCGATTTCTTCCGGCAGGGCATTGGTGGCTACGTCAAAATCCTTGGGCTCCCGCCCAAGCAGCATATCGCGGACGCAGCCACCTACCAGGAAGGCGTCGTAACCCGCGTTCTTCAGACGATACAGCACCTTCAGGGCCGGTTCACTGATATTGGCACGTGAAATGTTGTGAGCTTCCCGCGCCAGGGTAACAGACTGTGAAATGGTTCTTTCCTTATTATATTTAAAGAGTTGATGACGGGTACTTTACCACGGATTGCCGCCAGATCATCATCCCCGGAACCTGCCCGGGGCCGAGGGCCGGTAAATCAGCAGGTTTTGTTTCCTGTGTTATGCTTAACAGGATCATCCCGTCAGCACAGGAACTCCCGGCCATGGTTCTGCACAATGACAAACGTGACTTTCACCGTATGACGATGGACTTTACCGTGCGTTTCCGTCCTCCGGACAGTGATGAATACTATCTGGGACGTTGCAAAAATTTAAGCACCGGCGGCATCGCTTTCATCTGCGACCAGTATATCGATACCGGCGCAATGGTGGAAATTGACATTACACCGGACAAAGCCCTGGTGCGCCCCCTGCAGGCAACCATGCAGGTGTTGCGCTCGAACAAATCAGGTCAAGCATTTGAAATTGCAGGAAAATTTACCGAAATTCGATAAGCCGCCGAGTCACGGGCTAATCCGCACAATATCACCGGGTTGAAGCCGTTGCGCCGGGTCGCTGAGCTGTCCCAGAGCGAACAAGGGCTGGACTTTCTTCACCACCACGGTGGCCACCGGACGCTCGCTGTAGCCGGCAAACTGACCACCCACCGTCAACGCCTGCGGCGCCAGGTGGTAGGCGGTCAGGCTGTCTCCCACCTTGATGCGATTGACCGCACCGGCGTCAATGTAGACCGCATCCCCCTCGTTACGCAAAACCCTGGCGCTGAACGGCAGAATCTGCACATCCGCCGCCAGCAGCACGGCCTGTTCCCGCACCAGGCGCTGCAGCAAGGCCCCCAGTGGCTGCCGGTCCAGCGCCGGATCCTCGAAGCCGTTTTCCGCCAGCACATCTCTGCCACCCGCCACACTGTCACGGTAGGCATGACTGCCGATGACCACGCCGCTGATTCCGTCCATGACGCGGATTTCCACCACCACCATCCGGCGGTAGGCAAAACCCTCGCTGACTGTCGCCAGGCTGCGAATGACCCCTTGCACAACGACCTGCGCCCCCAGCTCCGCCGCCAGGGAGCTGACCAGTGCACGCGGCGGCACCTCCCCCAGGGCGGAGTGTTGCTGCGCCAGAGCCGAAAACAGGTAGCGACTGGCATCGATGGTCAGCAACTGCCCGCTTTGTTCCACCGCCTGCGCCAGACGCTGTGGCAGCAGGCGTTCAATGCCGGGCAGGTCCTGCACGTCGCTGCGATTGAGAACTTCAAACTGGGTGAAGGCGATTTTCTTGCGATAGCCGCCCGGGCTGGCAAGCGAGGGCGCTGGCGGCTGGTCCTCGACCCGGGCTTTGATCAGGACGTGGAAAGCGTCATCCGCCTGCCATTCCCTGATCACCGCCAGCAGGGTGACCTCGCCATGGGCCGCCACCCGGGTGCTGTCCTGGGCCAGGGCATTGTTAACGACCACGGTGGCGCTGTGCACGGACGCGCCGCCGTAGAGCGCGGCCTGGCGCAGAGCGTCTTCCAGCGCCTGTTGCCTGGCCTCGGTCACGCCGCCATCGATGATGGCAGCGGCGCCTTCGACCTCAACCTCCCGCGCCTGCGCGCCAAGCGCGATCAGCAGCAGACACGCCGGCAATCCGCGACGCAGGGCAGAGACCAAGGCGACCACCGGTGACTCACTCGGCAAGATAGAAGTCGGCCTTGTTGTCACGCCCCTGCAGTGCGACCGAGTTGCCGTTGCCGCGTGTGTACTCGTCGCATTTGGCGATCACTTTATGCGACAAAGCTACATTGAAAAACTTCTCGTCGATATACGTTTCCAGCGTGGTCTGATAGCTGCCGTCGGGATGCTCCTGAATCTCGGTGGTACGAGCACCGCGGATGAATCCGTCGACATAGGCCCGGGAACTGTCTTCCTCGACGATCATATCGCCAAGGGTCGTATCGCCGAGAATGCGGATGCCGTTTATCGACTCCGCCATCGCGCGGTAGGCGTCGATACGCGACGCGCGCATCGCCATCAGGCGACGCTGATAGTCGGGGTAATATTTCTTGGGTGGCGCGCCGAAGCCGGTGGCGGAAACCTTGATGGCGCTGCCCGCGCCGGGACCGGTGTTCACCGCGAGAAATTTCGTATAGTTGTACGCGCCATTGCACAATTCGTCCATGGTCGTATGTTCACCGCCCGCCGGAAACTGGCTGTTTTCCGTCAATCCTGCGCAGGCCGACAGCAAGGTCGCCACCGCGCTCGCCAGAACCCAGGGTCGCACTGTACTGATCATCGTCTTTATCCTACGCATGTCATACCCAATAGTTGAAATCACGGAATCGCTGCAGGTCAGAGTCGGCCCCCGCTATCGTCACCGCTCCGGCAAGCCAGCCCGAGCGTGGGAACTATTTCCTTGAACTGATTGAACTATCGGCAATAAATTGCGGGTGCTTTAGAATCCGCGGCCTGGTCCACGGCAAAAACCACTGTGAACTGACAGTAATTTACAGTTGCTGGCTCAAGCCCGTGCGCGGAATTCCGCTAAGAGGATCATTTGCTACCGCCCCGGGGAACACCATGAAAGCTCGTCTGCCGGCAGGTCTGGCGTTGATTTCCGTGCTCTGGGCGTTATCCGGACAACCCGCCATTGCCGAAGATTGTTATAAAACGTTAAATCTGCCCGCTTCCGGCCAGAAACCCATCAATCGCGTACTCAACATTTTCATCGATCAGACCATGGCGCTGACGCCGGCGATGAAGGACAACCTGCTGCAACTGGTCGCCGACTGGGGACAAGCCGGCGAACGGGTGCGCATCGCCCGCTTTTCCGCCTTCACCAAGGGGCAGTACACCGAACTGATTTACGACGCCGGCAACAACAACCCGCCAGACGAAGAATATCTGTTCAATCTGCGTAAACATGACAGTGAACAACTGCACGACTGCCTGCGTACCCAAGGGGAAAAGCTGCATGAGGAATTCATGACGGCGATGCGCAAGACTCTGGATCAGACGGATCCGCGCCTGGCCAAATCGGAAATTTTTTATTCCCTGAAAATTCTTGCCGACCATCTGCTGCACGACGATGAACAGATTGAGCAAAGCGTGTTGATTGTCACCGATGGCATGGAAAACAGCGATATCGCCACCTTCTCCCCCGGCAAGCCCCTGGCGACCCTGCAGGCGGGCAAACTGCTGGCGCAACTCAAGCAGCGCGATCTGGCGCCGGATTGGAAACAGGCGAAAATCTATGTTTACGGTCTGGGACAGGTATCCACCAAGATTTACGCCAGCACCCGCCTGTTGCAACCGCTCAAGATGTTCTGGAGCGATTATTTCCAGCGCAGCAATGGCGAAGTGATGCAGCTGGGCACTCCGACCATTCTCTCAATGTCACTGAAAAATCCGCAGTAAACCCCCGCTACTGGTAGCGATAGCGATACTGCAGCTGCCAACTCAGCTGCTGTACGCTGTTGTCGCCGCCGGCCAGGGCGCTGCCGCCGCCGTAACCGGTGCGTGGAGTGACGCTGAGGGCCAGCTCCACGGCGGCATAAGGCCGGAAAAAATAACCGGCACCCACGCTATAGTGCTGGCGGGCGAACATCGGCAGCAGGGGCGTAAGATAGTCCCGCGGCACGGGATTGCTCGCATAGCTGAATCCGGCACGCAGTTCCAGCTGTGACGCCAGGGGAAAACCGCCACCCAGGGCGATGACATTTTGGTCACGCCAGCGCTGGCGCAATCGCCAATGCAGATCCTGTCCCTGAAACCAGCCATTGGCGGCGGTATCTTCGGCCAGGAACCGCACATCCAGGTGATCCATGACCTCCGACCAGAAGATGCGCTTGATATCCAGCGCCAGCCGTGGCCCGGATGCCAGACGGTAGGCGGCCCCCATGGCGGCCAGCGCCGGCCATTGAAAATCCCGCAGTGTCAGCGTGCCGCGCAGCGGCAGCGAGCTTGCGCTGTAACTGCCGCTGGGGTTGGTGCCAGCCAGCACGCCGCTGTCCACATCCGTGTTAACGGTCAGGCTGGCGGCTTCGGCGCGCAGATTTTGCAGCCGCGTCGGGCTGTGGACGGCGGCGCCGACGCTCAATTCCGGGGTGACGCGCAGGACGAAACCGGCTTTGGCGGCAATGCCCACGCCGGCGGCGGCGCCGGTGAAACCGCTGCCATCGTCGAAATCAAAGTACGCATAGTTCAGATCGGCGACCTCCCCCGCCTGGCGCAGAACAGCCAGCGCATCCATCACTCCACCGCGCATACTCCCCTGGCGCCCACTGGCACCGGCCTGCAGACTGTTCGGCAGCATGTCGTGAAAGGCCGGTCCCCACAGCAACATCTGCCAGTCGACGGCGGTCCAGACCAGATCGAAGCTGCCGCCCAGGTACAGACGACGCGGAGTCAGCTCATAAGCGACGGGGATAACGAAGCGACCGGCGGTGATCTGCGAGCTGTTGACCAGACCACTGTCGTGCGCCAGCCAGCTGCGGCCGCTGTAACGCGTCGCCACTCCGCCCTGGGTATAGACGCCCGCGCCATAGGCCAGCTGACCTTTGCGACTGGACCAGCCAAAGGCTGGATATTTGTAGATCGGCGACGCAGAGTCCGCCTGTTCGGTGCCTGCATCGCTGGCGGCACGCAGGGTGAAAAAGTCCAGGGCCAGATCGATCCGGTGATCCTCCGGTCCCAGACCCAGAGTTGCCGGATTGCTCATCGCCGCCGCGCTGCCGGTGTCGTACGCCATGGCCGCACCGCCCATGGCCAGTGGCTCGGCGCCATAACCTTCGAATGCCAGGCCGGTACTCGCCTGTGCGCAGGATGCCCACAGGGCGCCGGCTAAGGTGACAACGAATTTTCTGCATCTGGTCATTTTCCATCCCTGCGGGCGGGTGGCTGGAGGCATGGGCACGGGCAAAGGTGCCGCATCCGGTTGATCTAAAGTGTAGCAGCTGCCAGGCCGGCAAAAAAAAGGGGGATGACTGGCATCCCCCTCGACCGGTTGCCCCGCAGGGGGGACCACCGGTTGTGTGATTTCTGGCTTGTTCAGATAAAAAGATTCACGTCCGACTGGCCGGCGAACTCCATGAAGGTGGCGGCACCGCCGAATTCGACGCCACTGATGAATTCCGAGGGCTTCATGTCGAAAAGATCGACAGTCATCTGGCAGGCGATCATCTTCACATCAGCCTCCTGACACAAACTGCGCAACTCTTCGACGCTGGCCACACCCTTGGCCTTCATCTTGGCTTTCATCATGACGGTCATCATGCTTTCCATACCTGGCAGCGCGACTCCCAGGTTGGGAAACCACTTGTCCATACCCATGGGCATGGGCATTCCCGGATTACCCAGAGCGCTGACTTTCAAGTTCATGTTCTTCTTCAGGATCTGCAGTCCGTAAAAAGTGAAGAAGATCTGAACGTCATAACCCAACGCCGCAGCCGTGGACCCCAGTATCAAGGGGGGATAAGCCCAATCCAGAGTGCCTTTGGTTGCAATAAGAGCAAGTTTCTTGGCAGACATACGTTAACCTCCGAATAAACGGCCTACCCCTTCCCGTGGCAAGAGCCGTGTTTTATGTTTTTTATCTCAGGCTTTCTTGATGAAGAACGTAAATTTGCCGCCTTCCTCGCCCGATTCCAGTAGTTCATTGCCCGTTTGTTTGGCAAATGCGTCAAAGTCTTTCACCGAGCCCGGATCCGTCGCAACCACACGCAGCACCTGACCACTCCCCAGGGAGGCCAGCGCTTTTTTCGCGCGCAATATCGGCAAGGGGCAATTCAAACCCGTGGCGTCCAGTTCTTGATCATACTTGGCCATCGCTAACTCCTTGATAATTTAACGATAAATTCCACTTCACAACACAAGAAAAAGATAAAACAAAAGGAATACTCAATTTCCAAACAAAAATTAGTATTACAGACTACTCTTATATGCTAACTTCCCCTAAAATGCAAGTTCATTACTTTATATATTGTTTTACGCTGCAACTAGCCAGCGGGCGATATCTATACTAATGTGACGTTCCTAGTAACACAGGCCAATAATTTTAACAACATGATTGTGCATGTGGGACAATACCCAAGCTACCGTTTCCGCCCGGTTGATCAAACTAGCACAGTTCGACACAAGCCATTCCCGGGATTCACTGAACCAAGCCGCCATTTCGCGCTCTTATTGAAACCATGAAACTTCTGTCCTATTACATTCTCCCCCTCAGCCTGTGGCTGCTTGCGTCCACGCCGGTATTCGCCGATGACACCCAGCCATTACCCGACCTGGGTGACCAGTCCAGCGCCCTGATATCACCGCAGGAAGAACAGCGCATCGGCCAGACTTTCATGCAGGACATCCGCAAGTATGTCACCCTGATCGACGACCCGGTAGTCGACGACTACATCCAGTCGCTGGGACAACGCCTGGGCAATTATTCCGACAACCGCGGCTTCGATTTTAGCTTTTTTGTCGTCGACGATCCTAATATCAACGCTTTCGCCGGCCCCGCCGGTTACATAGGCGTACATCGCGGCCTGATCGAAGCCACCGTGACTGAAAGCGAACTGGCATCGGTACTGGCCCATGAAATCGCCCATGTCACCCAGCACCACCTGCATCGCTCCCTGGAGAACGCGCGCAAAATGGGGGTCCCGACCGCCGCCGCCATTATCGCCGCCATTCTCATCGGCGCCACCAACCCATCAGCCAGCGAAGCCCTGCTGGCCGCCAGCGTGGCCGGCACCGCCCAGACCCAACTGCAGTTCAGTCGTTTACACGAAGAGGAAGCCGACCGTGTCGGCATCAGCCTGTTGTCCCAGGCCGGTTACGATCCGCGAGCCATGCCGGCTTTTTTCGAAACATTGCAAAAACGCACCGGCGGCGGTGACGGAGGCATACCGGAATTCCTCAGCACCCACCCGGTGACCGAAAACCGCATCGCCGATTCACGCAACCGGGCTGAGCAATATCCCGTGAAGCAATATGTCAATAGCGTCGAATTTGAGCTGCTGAAAGTCCGCCTTGCCTTCATCATCACCAAAGACCCGAACGTGCTGCTGACGAAATATTCCCGCGCCCTGCAAACCGGTCAAACCGGTAACCGGTTCGCCATGCAATACGGTCTGGCCATGGCCTATGCGGCCACCGGCCGACTGGCCGATGCGCGCAACCAGCTGATGGCGCTGCTCAAGGAAGATCGGGACCGCAGTCCCTATCTTCTGACTTTGGCTGATGTGGAAACCAAACTAAACCATCCTGATGCCGCATTGAAAGTACTGGCAAACGGAATCAGTCTTTATCCAACCAATCTCAACATGGGAATCAGATACGCACAACTTTTGATCGCCAGTGACGACACCGGCAAAGCTCGTCAATTGCTGCGGGAGTACACTCACGCTTTTCCCCGGGAGCCGGAGCCATATCAATTGCTGAGTTTCATGGAGGAAAAAGCGGGGCACCTGGGCGCGGCCTATGCTTACATGGCTGAATACCAGTTCCTCGAGGGACAAACCCAGTACGCCATCGAACACTTGAAACAGGCGTTGAAGCAAAAAGACCTTGATCAGTATGAGCGCAGCCGTATCGAAGCCCGCCTGGAAGAGTACAAGGTAGAATTCAAACGCCTGCGCAATGAACCCGAACCCTGAAGTCGACTCCTGACTTTACACGACCGCCAGTAACACCAACCCGTGTTCAGAATACTTGAGAATTCGTCTGCGGCTTATCGATTACCTGAAGCTCAACAGGTTTTTCAGATGCTGTATCACGATCCGTACACAGCCTGCCGTCTTTCACAAAAAACTGTTCCGGCACAAGATTAACGGAATATTATACGGTTTGCTTAATTGGCACCAATTTTAGTAGACTTCGAACACTCGGCAGGGAAACAGCCACGTATAGTTCTCGTTGATTTCTCCATAAAAATAACTTGGGACAGCGGCTTCCCCCATGCCCGAAACAACCGCACTATTCTAATAAAACACAAGAGAGAGGAGGTCACAATGTGGAAATCCGCTAAGCACCTGACACTGTTGGCAGGCGCAGCAATATTGGTAAGCAACAGTTTGCTGATGACGCCCCAGGTTGCAGTGGCTGCAGATGAAGCCAAACCCCAGGACGGCAAAGCTGTGACGGAAGACAGAAAGAAAGGCAATTGCGTCAGCTGTCACGACTACGCCGGCGCCGAAATGCCGGGCAACATTGGCCCCAAACTGGAAAACATGAAAACCCGCTACCCCGACAAGGCCGACCTGCGCGCCCGCATCTGGGACGAAACCAAATTCAACCCCAACACCATCATGCCTCCCTTCGGCAAGCATAAAATCCTGTCGGAAGAGGAAATTGATAAGGTCGTCGATTTCATTCACAGTCTTTAATTCGCCCAGGCGATATCCATAGGAGAGTAATTGAGATGAGTATTAAGCGTAGAACATTCCTGCAAGGCACCATGGCTGGCAGCGTTATCGGTGTGGCAGCCAGCGCCGGCCTGCTGTCCCCTCGTACCGTTCTGGCGGCATGGCCGCAAGCCGCTTTTGATTCGGAAAATGTAGCTGGCGCGATGAAAGGCCTGTTCAGCAGTGAAACGGCCGCCGACGGCGACATCACCATCAAAGCCCCGGACATCGCAGAAAACGGCGCGGTAGTGCCGATCACCGTCACCAGCGGTATCAAGGGCATCGAAACCATGGCCCTGATCGTCGAAAAGAATCCGCGTCCTCTGGCCGCTTCCTTCGACATGAGCCCGACTACCGAAGGTTATGTTTCCACCCGCGTCAAAATGGGGAAAACATCTAAACTGATTGCCGTGGTCAAGGCCGGCGGCAAATTGTACAGCGCCAGCAAGGAAGTCAAGGTCACCATCGGTGGCTGCGGCGGCTAACACACTAACAATAGAATTTGAGAGAGGATAGTAACAATGGCATCTAAAAGTATCCGCATTCGCGCCAAGGCAGAAGGCGCCTCGACCGAAGTCAAGGCGCTGATCAGCCACGAAATGGAAACCGGGCTGCGCGTCGATAAAAAGACCGGAGAAAAGGTTCCCGCCCATTTCATCAAGGAAGTTGTCTGCGAACACAATGGCAAGACGATACTCACCGCCGAATGGAGCGTGGCTATTTCCAAGAACCCCTATCTTTCCTTCAAGTTTACCGGCGGCAAGGCTGGTGACGACGTGAAGATCAGCTGGGTAGACAATAAAGACGATCGCGACAGCGAAACCGCGAAAATCAGCTGAGGTGTAGTACTACAAGCGCACAGCTACGCAACTTGGACGGAGGAGAATAATGAAAAAGTGGGTTATCTATACCATCGCCATGGCAATCGTTCTGGGATTGCCGCTGGTATCTCAGGCAGATCCGGAATCCGACCGCAAGGCATTCCAGGATTATTTTAAAAACCGCTTTCCCAACACCGCATTCGACGAATTCATCAACGGCGTATACGCCATTGATGCGCCTTCGCGCGAACAGTGGGAAGCTCTCGAAGAATTCCCCCCATACGAAATCGCTATTTCCCAGGGTGAGGAATTCTTCAAGAAGAAATTCGCCAATGGCAAAACCCTCGGCGATTGCTTCCCCGGCGGCGGCAAGGGTGTGGCCGATCAGTATCCCTACTTCGATACCAAGCGCGGCGAAGTCATTACCCTGGAAATTGCCATCAATGAGTGCCTGAAAGCCAATGGCGAACAGACCCTGAAACCTAATAAGGGCACGATCGCCAATGTCGAGGCCTACATGGCTTTCACTACCCGCGGCAAGAAGATCAATGAAAAGATCCCCAACGACCCGCGCGCCGTGGACGCCTATGAAAAGGGCAAGCAGTTCTTCTACGCCCGTCGCGGCCAGTTGAACATGTCCTGCGCCCACTGCCATGTTGACAACGCCGGCAATAAGATCCGCGCCGACATTCTCAGCCCGGCGCTGGGTCACGTTTCCCATTTTCCGGTCTATCGCACGGCGTGGGACGAAGTGGGCACCCTGCACCGCCGCTTCAGCGGCTGTAATGAGCAGGTGCGCGCCAAGGCATTCGAGTCGCAGAGTCCGGAATACCGCAATCTGGAGTTTTTCCTGACCTACATGAGTAATGGCCTGACCTGGAACGGCCCCGGGGTACGCAAGTAAGCGCCGCTGGCCAAGACAAAACCCGGTCCCTGCGACCGGGTTTTTTTTCTCCGGCCCGCCAGCAGGCTACGCTCTAAAGATGTCCTTTTCATCCGTCTTCGTGGGTTTGCAACTGTCTGTCGGCCGTTTTACCATGTGCCAGGAATATCGCGCACAGTCACCGCGCCAGGGATCCGCGCCAGCAATCACCGGTCCATGCCGCACCAATGATTTAGAATTTGGAAATACGTCAGTTTTCAGGAGAATGTTATGGGTTTAACTCGCAGAGAATTCATGCAAATGATGGCCGTGGCGGCTGCCGCCGGCGTCGACCTCAGCACCAGCAGCGCAAGCGCCGCCGATCAGCTCTACACTCTGCCCAGTTTCGGCAATGTTTCGCTGCTGCATTTCACCGATTGTCATGCGCAGCTGCTGCCGATCTATTTCCGCGAGCCCAACATAAATCTGGGCGTGCATGGCATGGCCGGCAAGGTGCCTCATCTGGTGGGTGACGCCTTCATGAAGAAATTCAACATCAAGCCAGGCAGCCTGGAAGCCCACGCCTTCACCTATCTGGATTTCGAAAATGCCGCGCGCAAGTACGGCAAGGTTGGCGGGTTCGCCCATTTGCGCACCCTGGTAAAGAAGATCCGCGAACAGCGCAAAGCTTCTCTGCTGCTTGATGGCGGCGACACCTGGCAGGGTTCCGCAACCTCGCTGTGGACCAATGCCCAGGATATGGTCGACGCCTGCAAATTGCTGGGCGTGGATGTGATGACAGGCCATTGGGAATTCACTTTCGGTGCCGAACGGGTGCAGGAGGTCATTAGCAAAGATTTCAAGGATTCGATCAATTTCGTGGCGCAGAACGTCATCGACGCCGAATGGGGCGAAGGCGTGTTCGATCCTTATGTGATTAAAGAGCTGAACGGCGTGCCGGTGGCCATCATCGGCCAGGCGTTCCCCTACACGCCCATCGCCAATCCGCGTCATATGGTGGAAAAGTGGAGTTTCGGCATTCGTGACGACCGCATGCAGGAAATGGTAAACAAGGCGCGGGACGAAGGCGCGAAAGTCGTTGTCGTGCTGTCACACAACGGCATGGACGTGGATCTGAAGATGGCCAGTCGGGTACGCGGCGTCGACGCCATTCTCGGCGGCCACACCCATGATGCCGTGCCGGTGCCGGTCGAGGTCAGTAACGCCGGCGGCAAGACCCTGGTCATCAACTCCGGGTCCAACGGCAAGTTCCTGTCGGTGCTCGACCTGGAGGTCAAAGGCAGCAAGATCGCCGGTTACAAATTCAATCAATTGCCCGTGTTCTCCAACCTGCTGCCCGCCGACAAGGAAATGCAGGATTACATCGACAACGTGCGCAAACCGCACCTGGTCAAGCTCAACGAGAAGCTGGCGGTGGCCGAAGACACCTTGTACCGCCGCGGCAATTTCAACGGCACTTTCGACCAGCTGATCTGCGACGCCATGCTGGAGGTAAAGGGCGCGGAAATCGCCTTCTCACCGGGATTCCGCTGGGGCGTCAGCGTGCTGCCGGGCGACGACATCACCTTCGAACACGTCATGACTCAGACCGCGATCACCTACGCCACGTCCACTCTCAACGAGCTGCAAGGTGACTACATCAAGACCGTGCTCGAAGACGTGGCGGACAACCTGTTCAACTCCGATCCCTACTATCAGCAGGGGGGGGACATGGTGCGCGTCGGCGGCCTCAAATACGAGATCGACCCCGCGCAACCCATAGGCAAACGCATTAGCAATATGACCTTGAACGGCAAAGCCATCGACGCCAAAAAGAAGTACAAGGTCGCCGGCTGGGCCAGCGTGCAGCAGATACCCGAAGGCACCCCGATCTGGGACGTCGTGGCGGAATACCTGCGCAATAAGAAATCCGTCAAGATCAAGGAACTGAACGTGCCTAAGATCAAGGGCCTGGAAAAGAACGCGGGTTATCAGGCACTGTAGACCGCGCCCCTGCCCCGAGTCACGGGCCGTCGGCGATGACCGCCGACGGCCCGTGTTCGTTTAGTAGACTCGTTTCATCAACACCACGGCGATAAAAGCGAAAACCACCGTCGGCGTGATCGCGCTGAGTATGGGCTCGAATTCGAACACCAGGGTGAGATAGTTGAACACCCGGTTGAACAAGTGGAAACCGATGCCCACCAGCGACCCCACCAGGATGCGCTGACCGACGCCCACGGAGCGCAGGGGGCCGAAAACAAAGGGAATGGCGAGAAAAATCATCACCGCAGCGATGACCGGCGCCACCAGTTTGTTCCATAATGCCAGCTGGTAACGTCCAGCGTTCAGGCCGTTCTCCTGCAGATAATTCACATACTGAATCAGGCCCAGCAGCGTGAGCGTCGTCGGCTTGACCGCCACCACATCCAGCAGATCGGGACTGAGGGCGGTATTCCAGGTGGTTTCCCGCAGACTGGTAGTAATAACCTGAGTGGGGCTGAAATCGCTGATGGTGACCCCGCTCAGCAGCCAGCGCCCGCCGCTGTAACGCGCTTCCTGCGCGTACACGATCTGTTTCAGGTGTTTCTGCTCGGAGAAATCGAACACCGAGATGCCGCCCAGACGTTCACCGGCCAGTATCTCCCTGATATTGATGAAGCTGGCGCCGTCGCGCGCCCATAGGCCGAGTTTTTTCTCGTAGGAAAGTTTCTGCGAAATGGCGACGGAACGGGTTACCTGCGCCACTTTGTCCGCGGCCGGCGCGACAATCTCCCCGATCAGGGTGGCGATGACTATCAGCGTCAGGCCAACCTTCATTACCGCATAGGTGATGCGGCGCAGCGACACGCCGGCTGCACGGATTACCGTCAACTCGCTGCTGCCCGCCAGCGTCCCCAGACCGATGATGCTGCCCAGCAGGCCGGCGATGGGGAACAACTCGTACAGCGAGCGCGGCAGGCTGAGCATGGTATATTCCAGGGCTGCGCCGGCGCTATAGTTGCCCTTGCCCACATCCTGCAACTCCTCGATAAAACCGAAAAAAGCGAACAGCGCCAGCAGCGAAAACAACACCAGCAGGATATTAACCAGTACTGTGGTGCCGATGTAGTTGTCGATCAGTTTCATATGCGTTGTTTCTGCCTCACCACCAGGTAGCGCCAGCCATACTGGCGGACAAACATGGCAATGACCACAGCGCCCAGCAATAGATGCAGCCACCACAGGCCCACCGGCGCCGGAATCAGTCCGTTCTTGATCCAGGTTTTTCCTATGCCCATGAGATTGAAATAGACGATGTACACCAGGATGCCGGCCAGCAGCTTGCCGTAGCGGCCCTGGCGCGGCGAAGTCCTGCTCAACAGTACCGCGAGCAGCGACATGATTACCGCGCTGATGGGCATGGCCAGGCGCCAGTGAAATTCGGCGAGATCCTTCAGATCGGCGGAACGCCACAGCACATCGCTGGGCTTGGCATCGACGTTGCGGAATTGCGCCCGCACTTCCTTGGGCTCCACCCGCACCGCGCTCTTCTGGTACTTGTAGACCCGGAAATCATTTTGTCCAGGCACGCCTTCGTAACGCATGCCGTCGAGCAGAACGATGAAACGGTCACCGGTTCGTTCGTCCATATACTGATAGCCGCTGTCGGCATAATACACCGTCACTGCCGCGTCCTTGGCGGTGAAGACGAATACATTCTGCATTTTGTCCTTGTCCTTGGACAGGTTCTCGACGTAAAACACATTTCTGTCTTCGCCGAAAGTCTGAAACTTGCCCTGCACCAGCATCGACAGATCGTACTGCGAATCGGCGAAATCGCGAATCTTCAACCCCTGCTCCACCGACCAGGGGGAAATGTAGAGCGACAACAGCGCCACCAGCAGGCCAAAGACCAGCGACATGGTGAGCATGATGCGCAGAATCTTGCTGGTGCCGATACCGCCGGCGGCCATGGCCGTAATCTCGCTGTCCTTGTACATGCGGCCGAAGGAAACGAGAATGGCTATGTAAAAGGAAACCGGTAACAGAAAGACCAGGGAACTGATGGTCAGCGTGGTCAGCAGCTGCAATACCAGCTCCCCGGGAATACGCCCGGCGGCGGCATCCGCCAGAAAGCGCGCGAAATGGCGCCCGAGAAATATCAGCAGCAGCACCGAGGTCACCGCCAGCAGCGCCTGCACCGTTTCCTTGACCAAATAGCGTGCGATTATCAAAGTGGTTTGTATCTGCCGGCCAATATTCGTTTTCGGGAATTCACCGCCGGCGTACACGGGCACCGTAACCAGGCGCCGTGCCGGGACAATGCCGCTGGCAGGAATTACAGATCATGGTAAACTCGGCGGCAATGTCTTCAATACATAGCCTGATCCGCCGATATTGCGTAACATACCCCAGCGCAGGCCGGGACACAACGCGCCTGCCACCCGGTTTCCTGCAACGTCCAAACCAAACATTAGGGTGAACCTATGGAATTCCAGATCAAGAGCGGTCTCCCGGAGAAACAGCGTACGGCTTGCGTCGTCGTCGGCGTCTTCGAGCCACGACGCCTGATCGGCCCGGCGGAAGATCTGGATAAAGCCTCCGGCGGCTATCTGTCCGCCTTGATCCGGCGGGGTGACCTGGAGGGCAAGCTGGGCCAGTGGCTGCTGCTGCACGACGTGCCCAATACCCTTTCTGATCGCGTGCTATTAATCGGCTGCGGACGGGAACGGGAACTGGCCGATGAGCAGTACCGGCGAATCATATCCCTGACGGCCCGCACGCTCAATGAAACCGGGTCCATGGAAGCCGTTTCCTACCTGCCGGAGCTCAACGTCAAAGGCCGTGATATCCACTGGAACCTGCGCCAGGCGCTGGAAACCACCCAGGATGCCTTGTATCGCTTCGATCAGCTGAAAACCAAAAAGGACACCACCCGTCGCCCGCTGCGCAAGATGGTGTTTTGCGTGCCCAGCCGCCGGGAACTGAATGATGGCGAAAAAGCCATTACTGAAGGCCAGGCTATTGCCAATGGCGTCGCCCTGGCCAAGAACCTGGCCAATCTGCCCGGCAACATTTGCACCCCCACTTACCTGGCCGAACAAGCCATCGAAATCGCGAGTAGATTTCCCAAGATCACGACCACCGTCATGGACGAACCGGAAATGCTAAGCCTGGGCATGGGCGCATTGCTGTCGGTGGCCAAGGGCAGCCGACAAGCCCCCAAGCTGATCACCATGAACTATAAGGGTGGAAAAAAAGCCAAGCCCATCGTGCTGGTGGGCAAGGGGCTGACCTTCGACGCCGGCGGCATCTCCCTCAAATCCGCCGGTGACATGGATGAAATGAAGTACGACATGTGCGGCGCCGCCGCCGTTTTCGGTACCCTGTCAGCGGTCGCGGAAATGAACCTGCCGTTGAACGTCATCGGCATCACCCCCTGCAGCGAAAACCTGCCCGATGGCAATGCCAACAAACCCGGTGACGTGGTCACCTCCATGTCGGGCCAGACGATCGAGATTCTCAATACCGATGCCGAGGGTCGCCTCATCCTCTGCGATTCCCTCACCTATGCCGAACAGTTCGATCCGGATGTAGTCATCGACATCGCCACCCTGACCGGCGCTTGCGTGGTCGCCCTGGGTTCCCATGCCAGCGGTTTGCTTGGCAACCACAACCCCCTGATTCATGAGCTGCTGAACGCGGGCAAAGTCAGCGGCGACCGTGCCTGGGAACTGCCATTGTGGGATGAATACCAGGATCAGCTGAAAAGCAATTTTGCCGACATGGCAAACGTCGGTGGCCGTGAGGCTGGCACAATAACTGCAGCCTGTTTTCTGGCCAGGTATGCCAAGAAGTTTCATTGGGCGCATTTGGATATCGCCGGTACCGCATGGCGTCGCGGCAAAGATAAAGGCGCCACCGGTCGCCCCGTACCCTTGCTCACCCAATATATCCTGGCCAGAGTGCAACCCTGAAAGGCGTACAGGGGATGACCCAGGTAGATTTTTATCTTGTCGAAGATCAGCAAGCCCACAACCGGGAACGCCTGGCCTGTCGCATTGCCGATAAAGCCTGGACCCTGGGCAAACGGGTTTTCATTCATACCCGGGACCGAGCGCAGGCGGAACAGATCGACCACCTGCTATGGACCCAGCGGCAAGGCAGTTTCCTGCCCCACGAAATCGTCGGCAGTAAAGAATATGACGTGGCGACCGCTATTCATATCGGGTTTGGCCAGGAACCGGGCAACAGCGACACCCAGGTGCTGATCAATCTTTGCGACCAGGTACCGGGCTTTTTCAGCCGTTTCCAACGGGTGGCCGAGGTCGTTAATGACGAAGCCGACGTAAAGCAGCAGGCAAGAGTACGTTATCAGTTCTACCGCGACAGAGGTTATCAACTGGAAACCCACAAACTAAGCCAGTAACCACGGAGACCTCATGAAACCGGTTCGCAAACTCCAGCCATCCGCCGGCGACAATTCCGACACACCAGCCAGCAATCCGCGGGCCTCGCGCAGCGAAATGAATGACTATTTTGATGTGCACTACAGCGTCGACGGCGAAGTCCCGACTCTGAGTGAAAGCGGTGAACGCAGCTACCTGTTCCTGGAAATGCCCGACGCCGACGCCACCGCTTCCATCCCTGTGCCCGACACCGGCTCGATCAACGAAATACTCAATACCGGCACGGTGCGCATCAGCCCGGAATTGCTGCAACAAATAGCGCAGGAAATCAAAGAAGAAATTCTCGATGAAGTGAAGTCCCTGCTGCGCACTACCATCCCCCGCCAGGTCTGCCAGGCGATCAGCGTTGCCAGCAAGGACATGCACCGGCGCATCCAGGCCGAAGTCGAGGTCAGCCTGCCGGAGTTGATGAATCTGGCCGTCAAGCGTTCGCGCGAAACGAAATAACCCCGGATCGCCGGCCGGGCAGGTTTGCCTAGCGCTTGTCTTTCTTGGAACTGCTGCCGGGGACAATGCTGTTGAGCCAGGATTTCTCCGCGCCGCCACGCGGCGCCTTGCCAGTCGTCGGCCGCCGACCGCTGGCGTCCTCCACCTCATCCTCGCGCAAGGCCTGCATAATGCGGTTGCGTTCCTGGGCATAGGCTTCCATATTACTGTAATCGAAATTGAATTCCGCTGCCGTGACAAACGGATTGTCGGTCTTAATCTCCGAAAAATGCTGCATGGGCAGCTTGTCTAAAATGGCGCTGACCCGCCTGTTTTCACTCTCGATGTGTATTTCGGTCAACATCTCCGCGACCTGGCGCTGGCCTGGCCGTTCCGTCGGCGCGACGGCGGCCGCTGGCTGGTGCGACGGGGTGGCAGCACGCTGCTCATTGCGCGACCCGCCTGCCGCCGCTGCGGGCTGCCTGCCGGGTCCGGCGCTGCCGGCAGGCGCAGCCGGTGGCACAGTATCCGCGTCCGCCGCCGGTCGGGGCAGCTTCACATAGATCGTTGGCTTGAGCTCTGGACTGGCGGCATCGTCTTTCGCGCTGCCTTCTGGTCGATGGCGTGATGCCCAAAATTCGCGGTCCCGGGCGATACGTTCGGCCAGGGTCAAGGGTCGGGTACTGCCGGCTGGCGGCGTGGCAGCCGGTGCCGCCGGCGGTACCGATGCCGCGGCGGCAGGCACGGACTCGTGCTGTGGACCGGGCAACGGCGGCGTGTCCGCCCGTTCCGCTGCCGGTGCCATTTCCACTTCCGCTGCCACTTCCGCTTCCGCATCTGCTTCCGCAACCACGTTCGTCAGCGGCGAATCTTCGTCAGCGGCAGGCAAGATGGGCGGCGGCGCAACCAGATCAGCGAACGCCTGCAGTATTCTGTCCTCGGGAGTCAGCTGTTCTTCCAGATCGGACGGGGACCCGGCCGCGGCAGTGGCCTCCAGAACCACCGGCGCTGGGCTGGCGGCCGCTGTTTCCCGCTCCCGCGCTGGCAAGGATTCCCGCGGCGCAGCGTCAACCTCATCGTGCAACGACAAACCCGGCGGTTGCGCGCTGCCCGTGGCAGTCATCTCCGGGATGGTCGGCGCAGACGGGCGGTCAACCGGCGGCTGGCGGGTGTCGGCCTCCAGGCTGTCGAAAAAGCGTGCCAGCTCCGACCGGCCGGAAAATTCCTCCCTTTCTACTGCGTTGCCGGCGTCTGTCTCGGCTTCAGCGGACACCGCCGCTGCAGCGATCACGGGCGGCGGTACGGCCGCTGCCGTCTGCGCGACGGGTATTTTGGCGGCAGACGGTGCAGGCCGGTGTGTATCGACCTGTAATTCGTCCACCATTTTAACGCCGAACAATTCGATCAATTCCTGGCGATCACGGGCGCGACGCGCCGCTTCATCGTCCAGCAAAACAAAAGCGCGATACGCCTGAACCAACTGGCGCAGCAGTGTATTGAGCCAGGTATTGCGCTCGGCGCGATCTTCCGGCAGCTGGCTGCTGTTGCAAATGACATAGGGCAGACGTTGCTGGGCAATGAGATGATAAAACACATGGTCGTCGTCCAGGCCGATGCCATAGTTGTCGACCAGCAGGACATCGCAGCCTGCCAGCACCGTTGCGGGGTCCAGGCCCCGGGTCATGACATGGCTGCGCACCTCGGCAAAAACGCTGCCGTAGGCCTGGACCAGTGCGGTCGCCTGGGCGGCGACGCTGACACCGATGGCCAGTCGCAACTGCCCGGGATCCCCGTCCCGGGTCCCGGCCTGAGCGACCGCGGCCGTCGAACTGGCCGCCTTGGCTCCCTGCACTGCGTTTTCTTCGCTGGTTGTCATTGCTGATTGGTTCCCTGCGCTAACAAAGCAACTCGTGGGGGCCTGGCCGCGCCGTGGTCCCCGTCGGTCACCGACAAAACACGCCCCATTCCCGCATAATATTTATTTATATAAGAAATTACCAGACCTGGGTAGTAATAATTATCCCCAGTTGCCCCCGCCGGGCACAAGACCCCGCCGACGGATTCCTCCCGGCCCGCCCGCGGCCGGGGGGGGGGGGGGGAATCCCCCGGCATTCAGGCCGTTAGCACTGAATCCAGGGGCGAAAGCCATTGCGGCATTTGCTAAGCGACGTCATTTAGCAGAGAATATCCGGCTGTTTTTGCGGTTAGAGGTCAGTAATGTCAAATTGGGGGGTTCTAGCACCCTACATCCGTGCGTGGCGCGATTCCTGGAACAGTGACCTGCGCAGTTTCAAATCCCGGTTCAATGCCCGTCTAGACATGCTGGTCATCGATCACGGCCTGTTTCGTTATCTTTACCCCAATCGGTTTCGGGTCTCGCCGCAGGTGGAACGGAGAAATCACCCTACGCCCCTGGGTGTGGCGATGGCCGCCCGTCGCGGTATTAAAACGATCATCAATTTGCGCGGCGACAACGGTTACGGCAGCACGCTGCTGTCCCGCCAGGCGTGCGAACGCCACGGCATCACCATGGTCGACTTCAAGGTGTATTCGCGCAAAGCGCCCAGCAGGGAGCTGATCCGCGAGGCCAAAGAGCTGTTTGCCCGGGTGCAGTACCCGGTGATGCTGCATTGCAAGTCGGGGGCTGACCGGGCCGGGCTGGTTTCCGCGCTGTACCTCATCCTGCACGAAGGAAAGCCGGTGGCCGAAGCCAAACGCCAGTTGAACTGGTACTATGGCCACATTCGCCAGACCAAAACCGGTGTCATGGACTATTTCTTCGCCGCCTACGAACAAGCCAATGCCCGGCAAGCGCTGGACTTCATGAGCTGGGTGGAGCAGCAATACGATCCGGTGGCGCTGGAGAAAGCGTTCAAGACCACGCGCTGGGCCAACGCGCTGGATCGCCTGATGAATCGTGAATAAAACCGACGCCGACCACGCCATCTGGCCCTTGCTGCGCCGTGCCTGGCGGGACTACCTGCGGCGGCGCAGCGCGCTGCTGCTGGTGGCCGCCGGCCTGATGCTGATCGATGGCGGCTCGCTGGGCCTGATCAGCTACTACATCAAACCCATGATCGACGACATCTTCATCGCCGGTCACCGCGGCTCCATCTACCCCATCGCCCTGACCATTTTCGCCATCTTTGTCGCCCGCGCTCTCGGTGCTTACGGGCAGCGCACGCTGACGGCCTATGTCAGCCTGCGGGTGGTCACCGATATTCAACGCGACCTTTCCCGCCACCTGCTGGGACTGGACAGCGCGTTCTTTCACAAACACGCCCCCGGCGCCCTGCTGGAGCGGGTGCGCGGCGATTCGCAGACGCTGCAGTCGGTGGCCAGCAATTCGCTGATCATTCTCGGCCGCGACAGCTTCAGTTTCATCTCCCTGGTGGCTGTTGCCGCCCATGTCGACTGGCAATGGACCCTGGTGGCTTTCGTCGGCCTGCCCCTGCTGGCCCTGCCCATGTCGCGCCTGCAACTGCTGGTGCGTCAGAGCACGCGCAAGGCGCGGGTGGCGGCGGCGGATCTGTCCACCCGCCTGGATGAAATTTTCCACGGTTACAAGGCGATCAAGGCCAACCGCATGGAAAACTATGAACACGACCGCGTCGGCAACGGCATCGAAACCTTCCGCCGCCAGCAATTGCGTTCGGAACGGGCCAAGGCGGCGATACCCTCGCTGATCGATATCGTCTCCGGCCTGGGCTTTGTCGCGGTCATGATCTACGGCGCGCAGCAGATCATCGATGGGGAAAAGACGCTGGGTGATTTCATGAGTTTCTTCGCCGCCCTGGCTTTGCTGTTCGACCCCATCCGCCGCCTGGCGGCGGTGGGTGCCTCCATGCACGGCGCGGCCATCAGCCTGGAACGCCTGTACAGCCTGTTCGACGAAAAACCCGCGATCGTCGATCGCCCCGGCGCCGTGCCGCTGAGCCATGCCGATGGCGATGTGGTGTTTGACGATGTGCACTTCGCCTATGGCGACACACCGGTGCTCAATGGACTGACCTTTACCGCGCCGGCGGGCAAGGTCACGGCCCTGGTCGGACCGTCCGGCGCCGGCAAAACCACGGTATTCAATCTGCTGGCGCGATTCGAGGAGCCGCAGCGCGGCAACATAACCATCGGTGGCCAGGAAGTCGGTACCGCCACTCTGGCGTCCTTGCGCGGCAACATCGCCATGGTCAGTCAGGAAACCGCCTTGTTTGATGAGAGCATCCACCACAACATCGCCTACGGCCGCCTGGGCGCGGCCGAAGAGGATATCAGCCGCGCCGCCGAGCTGGCGCAAGTGACGGCATTCGCCGCCGAACTGCCCCAGGGACTGGCCAGCGCCGCCGGTCCGCGCGGATCCAATCTGTCGGGTGGGCAACGACAACGGGTGGTGATCGCCCGCGCCCTGTTGCGCAACGCGCCTTTGCTGCTGCTCGATGAAGCCACTTCCGCCCTGGACAGCCATACGGAAACCCAGATCCAGGCGGCCCTGGAACGGGCGGCGCGGGGACGCACCTCCATCGTCATCGCCCACCGCCTGT
>DKAS01000083.1 GCA_002448875.1 Proteobacteria bacterium UBA6920 | reverse complement strand
CATCGCCCGCGACATTCTCGATTCGGGCCGGGCCTTGAACAAAATGCAGGCCATTATTGCCGCCCAGGGGGCGCAGACCACCCGCTATGCGGTGGGCAAGCTGGCCCACGAAGTCTGCGCCGAGAGCGACGGCTTCGTCACCGCCATCGACAATTACCTGCTGGCGCGGGTAGCCCGCCTGGCCGGGGCGCCGATCGACAAAGGCGCGGGCGTGGATCTGTTTAAAAAGCTGGGTGATCCGGTCAGTCGCGGCGAGCCGCTCTACCGGGTGCATGCCGAGTTCAATGCCAGTTTCAATTTCGCCCGCACTCTGGTCAACCGTAACAGCGGCTTTACCCTGGGCGCACGGGAAGACATTCAGGTGCAATATATGGAGGTCTAATGCTATTGCTGTCCCTGCCGCCCTGTCACGATCAGGCGCAGGCCCTGGCGCAGTCCCTGGGGGTGGAGCACAAGCCCATCGCCCTGCATACCTTTCCCGATGGCGAAGCGCTGCTGCGCCTGCCCCTGCCGCTGGCGGCCCACACGGTTATCTTCAGCAGCCTGCCCCGGCCGGACGCCAAGCTGATCCGACTGCTGCTGGCCGCTCGCACCGCCCGCCAGCACCCGGTCGGTGAACTCAGTCTGCTGGCGCCCTATCTCTGTTACATGCGCCAGGACCAGGCGTTTCATCCCGGCGAAGCAGTCAGCCAGAATATCATCGGCCGTTTTCTCGATGACTTATTCGACCGGGTGATCACCGTCGATCCGCACCTGCNNCGCGCCGCCGGCGCCGCCCGCGTCGCCTGTTTCGCCACCCACGCCCTGATCGCCGAAGACCGTCTGACCGAGCTCTATCAGGGCGGCATCGACCGAGTGTGGAGCAGCGACAGCGTCCCCCACCCCAGCAACGCCGTCTGCCTGAACCCGCTGTACCGCGATTTTTTCCGTTCCCTCGACCGCCGCTGAGTTCCACCGCCGCGGTTTTGGTGAAAAGTCCCGTTTTCCACGTGTCCTACACCACCGACAGCCGACCCTCACTAACGGTTTAATAACATGCATGCGGCGGGGGACCGNNCCGCCACATCCATCATAAAATTAGAATGTGAGGAAAACGCGCCGTGAACAACAAATACATCCTGCTTAGCGCCCTGGCCTGCAGCCTGTGCGGCCTGCTCTGGGTCCCGGAAACCCGCGCCGGCGGCACCAACGACTTTGTCAGCGACGCCGTGCAGTGGCCGGACCCGGCTTATATTGACCTGCTGGTACGCAGCAATGAACCGACACCGGTCTATGGCGAAGAGCGGGCAATGCAACACCTGGTGAATGCCATCGCCCACGTCGACGACAACGGCCAGCCACAGCGCTATACGCAGCGCCAGTATGAAGATGATCTGGGAAAGCTATTTCGCGAACAGGGGATGACGCGGCTGAGTGGCCTGTGAGCGCAGGTTCAGGCCCATTTTTTCGCCACCCAGGCAATGGCGATCAACAACACGCCAGTCGCCAGACCCCATTCATTGATGGTGGCGTAGTAAATCCCGCTGCGATCGTTCTGCCAGCTGAAGAAATGCAGGGCGACGAGAAACGCGCCGGCCGGCAGGCAGGCAGACCGATTCGACAATTTTAACCACGAAATCATTGGCTTTTGGCATGTGATCACCTCGCATATTACTTGGCATATTTTCGGCGTGCCCTGACCGATCTTGAGACGCGCAGACAGCGCCAGCGGTCTGTGCGACAATGCCAGGCTATGCAGCAACTGCTGACTTCCCTGACGCTTGCCCGGCGCACGCAGGCATTGAATGATGCTGAGTTTGCCGCCGGCTATTTCCTCCACTGGCAGTATTATCTGCACGGTGAACGCTTCGCCGCCCGCCTCCACCGTCAGCAGCCTAAACCGCGCTTCGCTCAGGTGCAGTCACTGCTGAGCCAGCCGACATCACCGCAGCGCGCGCAGGCGCTGGCTGATTTCCTCAGCCAGCAGCAGTTTCGCGGCATTATCCCCGCCGTCGGCCAGGCGCTGGCGCGCTGGCTGCGCCAGCAATGGGATTTACGCCTGCACACCGACATACCCTCGCCGGCACAGGTCCTGACCATGCAGGCCCAGGGTCGGCGGCCGGTAACGATTATCTGCGACTACCCGCGCCTGCTGCGGCCGGTACTGACCAAGGAGAATGCTTTTGCCTTCGCGGTGCACGACCTGGAGCACGCCTTCAAATTCTTTCACGACCCGCAATTGCACCGCGAGCAGCGGGCCCTGTTCCGTCTGCTGGACCGGGCGCGACAACAGGGTCTGTTTGCGGAGTATGCCCGCGATCCGGCATTCGCCGCCCGCCTCGACTACCTGCTGAGCGACATGAACACCCATGTCATTCACAGCCTGCACTACCTGCGCGCCATGCTGGTAGATTACTTCCTGGCCCGCGCCGGCACCGCGCCGGGCACGGCCCTGGCAGCCGGCGCCAGTCGTGAGCTGAACGCCTGGGCGCTGCAATTGGCGCAGATCGCGGAATTTTCCCCGCCGCAGGCCCTGTGTATCAGCGAATTTTTCGCCGGCCACTACCACGATGCCGGCGCCGCGGAATTGCAGCGCGCGGTATGCGAACACGGCGGCTGAGCCACCCGAGCGCCGGACGCCAGCACTCAGAACCGGCCGTGATCGCTCAAGCCATCGCGTCCGAGATTGAATTTCAGCTGTAATTGCACCGACTGCAATTGCGGTCGCCGCACTGTTTCCAAGGTCAGGGCGTAGGTACGGTTGAGATCGTACTGTACGCCAAGCCCAGCCAGCGGCCCGCGATCGTTGCCGGTATCAAAACCGGCGCGTAACAATCCGTGCCAGGCCTTGGCGATCTTCGCCCGCCCCACCGCCGTCAGCCACAAGCCGTAAGCGCTGGCCTCTTCTGCAGCGCCGTTCTTGGCCGTGGGTTGCAGCGGATCGGTGTACAGATAACCCAACTCCAGCATCACCCCATAGCCGGGAGACAGCAGCGGCAGATCGTAGCCGCCAAACAACTGATAGCCGCCACCGGCGTTGTAGCCGCGCAGCGTATTGTAGCTGTAACCTATCCCCAGGTAGGTTCCCAGTTTGTCCCAAACCACCGGCAACGGGGTTTCCGCCGTCAGCGGGAAAAACGCATAGTCCAGGGCGACAGACAAGGCATTGCCGTCGAGACTGCCGATCTGACTCAGGCCCTCCAGGTCATTGATGTAGTCCCATTGCAGATCGATGGCGATTTTCCTGCTGTAACGGTAACGCAAACCCAGGCCAAGCAGGGGACTGGCAGCATGGTAAACCGCGTTTTTTTCCTCGGCGGCGAATAGCGCGCAATAACTTGAGGCGGGATTGCTGTGCCGGCACTCCGGGCGGACTTTTTCCCGCAATCGCCACTGCGCCACACCTACCTTCGCCAGCAGGTCCAGATCGCCGGTCAAGCTCAGCGCACCGGTGGCCGCGGCGGAAAACCAGGTGGTCGACAACGTGTCCTCGCGGTGTTCCCAGCGCTCGCCGTAGATATCTCTGACGCTGGCCTCGTAGATCACCCGGGTAGTACCCAGGGAGGCGTATCCCAGCTCCACCCCCCAGACATTGCTCAACTGATACCCCAGACGCAGCGCGCCGGCAAAATCATAATTATCGATGCTGTATTCGGCGCTGCCGCCGGCGCCCTGCACCGCCTGCACCTGTCGGGTCAGACGGTTCTCGTAAGCGGTGGCCTGCAAATAGGATACGCCGGCGCCGGCGCCGAGATATAATCCTTCGGCACCCAGCGCCGGCAGGGAGCACAAAACCAGCAGCGCGGTGATGCTCGTCCGCATGCGGCGGGCCGTTATTTCCAGTAGTATATGCGGCTTCATCATTGGCAGATTTTCACCCTATGTCCATGGAATTTGCATCACGCAGCGTCTTGATCACCGGTTGCTCCAGCGGCATCGGCGCCAGCATGGCCGGGTACCTGCACCGGCGCGGCTACCGCGTATTCGCCACGGCGCGTAAAACGGAAGATTTGCACGAACTGGCGGCTCTCGGCCTGGAAACTTTGCGCCTGGATCTCACCGATTCCCTGTCGATAAAGAACGCCGTACAGGAGATGGTCAACGCTACGGAAGGCAAGATATATGCCGTTTTCAACAATGCCGGGTACCAGCAAATCGGCGCGGTCGAGGATCTGTCCCGGCAGGCCCTGCGCGACCAGTTCGAAACCAACCTGTTCGGTACCCATGAACTGATCTGCCGGGTCCTGCCCATCATGCGCCAACAGGGGCAGGGTCGCATCATCAACAACAGTTCGCTGCTGGGCTACGCCGCCCTGCCCTACCGCGGCGCCTACAACGCCAGCAAGTTCGCGTTGGAAGGACTGTCGGACACCTTGCGCCAGGAACTGGCCGGCAGCGGCATCCATGTCACGCTGATCGAGCCCGGCCCGATTGTCACTAAACTGCGCCGCAATGCCTTTGCCATGTTCCGCAAAAATATTGCCACGGAGAAGAGCGTACATCGCGAAGCCTATGCGGCACTGGAATGGCGTTTCACCCAGCCGGGACCGGTGGCGCCTTTCTCCTTGCCAGCGGACGCGATCCTGCCTTCCCTGGTGCACGCCCTGGAAGCGGCCAAACCGCGCGCGCGCTACCGGGTAACGGTGCCGGCCAGCTTGTTCGCCCTCAGTCGCCGGTTGCTGTCCACGGCGATGCAGGACCGATTCGCCCGTCTGGTGTCCAGCAACGAACGCCGACAGCGCTGATCCGGCGACGATCAAACGCCGCCGGTCTTGGCGCGCAGCGCGGCGATCAGCGGTGCCAACCCCAGATCCGCGGTCTTGTCGCAATACTCCAGCAGCGGCAATACCCGCTGCAGAATGCCGCGCACATAAGGTTTCAATTTGTCAGCCTCGCCCTTTTGCAGCAGTTTCAAGGCTGCATCCAGGCTGACCGCCGACGTGTGCCCGGCGGCGGCGGCGCCGATTATCCTGTTACCACCCGCCTGCTGCGCCTGCTGCATGCGGTGCTCGGCGCGCTGCAGACCGGTTTCGAGGCTGGTCAACTCAGCTTCATGCAGAAACACCAGACCCATGCTCATGGTCAAGAGCGATGGCAGCTGAAAATCATGGCTCGCGGCCTGCTCGCGGATACGCCGGCACAGGGCGTCCGCCTCCGCCGCGCCGACGGTCGGCGCCAGGATGGCGAACTGACCAGTCTCCAGATGCGCCACTGTGTCTTCCTTGCGCACATTGTTCTGTAAGATGGTCGCCAGCTGCGCCAGCAGCTGATTGACCTGTGCCTGATCGCGGGACGCGGCGATCCCGGCAAAGCCATCGATACACAGGCGCAGCATGGTCAAGTCACTGCCGTGGCGCTTGGCGAAGGCCAGATCCTGTGCCCCGCGCTGCAGCAGGAAACGTTTGCTGGGCAGGCCGGTCACCGGATCCTGAGTGGCCTGTTCCGCCAGGGCACGGGCGGTGCGATCGAAGTTGGCGTGGGCCCGCACCCGGGCCAGCAGCTCGGCTTTGTCAAATGGCTTGAGGATGAAATCCGTGGCCCCGGCTTCCAGCGCCCGGTCACGGGCGGCCGCTTCCTCGGCAGCGGTCACCATGATTATCGGCACCCGGCGAATGCGGTCATTGCCATGGGAGCGCACGCAGGCGGCCAGTTCATAGCCATCCATATTGGGCATGCCGGCGTCGGTCACCACCACCTGGATGCGATCATCCGTACACAACAGTTGAAACGCTTCGTTGCCGTCGGCGGCATCCAGCAACTCGAACTCGCCCTCCAGGACTTTGCGCAGAGATACGCGAATCATTTTCGAGTCATCGACGATTAGTACCACCGGGCGGGTGGAAGCGGGGGCGCCAGACATGAATCCCATCCTGTTGCTAGATTGAAAAAACTCACTAATACTCAGCTTTAACGGCTGAAAGTAAGAAATAATTAGCGATAGAACGCGGGGGCAGAGACGTAAAAACCGCGGCAGAGCGCCGACCGGGCGGGAGCCCTAATCGCGAAAATTGGTGAATTGCAAGGGCATTTCCAGCTTGCTGGCCCGCAACATAGCGATAACTTCTTGTAAGTCATCTCTTTTCTTGCCGGAGACCCGCACCTGATCGGCCTGGATGACAGCCTGGACTTTCAATTTTGAATCTTTGATTTGCTTGACTATTTTCTTTGCAAGCTCGGGGTTGATACCCTCTTTGATGGTGATCTCCTGGCTGGCGGTTTTGCCGCTGATCACGGGGTCCTTGATCTCGAGGGTGCGGATATCCACGCTGCGCTTGGTGAGCTTGGTCTGCAGAATATCCAGCATTTGCTGCAACTGAAATTCCGAGCCGGAATGCAGGGTGATCTTCAATTTGTCCTGGGCATAGCGGGAGTCGGTGCCCTTGAAATCAAAACGCGTGGTGACCTCACGATTGGCCTGATCCACGGCATTGCTGACTTCATGATGATTGACCTCGGACACCACGTCCATGGATGGCATAGTATTCTCTCCCGGGCGAAGACCCTGCATGAAGGGATGCGGAAAACCGCATTGTAGAGAAATTTCGCCCCGGGACAAAGCACGCTGCATCCCGGCCATGGCCTGCAGGCTACCCCGAAGGCAGCCAGCAGCCAGGTCAGACTAGAAAATCGTCGATATCCGCCAGGTCGCTGCCCGGGTCCAGGGTCTCATCATTGGCGTCGATATAGTTCAAAGCCATATTGATATTGCCCTGGTGCTCTGTCACCCAGGTCTGATACGCCACACTCGTTGTTTCCCACGCCCCCAGCAAATCGTCTTCCGCTTCCTCGTCCTCCTGATATCTGGCTCCATCCCAGAGATCACAGCTGTCCAAATCGTTGTAGTACCAATCGCCAGACATGGCATCCTCCTGCTATTTCTTGTTCCCGTGTTGTTTACCTACCCACCGTTTTTTTGAGCAACGGCCACAGCTCTAATGTACGCTTCCCCTCGCAGCGATACTGTGAAATGGTCCAATATCTGAAGGGCAGTATTCACGCGCCCGGTAAACGATTGTTCTTTTTTCTTACATGGACCACCGCCGTGGTTTACAAACCGGGTATAAAGCCAGGGCTGCCGAAGCCTGGTTCGCGCATGCGCCGCCTCGTCGCTGCCCTGAAAACGGTCTTATGCCAGCCACGCACCTCAGACCCATCCCCATAGCCAAGCCAGCCCCGAGGACCCATAAAATATCTTCATGAATTTCAATAACTAATAAAATTCTTTTATCATCTAACTATATTATGTAAAATTATAACTTCCCTGAGGGTAAAATTATTGCTCCAATGAGCCTCACAGGGTGGGAATGCGGGTTAAAACATAATGTCATCGGTATCAAGTCGTCACGACCGGGTTTCGTTAAACCGGATTTATCATAAAGTGAACCTGGGGTGGTTCGTCGAAGTTCGGGAAGGCAAGCTCGGCCCCTACCTTAACTATCTCGAAGCCAATCGCGCCCTGCGCCTGTATGTGCAGGAAATCCAGCTCCAGCGCCAGCGCAAATTGTTACAGCCCCCCAGCGCGTCCCTGCCACAAGCCACCGGCATGTAAAGGCGCGCGCGCCGGCGCCACCCTACTCTCCACCACAAAGAAACCGGACGCTTATCACGGTTGCGAAAAGGCCGGCGGAGCCGGCGGCAGGCTGCGCACACTTGGGAATGCCGGTCCGCGTGCTAGAATGCTGTCTTCTTTTCTGATACGGCGCATTTCCAGTCATGGCGATCGATATCAACCTGATTAAGCTCAGCTATGGTCGTTGTCTCGTCTCCGGGGGGAAAAAGAAATTCTTCGATCGTTTCTACGATCTTTTTCTGGCCAGTCACCCGCAAATCAGCGAAAAGTTCACCAGCACCGATCTGGCAAAACAACAGGAAGCCTTGCAGTACGCCATCAGCATGGCCATCCTGTACGCGGAAAAAAAGGACACCATTGCCGGCCAGATCCTGGCCAATGTACGGCGCACGCATTCCCCGCGCTACATGGATATCCGCCGCGAACACTATGTTCTGTGGGAACAGTGCCTGCTGCAGACCATCCGCGAATATGATGCCGAGTTTGACGACAAGGTGGAACAGAACTGGCGCGAACTGACGCAGCAGATCATCACCTACATGCTCAGCTCGTGAACCGCGGACCCGCCGCCCGGTCGGCGCGGCAAAACCGCCGCTGCGGCGTCCATTGATCACGATGATGACCGCGGTCCCCCGCCCGAGGTGCGCCTTGCGTTCTGTGATGACAGTTTTCGCCCGCCGGCACGGCCCGGCCTCGGTTGC
>DKAS01000018.1 GCA_002448875.1 Proteobacteria bacterium UBA6920 | reverse complement strand
GCCGCCGGGCGCGCCAACTATACCTTGACTCTGAGCACGGTGCAGGATCTGAGCGGCAAAATTCCATATAATGGTTCCATAGCCTTGGAAAAACAGCGTTTCATCATAGGCGGTCTGGGCGCTGGCGCGGCGACCACCGTGCAAGTGAATCAGGCTTTCAATACTACCGGTAGCTTCGCGGCCTATTTCCAATCGTCAGGTGACGTTGATTTGACCGTTTTCACGGATGCGTTTTTAACGCCGGCCTGCGTTTCGGCGCGCACCGGGGCTGCCGATTCGCTGGAGTCTATGGCCAATGAAAGCTGCGTGGTAGCCGCCGATGAGAATGGTCAACTCTTTGTCGAAGTCACGGGTAAACAATTCTTTGCGGGCAGTGTTGATCTTAGCGCGGACGCCAACACCGGCGGTGCGATCAACTTCAACCTGCTTGCCGGAGCGCCCGCCATCACCGATATCAGCGGTCAATTGCCGATGCTCAACCATGTTGAGTCGCAGGTGCAGACCTTCCTGGTGGTAAAAAATCTGACGCCCAATGCGAAACACGTGATCTCCTTCGAGCCGCGGTTTGCTGATCGCGCGCTCAGGTCGGCTTTCTATGCCTACACTGCGGGCGATTTTTCGCAAGCGAATAGACTCACTTGCCAGCCATATAGAAAATACTGCGGTGTTACCAGCAATGCTCAGGGGGAAGTGTATTTGGCGGTCGACAACCGGTATGCTACCAACAGCTATGGATTTGACCTTGGGGTCGCACCCCTGGTAACCGTCGCCGCGAGCCAGTTGCCCATGTCCTTTGCCAGCAATCATTTTTATCATTTCTTCAAAGTGACCGGGTTGGACGCCGGCAAACAGCAAATCGCCGTTGTTGACAGCGATGATCCGGCAGTGTCGCCGGGGGTGGCCGAAAACGGCAGCATCGTGGGTGTTTTCAATAAGGAGGATTTCCTTACCCGTGATTGCAGTAATGGCGTATTGGATGCGTGCAGCGATTCCATAATCTTGGACGATGCGGATAAAGGCATACCCAGCGCCGCCGGCGAATCCTTTGTGGTACTCGATGCGCAGGGGGTGCCAGCCGGGCAAAATCTGAGTTTTGTCATGGCTCCTCAGTTTGGTTACAACGCAGTGGACTACGTGTCGGCCCACCCCTTTACGCTGGCGGCTGGTGCATCGGCCATGTATATCGGTTCGTACAATCCTAACTACATGGATGACATGGCGATAACCCTGATCGAGCCGACGGCTGATGTCGATATGAAAGTATGGTCGACTACGTTGCGACCCGCGGATGCCTGTGTGTCTGCTACGATCGGGTCCAGTGCCGAGGAATTCTGCGGTGCTCGTCAGTGGTTCAAGGGATCTGCGTACGGGGAAGCGCTGTATCTGATCCAGGTTGACGCCAGCAAAGCGACGACCAGCGCGGATTTCACCCTGGACTTCTGGCCATTCGGCTGGAGTGCTCCCGGACAGAATGGTTTGTTGAAAGCCTTTGGTGACGTAGTCAGTGGGGTACCGGCTTCGGATTTCAATCCCAATTTCACCTCCGATATACCGCTGTCGCAGCGCTATGAGTTTTTCGAGGTAAATTCGCTGTTTCCGAACGTGAAGTATAATTTCACTCTTTCCGGAATGGATGCCAACGCGCCGGTCAAGTTGAAGGCCTATGCCGGGGTGATTTCCGCCAGTGTGTTTGATTGTGAAACCACGGGTACGGGGGCTTGCGGCGTTACTACCGACAGCACTGGGCGCGTGCGCTTGGCGTTGGCGGTGGATGCCAGCGCAACCACGGATCCTGCGACTTACACCCTGGCGCTGGCGCCGACGACTGCTCCGGCGGTGATCTCCAGCTTGAGTGGTGCCACGGCGCTGGATCAAAGAGCGAGCGACTATTTCCATCTGACCGGTTTGCTGGCGGGCGCCACTTATGACATTACCGCTGCCTGGACCTATAAGGGGAATAACCTGGATATCTATATTTACAAGGATGCCACTTTTACTTCGTTGGCCACTACTGGTTGCCAATATGCACTCGGCGCCAATTCCCAAGCGACGTCGGAGCTGTGCGCCGGTGCTGTGGCCAGCAATGGTGAGCTGTTTATTCGCGTCTACCGCAATTCACCTTTCAGTGTTACAGACATCACCGCGTTGCCTTATTCGATCACTGCGGTGCAGAAATAGTCGTGTTGCGCGGTGGCGTGGCCTGAGGCCGCGCCACCGCGCTCTTTCTTGCTGGCATGGCTTCACCGGTGCAGCGGGTTTGACCCGGTCTTTTTTTTCGGGCGGTGACAGCGTTTTAGTCCATGCCGCTTAACCATGATAGTTCACCTGTGATCGCTGCGACGTTGGCAAATGCCGAGAAAAGCTTAACGTTTCTTAACATATCATCTGATGATGCGCAGTTTTCAGAGAGTCATGCGCGATAGCATCCTCGGCATTGTTTTTAAAGAAGATCGCTTTCTGCATTTGTCATATTGTCTCCCGGTCGCGCGGCGACACCGTCTTTTTTCAGAGTAATCGCGTCTGATAAAACACTGGAATCGGTGTCGGAACGCACGCAAAGATGTGGAAAACTCCTATGTTTTGGTGAATATTAACGGGTGGCTGGTGTGCGTTATGGTATGTGTTAAGCTGCGAGCGCGATGGGCAGGTTGTCCATACGGCTAAAGCCGTTCTTGCAATTTGTTCGGATCTTAAATGTAGCTAAGGTGCATCACTCCGCTGTTGTGCGGGCATTTGCCCGATATGTAAGAAAAAAGTTGTTCAACGAAGCGTGAGTATTCTGTTGTTTTCGTTTTCAAGGGAGAGGTTTTTATGATCGCGATTAACACCTTACGAAGAATTCATATGTCAGTACTGACTTTGATGATCGGTCTGCCACTGCTGGCGCAGGCCGACGCGCCGCCGAGCGGCAACGACATGGTGGCCCCCAATATCAATCACCAGCTGCAGACGCGGGGACGGGTGGAAGCGGGCAATCCGGTGGAAATTACCGCGGTGGTGCGCGATGACGACGGCGTGGCGGCGGTAACGCTCTACTATCGCAATATCGGCGGCGAGGAATACACCCGCCTGCCGATGCAGTTGCGCGACCTGGACCTGTACGGCGTCACCATTCCGGGCGCGCAAGTGAGCGCGCCGGGTATCGAGTACTACATTCAGGCCGAAGACAAGGTGGGCAATCTGTCGTTCAAAGGCGCGACCTTCTCGCCCATCCAGCTGGCGATCAAGGGCGGGCCGCCAGGCAGCGCCGTGGTGGCGGTGTCGGGGATGGACGAAAAGCACGGGTCTGACAGCAACAATGACGACAGTCCGTTTGCGGGCAACCGGAAATGGTACTGGGTGGCCGGCGGCGTGCTGCTGACCGGGGCGATCTATGCATCCTCGCAGGGCGGGGAAAAAGACAAGGGGTCAGGGGACACCACGGTGACCATCTCGGGCAAAGTGCCGCAGTAAACGACAAGAAAGCGGGATACGCACTTGAAAAAGCGGAATACGCGCTGAAAACAGAATTTGATCGGGGAGAGAATCATGAGTAACCGACTTTACGGACCGGGAGTTCGAGGCATCGTGTTGTCATTGTGTTTTGGTCTGCTGGCCGCCTGCGGCCAGAATGCACCGCAGGATAGTGCCGCGGACGGTAATGATGGCGCGGGCAGCGATATTTCCGCGCCGCTGCCGCCGTTGCTGGCCAGCAGCTGGTCGCAGATCAAGGGGGCCAAGGAAATCGACGTGGTGGTGGACAAGGGGACGGACCACGAGCTGCGGGTGACCCTGAAGGAAGGTGTTGATTATACGGTAAGCGAGGACGGCACATCGTTCGCGGGCAAGTTCAAGGCGAAATTGACGGCCGGGTCGCATACCTTCGACCTGGAGTATTTCGTGCTGCAGGACGGTGGCCGGTTGCTGGTGGGCGAGGTGGCGGCGAGTCCGACGGAGATCGTGGCGGGCAAGGAAAACCGGGTGGATTTTTCCCTGGGATCGATCAATACGAAGATGGATGATGACGGCGACGGCGCCAGCAACCTGGTAGAGGTGACGCTGGAGACCAACCCCAAGTCAAAAGACTCGGTGCCGTCGTTCACGGTGGCGGGTATTACGCCGGGAGATACAACGACCGATGTGTCGGTGTTGGGAAATATCGTGGTGACGTTTTCCAAGTCGGTGGTTGGTGCGACGGTGACGGCGGACACGTTCAAGGTGACGGTGGGCGGCAATGCGGTGAACGGTGCGTTTGCCGTGGTGGGCGACACGGTGACCTTCACGCCGGCGCAGCCCCTGCCGGGCCTGACCCTGGTGACGGTGACGCTGAGCAACGGTCTGCATGCAGTGGAAGGCGAAGTGCTGACGGCGGCGACCTATACGTTCACCACGGAGCAGGTGACGCCGCCGCGCAGTCTGGCGGCGACGGATCTGCCGTTACCGGATGCGGTGAACGCGCTGAAGATGCAGCGTTACATCATTGGTGGTCTGACGGCGGGCGCGGCTTACCGGGTGGCGGTGGAGCAGTTGACCGCGGATGCCGATCTGCGCCTGTATGATGACGCGCAGTTTACCGGTTTGCGTTGTCCCTCGGCGCGGCTGGGGCTGGTCAGCGAGGCGTGCATCGTGACGGCGAGCCCCGGTGGCGAGCTGTTCGTGGCGGTGTTCGGCACCGCCGCCGGGCGCGCCAACTATACCCTGACCCTGTCGCAGGTCGCCGATGTGACGGCCCAATTGCCCTACACCGGGGAAGTCGGAATCAATGAAACGCGGCAATACGTTATCGGCGGATTTCAGCCCAACGCCAGGGTGCTGGTGGAGGCGCTGCAGGGATTCGTGGTCGATGCCCTCTATACGTCGGCGTTCTACCAAGATATGGGAAACTATAGTCTCAAAGTATACAGTGATGCCTTTTTTACTCTGTCCTGCGCTTCTTCCCGCGGCGGTAACAGTGATCCGGATGCCAACGAAGGTTGCATAGGCACGGCCGATGGTCAGGGCCAGGTCTATATTCAAGTAACGGGGCTGTCGCTGGCGGCGGAAAACACGGGTGCGACCATGAAATTCATACTGCGGGCGCTGGCTCCGGAGTCCGTCATGCAGGAAGTCAGCGGCGGAAAATTGTCGATCGATCTGGTAGCTTCAGCGCGCGCATTGAATTACTACGTGATTAAGAATCTCAGCCCGAATACCCAGTATGTGGTGGAATACACGTATGAGAGAAATGGAGCTTATGCTTATGATGTTTCCCGCTACGCGTATGGCAATGACCGATTTGCTGACAGTGACGGGGTTGGCGGCTGCCGTCCTTGGAGCATCCAAAATTGCGCGGCGTCTAGCGACGGCAACGGCAATCTTTATGTGGTGCTTGATGCTGGTTTTGACCTCAATACGGAAAAGTACTCGTTTGTTCTGCATCCCTGGGAAAGTGTGTCTTTGAGTCCCGTATTTTCCTACGATGGAGACGCGGTCAACGATCGTTATTTCAAGGTGTCCGGGCTTGATCCGGCGAAGGTATACGGTGCGTTGAATTGGAAGGACGATCGCAGTTCGCCCGGAGGCAGCGACGGCATCAAAGGGGTCTATCAGGATCCGGCAATGCTGATCTCGGCCTGCGGCAGTTGTTCATATAAAATTACGCAATACGGCATGCCAAACGCTCAGGGTGAGCTTTATGTAAGAGCAGCGAACGGGACCGGCAAGTTCACGTTTACCGTCGCGAACGCGATCGATAATACCGGTTCCACCACGGGGCACGTCGGCAAGGGTAAAGCGGTGTATGTGTTCGATTCGTACACCAATGCCTACGCTTTTACCATGAGCGCAATGCAGGACGATGCGGATCTGAGGGTGTTCCAGGGCAGTCTGGCGGCGCCATTTTGTCAGTCGACACAGGGTATCGGTACCGGCGGGTCCCCGTTGAACGAAATCTGCGGTGTGCACGACGTCACCTACTCCACCAAGCTTTACTATGTCGAGGTGGATGGCGGCAAAACGACCAATGGCACGGATTTTTCGCTGGCCTGGGACTACATTCCCCAGGAATATGCTTTCGGTGTTTACGCCCCCGCGTCCGGCGCTCCGGGCAGTGCTTTCCCGTGGAATACTTCTTTATCCACCGATAAAATGCGCGGCCACTACAATTTCGCGTCGCTCGATCCGGGTGCTGCGTACACGGTTCAGTTGACGAATGTCAGCGGTGGCGCCACCATGCAGCTTAGCGCGTATACCGGCGCTATCGAGGGCGGCAAGCAGGCTTGCTCGGTCGCGGCCAATCAGTCGTGCGTGGTCAGCGCGGACGCCAGCGGTGGCCTGCGCCTGCGCCTGCAATCCGACGTGGCCGGTGTCGGTTACACATTGGACATCAAGCGTAACGATCCCCCGGTGGCGAAGGTGATCAATGTGGTTAATGATGCGGCACTGTTGCCCAATGAAAATGGAACGCCTTCCCTCAGCAGATACTATGAGGTCAGCGGTCTGACCGCCGGCACCGCGTACACTATCGTGGTCGGCGATTTGAGCTGGTCGCTCGACCGGGAAGATGTCGATCTCTATGTTTACGACGATGCCAATTTCACGGTTCTAAATGCAAAGTGTCCGTATTCCGTGGGTACTCGCACCACCAGCGAAACCTGCAGCGGCGTGCTGCCGAATGCAAGTAACAAACTGTATCTGCGTCTCTATGATCGATCGGATGCAAATGCTTCCGTGCATTCATTGAGCATCAATAAAGCTCCCTGATGGGAAGCCGGCCTGCCCGAAGCTTTTCTACGGCTTCGGGCGGGTTCCGCTTTGATCATTACCAAAGATGGCGTGACTGCTGTCGACAGGTACGCGTCAATCTTTGAATCTGCAGAGTTGTTGATAGTTTGAAATGGCGATGGCGTAAGCAGTTAAGCACAACGTTTGAAATGGCTATTGACGCAATGGGCGTAGGTGAAGTATGTTTTCCAGGTGTCGGGCAAGTGACGACGCGAGAGCCCAGTGATATAGGAATATAACTTCTGGCTGTCAGGGCGTAACGGGTTTTTTGCTGCCGTTTACGACGTTCTGAAGTCGGTTGCTTGCGGTTCTAATCAGGGAGGAGGCTGCATGCGCAGGTCGCGCTCTGTCAAAAAATATTCTACGCTTAGCTACTGCTATATCGCCATCCTAATCCGTATTTCCAGACTCACCATGGCTCAGGCTGTTTGTCTGTTTTCATTGGTCAAGGGGTAACGAATATGAATATTTCAGCAATTCCAAAGGTATTTGCATTTGTCAGTTCTTTGGTGCTAGTTGGTGTTATGTCAACGGCCAGGGCGGATGATGGCTTTTTATTTTTGAATGGCATACTTGGCGGGTCGAAGGCTGCTCAATACGTTGGATCCATTGAGGTATCGGAATTCTCATTTGCTTCCCATGGCCAGAGTTCGTATGTGGCTGGTGGTGGCACGGGAAGTTCAAAGAGCATTTTGGCGCCGATCAAGGTTCGGATCATGTCAAGCTCCGGCATGGCCTTTCCCAGTCTCTGGTTGACAATGAATAGGGGCGCGTACATTGCTTCGGGTTCGTACGTGCATGCGGCAGTCGGTGGAGGGGGTGCACTTGTTGAGCTCGAAAGATATGATTTTACGAACATAAGAATATTGTCTTTGGTGAAGGCGGTTTCGAGTTCTAATCAAGGTGAGGATATTATCGTGACGTTTGTCCCGGACCAGATTGCTTTGACGTATGTACCGACTAGTACAAGAGTAACCTGGAACTATTTAACGAATACACCCTAGGGTCATAAAAACAGAGTCTTTTGTAATTGCAAATATCCAGGGATAGATGGCGGAGGTCGGACGATGACTGTTATGGGAACAAACGTCGCGATTACTTTGGCGCTGGTTTGCGCGGTTGGGCAATGCCGTGCGGATTTTGTCATTGCCAGTGGCGCTACATTTTCCACGATGTCCAGCAGTGTGGTTTTTACGCCTGCCAATGCAATGCTGTCATTACAGGATGTCGTTGCGGAAAGCTCCGCGGCCGTTTACGAGGCTGCGGATGTGGTGGCCTACAATCTGACCACTCACCACGTCACGGTGTATCCCGCGACGACGCCTTCGGCTTTGTTGCTTGGGCAAGTCGACTATGGGGCGCGCAACATCAAGTCCCCGCTCAGTCATATTGATACCGTTGCTGATATATATATGTGGGATGCGGCTGGTGACGTATTTCAAACCTCGGGAACGGACGTGTCTTTCACTGCTGCAGAGCTGGATGTCAATGGAGCCATAATTTACGTGTCATCCAATGGTTCCCTGCAACCGGACGCCGATGGCGACGCCATCAACGATTATGACGACAATTGTATATACGCGTCCAATCGCGACCAGTTTGATGCCAACAGCGATGGTTTCGGCAACCGGTGTGACGCCGACTTGAACAACGATCTGTTCGTCAATACTGCCGATTACCTGATTTTTCGTTCTCGATACCTCTCGGCCGACAGTGAAGCGGATTTTAATCATGATGGATTCGTTAACACCGTTGACTACCTGATATTTAGAGGGTTGTATTTGGCTGCGCCGGGACCAACGGGGCGTGATTATTCACGCGAATATTGATTGCTGGAAACTGTCGCGGTAAATGCTTCTCGCATAAGTGGCGGAGTTACCATTTCTTGCTTTTTTATCGGTGCCAGGTGTTTGCCTGCCGAGGCCTAAATATACTTTGATGGGCGGAGTAACTGGCGGTGGTGAAATAAACTACCCCTCTAGGTGAACGATTTCGATAGGAAATTCGCGATAGTTTTCAAGGAGAGAAAGTCCATGCTTGTCAATCGCTCAGCGGTGCAGTTACACGGAATGTTGCTGGTGCTTTGCTTAAGCCTGCTGGCAGGATGCGAGCAGCAGCCGGCGGATAGGGGCGAGCAGGAAGATGCCGCTGGTGATATCAGCGCGCCGCTGCCGCAGATTCTCGCGGCGTCGTTGCCGGACATCAAGGGCGATCTTGAAATAGAAGTGGTGGTGGACAAAGGGACGGCGCACGAAGCCCGTTACCCCCTGGATGCGCTGGAGGTTAAGCCCGACGGTAGTTTTTCCGGTAAGTTCGTGGCTAAGCTGGCCGCCGGTCCCCACACCTTCGATCTCGAATATTTTATCGTGACCACTGACACTGCGGGCGCCACTATTCGTGTCCTGGTGGCGCGAACCAACGACAGCGGTGATGCGGTCGACATTCGGGCGGGCGCTGACAATCCGGTAAGTTTCTCCGATCGGTTGCTGGATGAAGACGTCGACGGCGACGGCGATCAGGTGCCCGATTTGGTGGAGTTGCGCCTGCATACCGATCCCTTGTCGCGGGAATCGGCGCCGCCGCCGTTCACCGTCAGCAGCGTGTCGCCCGGTAACGGGGTGGAGAATGTATCCCGGGCCGCGGGGATTTCTCTGAGCTTTTCCGAAGAAGTAAAAAAGGATTCGGTCAGCAGTACTACCTTTAATGTCCATACTGACGTCGGTGATGTCGCCGGCAACTATACAGTAAATGGTAGGACCGTGGATTTTCAGCCGGCCCAGGAGTTGCCCGGTGGTAAAGTGGTCACCGTCAGTCTCAGCAGCGGGCTGCGGGCAAGCAGCGGTATGCCCTTGACTGCGTTTTCCTCATCCTTTGTCACCATCAACAGCAATGCCGTGATCCCATTGTCCGGAGTGCAGCACGCTTACCAGGAGTTTATCGGTCCCGGCGAGGCCCTGCGCTATACGGTCTCCGGCCTGGACGCCGGTATCAACTATACCTTGATCCTGAGTCAGCTGACCCAGAATCTGAGTCTGGTCGTATTCACAGCCGCGGATTTCAAGAATGAGGCCTGTGGCTCCCGGCAGATAGGCAGCTCCGATGAACGATGCGTCGCCGTTGCCGATGCACAGGGGAATATCTATGTGCAAATCGACGCGCAGCAGGCGAGCGAGCGTTCGAAGTTCACGCTCGATATGGTTACCGTAACACCGCTCAGCGGTGTGAACGGCTCACTAACGGCTGCGGTGGATATCGGCGGCGAGCAGCGTTATATGCTGCAGGGTCAGATTGCCGATGTCGCTTTGGAACTGACCAATATGAGCGGCGATGGCAATCTGTTCGTCTATAGCGACGATGCATTCACCAATTTGTTGTGTTCTTCGCAGCGGGGAATGACCTATTATGGAACCGCGCTCGCCCGGCCTTCCAGCGATAGCTGCGTCACGCATGCGGTTAATGGTGGAAACCTGTTCATCAAGGTTACCGGGCAGGACAATACGGTTCTCAACTCGGGCCAGGCGGTGAATTACACCTTGAGCTGGGGAGCGCCGATGATTGCCGAACTCGACACCACTACCGGCGTATGGCCGCGGGTGCTTGCCCTTGATCGGATCCTCTTCTATGTCAAGGTCATAGGTCTTGCTCCCGGTGGCGAATACATGCTGGTCGGCAGTAAAAGCGGATTTCCCAAGCAGGATCCGGATTTGAATGTATTTGCCGGCCCCGGCTACGACGCCGCCAGCGCTATCCTGCAGGGTACGGAAGGGGCGAACACGGGGGCGGTGAAGGCCAATGCCAATGGCGAGGTGTATGTGACCATGGACGCGGTGGTCGATGTCACGGCCGATCTGAAATACAGTTTCAATTTTCTGCCGTTGCGGGACATTACCGGTCATTTGCCCTACACCGTGACCGGTGACGGTAAATTACTTTATTTCAAGATTACCGGTCTCAATCCGGCTCAGGAATATACGCCGTTGATCAACGGTGATGGGTTGAATGCCAGTGGTGTTGATAACAGCTACAATGTACCCGCAGACAGGGTGTCGAATGGCAAGGTATTCGATGGCAATGCTTGCAAGAACAGCAGTGTCAATCTCTGCAATACGGGAACTACCCGCGGTAAGGTGCCAGGCGACGACGGCGTGCTGTATTTCTCCGGCGGCAGTGGCAGTAAATATCAGAATGCGCCGGTGTCTGCCACGGTTGCTCCTGCCGTGATGGTTTTGCCTTATAGCGGACGTGTTCCCAAAGGCGGCGGCGATTTTGCCGTATCGCTGAACAAAAACAAAGTGAGCATGGTGTTCAGTGGTTTGTCGGCGGACCTGGATTTCAAGGTTTACTTCCAGAGTCTGGCAGCGCCTGACTGTGTCACCAGCTTGACGGTGGACAACACCGGTTCGTCGGCCAGGGAATATTGCGGGGTGCATCAGGGAATCTACGGCAACGTTGGCAACTTCCTGCTGCATGTGGATGGCAGCAAGACCGTGGACGGCGGGGATTTCACTCTCGACTATGTGCCGTTCACCAATGCCAACGGCGCCAACGCCGAAATGCACGCTTTTGGCCTCGTCACCAATACCACACCGCCCATGCCTACGTCCGATTTCAGTCCGGCGTTTATCGGCGGCATCAAGATGACCGACAAGTATCGCTTCTTCGAGGTGGTTGCCTTGGTGCCCAATGCGCCCTACAGCCTGAGTCTGACGAACCAGGCGGCGGCCACCGCGCCGCTGCGTCTGCAGGCGTTTACCAACGCGATAGCCAGCGGCAATCCCTCTTGTTCGGTCGGCGCCGGCGCGCCCTGCAATGTTACCAGCGATGCCCGGGGGCAGATCCGGGTGGCTTTGATCATGGATCCGGCCAGTACCACGGACGCCGCCTTTTCGCTGACTCTGGATGGCAGTCAGGCGACGCCGGTCACCGTGGATGCAGTGGCGGACGTGAATAAGAACGTCAGCCTGGGAGGGCAGAAGGTAGCTTCGGATCAGAGTAATTTCTTCAAGCTCACCGGCCTGGATGCCGCGGCTTCTTATACGGTGTCCACCTCGCAGCTGGGCGTATTGGTGGAGAATAATCTCGATATCTATCTCTATCAGGATGCCAAATTCAGTACGCCGGCCGCCGGTTGCGCTTATGCGCTGAACACCGCGGATCCCGCGGCGGCCAGTTGCACGGGGCTGACACCAGTCAACGGCACGGTGTATGTGCGCGTGATACACAACGGGCTGGGCAACAGCGCGACCTACGCGTTAAACATCACCCATTGATTCATTGATGTCACGCCGGGACCGGGGGCGGCGAAGCCCTCGTCCCGGCGGACGGTCTGTTTAACATCTTTCCTTTTGTGGTCTTGCCAGGCCAGGACTGGCGCCGACCGGCAAATCAGGCTACCCTTTTCGCACCTTCCGCTCCGAGTCCCGGGGCGGAAGTTTGCTTTGACGTAAAGAATAATTAATCGACGGCAGGCAGTTCGGATCCTTGCCGCGCAAAAAAGTCTTCGTTCCATTGGTAGGGGGAGTTCTATGTGTCGGTGGAATCGTCGTGGTGGGATTTTGCATAATCTGGTGGTTGTCGCCGCTGCATTGTTACTGGTTGCCTGCGGTTCCAGTGGCGGAGGCGGTTCGCCGGCGTCCGGTTCGCCGTCCACCAAGGAGTCCCTGCCACAGCAATTGACGGTGGATTTACCGTCGCCGTTACTGGCGGTGTTGCGTCAGGCCTCGCCGCCGGCGTTGCGGGCGGAAGCGCATCTGGACGATTCGCCGCCGGGTAGCACGACTCCCATTGAGCTGAAGATTCTGGCGCTCGACAAGGACGCCGGCCGGGTGACCCTGGAGTTTCCCGCGCCGCTGGCCGCCGGGCAGCATACGCTGGTGCTGCTGTTCTCCTTGCAGACAAGTACCGCCGATCCGCTGCCGGTGGCGCAGAGCGAGGCGCGGACGATCACGGTGGATACGGCCGGCCTCATTCTGGATTTCAACGCCGTGACTTTCGATCTGACGCTGGACAGCGATGGTGACGGCTACGGCAATTTACTGGAATTGCGCGCTCAGGCCGATCCCCGTGTCGCCACCTCGATACCGCTGGTGGTGCAGGCGGTGGCCCCGGCCGACGGCCGGCGCGGGGTGGGCATCGACGCCCGGCTACGCGTGACCTTCAATATCGAACCGGCGGCCATAGACGCCGCCGCCCTGCATCTGGCCGGGCCGGCGGGCGAGGTGGTTGGCGATATCAGTGTCAGCGGCAATGACGCGCTGTTTACGCCGCAGGCGCCCTTGCTGCCGGCGACCCGCTACACGGTGGATCTGGCCGCGGGGATCAACAGCCTGGCCGGTACGCTGCTGGCTGATGCCTATCATGGGTCGTTTACCACCGCTGCCACCGCCCCCTTGCAGCTGGCAGCGGCTGATCTGCCGTATCACGGCAGTCTGGCGGCCGGTGCGGTGCTCGATGTGCAGATCAACGGCCTGCCGCCGGGCAGCGCTTATATTCTCACTCTGGGCGATCTGAACGCCAATCTTGATCTGGCCGTGTTTGGCGACGCGACCTTCAGCGCCGCGGATTGCGACAGCCGGCATGGGCAAACCGAGGCGGAAAGCTGCGGCGCCCTGGCCGACGCCGGGGGCAGTATCTATTTGCAGGTGGAAGCGGCCGGTGCCGCCGCCGACGGCCAGTTCACCCTGCAACTGGCGGCGGTGAGTGGCTTGCTGGTGAACGGCCGCTATCGCGGCGCCACCGGTTTGAACACCCAGCATTTCATGATCGACGGTCTGACTCCCGGTGCTCCCACCCTGGTGGAGTTGAGCGAACTGGCCGGCGGCAACGCCGATCTGGCCGTATACAGCGACGTGTTCAACAGCATCGCCTGCCGTTCGCGGCGGGGAGCGAAAAAAGACCCGGAAGAGATCCAGGTGTTGATGGCCAATGAAGGTTGCGTCGCCGCGGCCAATGCCCAGGGCAGGCTCTATGTCGAAGTGGCGGGCATCGAATTCGATCCCTGGGACAACGCCATCGAGATCGGCTATACCCTGAGCTACGGCGCGCCCCGCACCGTGGATGTCAGCAGCAGCCTGCCGCTGCGCCAGGAGCAGGCGGTGCAGATCCTGGATTACTACAAGGTCTCCGGCCTGGCGGCCAACGGCCGCTACGCCGTGGCTATCAAGACCGATCGCCAGGACATCAACGGCAGCTCCAAGTTTTATTCTTACAATGCCGCCGATTTCAGCAGCGACCACCTGACGGGCTGTAGCGACACCTTTACCCCCTGTACCGCTCAGGCTAATGCCGCTGGTGAGATCTACCTGGCCGTGGATCGAGTGCAGTTGTCCGATACGGCGCCGCCGCCGGCTTATGAATTCAATGTGCTGCCCTGGCAGCCGCTGAGCCGCGCGCAACTGCCTTATCATTTCATGACCGGCGGTGAGCCGCAGTTCCTCAGGGTCAGCGGTCTGGACAAGGCCTTTTTGCATCGCGGCATGCTGCGCAACGACGATCCCGAGGCCGGCCTGGTCAACGGCCTGCATGCCACCATCGTCGGCATTTATACCGCGGACGATCTCAGCAGCCGGATCTGCGACAACGGCAGCGTCAACGCCTGCGCCCTGACCCTGGATGATTCCCAGGCGGTGCCCACGGCCGGCGGTGATCTGTATGTTTACCTGACTACGCACACCGCCATGGTGCACCCGCATACCTTCACCGTCGCACCCAATATCGGGGTCGGCACCCTGCAGCCCCTGCCTTACAACGGCACGGTGCCCAAAGGGGCCAGCGATTACATCGTCAACACCGATCGCAGCAAGCTGGGCTTTATTCTTTCGGGCATGAGCGATAACGCCGATCTGCAGGTGTATTACCGCAGCCTGGCGGTGACCGATTGCCAGTCCGCGCGTGGCTTCGACACCGCGGGCCAGGTCGCCGTGGATTTCTGCGCAATCTACCAGGGCAGCTATTACATCAAGCCCGAGGTCTTTCTGGTGCGGGTGAACGCCGTCGCCAGCGCCAGCGGTACGCCGTTTAATCTGGCGACCCGCGCGTTTTATCCCACGGTCAGCGGCGCCAACAGCGTCGTGCCACGTGCCTTTGGCGATGTCACCCAGGCGGGCACGCCCACCTCTGACTTCAACCCGCTGTTTACGCCGGCGCGGGTGGACAGCGGCAGCGGCCTGAGTCGCAAGGGTATCTGGGCCGGTGACGGCTATCATTTCTATGAAATCTGGTCGCTGCACCCCGGCGACCAGTATCAACTGACGATCAGCGCCACCCTGGCGACGGCGCCGGTCACCGTGCGTGCTGCCGGTGGTGCGGTTAATGCGGAACAGACGGCCTGTGGCAGCGGGACGCCTTGCACCGTCACCGCCGATGCCGCCGGTACCATCCGCGTGGCTCTGGCTGCCGATCCCGGCCTCAGTGTCGATGCGCCCTACAGTCTGAGCGTCGCCCTCGCTGGTACGCCGTCGCCCATGACCGAGACCGTGGCCACGGTCAATGGCGCCGCGACCCTGGTCAACCAGATGGCGGGGCTGTACCTCAGCCGTTACTACCGCCTGACCGGCCTGACGCCCGGCCAACGCTATGATATCGCCGCGGTGCGTCCGGACGGGGCGGTGCTGGGCAATGCGGATCTCTATGTTTATCTGGACGCCAGTTTCAGCACCTATGCCGCCGGCTGCGCTTTCGCCCTGCACGCCGATGCCGCCACCGAAACCTGTCCGGGGGCGGTGGCCAACGGCGCCGGCGAGCTGTATGTGCGGGTCTACGGCAACCATATACTGAATATGTCTTACTTCGATACCGGCTACACCCTGACCGTGGCGCCCTCGCCCTGAGGGCGGTCCTTTTGGCGAAGAGCCCGGCCTGTGCTAAGCTTGCCGGCTCTTTGCCTTGTGGATGGAAGTGTAATGGACCGGCAGCAGCGAATCGCCTCCCTCAAAACCGCGTTGACCCAGCGTATCCTCATTCTGGACGGCGCCATGGGCACCATGATCCAGCGTCACAACCTGGACGAGGCGGATTTCCGTGGCGAGCGTTTCCGGGATCACCCCTGCGATCTCAAGGGCAATAACGACCTGCTGGTGTTGACCCAGCCCCAGGTGATCAAAGGCATACACCAGGCCTACCTGGAGGCCGGCGCCGATATTCTGGAAACCAACACCTTCAACGGCACCGCCGTGGCCCAAGCCGATTACCAGCTGCAGCACCTGGTCTATGAATTGAATCATGCGGCGGCGCGCCTGGCGCGGGAAGCGGCCGACGCCGCGACCACCGCCGACAAGCCGCGTTACGTGGCCGGGGTGCTGGGCCCCACCAACCGCACCGCTTCGCTGTCGCCCGATGTGAACAATCCCGGTTTTCGCAATATCAGCTTCCAGGAGCTGGTGGATGCCTATACCGAAGCCACCCGCGGCCTGGTGGACGGCGGCGCCGATATCCTGCTGGTGGAAACCGTATTCGACACCCTTAACGCCAAGGCGGCGGTGTTCGCCATCATGCAGTATTTCGAACGCCATGATCTGCAGCTGCCGATCATGATTTCCGGCACCATTACCGACGCCAGTGGCCGCACCCTGTCGGGCCAGACCGACGAGGCCTTCTTTAATTCCCTGCGCCATGCGCAGCCGCTGATCTTCGGCTTCAATTGCGCCCTGGGCGCGGCCGAGCTGCGCCAGTACGTGGAGACCATCGCCGGCATCGCCGAATGCTATGTCAGCGCCCACCCCAATGCCGGTCTGCCCAATGAATTCGGTGGTTATGACGAAACGCCGCAAATGATGGCCGAGCAGCTGCGCGAATGGGCGCAAAGCGGCTTCCTCAACATCGTCGGCGGTTGCTGCGGCACCAC
>DKAS01000243.1 GCA_002448875.1 Proteobacteria bacterium UBA6920 | reverse complement strand
TAGGCAATTTCTTCATTGCCGTTTTCGCAAAGCTCCAGCACTTTCAGGAACAGGGGTTGGAACGTCTCGCTTTTATGCGATTGCTCGTGGTCGGCAAAAGTACACCAGAAGGTCACGATCAGCGCCTCCTTGTCTTTCAACGGGCTTTCCACGGTCTGACCGACGGTGCTGCCTTCGTTGGAGACCGCGCCGTTATTCAAGGCCACGAACCCGCCGACAAAACCCGTGTTCGAATGGTAGGTCTTGACATTTTCGCACAGCATGGCCACCCGTTCTTCCAGGTCTTCCACCTGAAACTGGGGCTTGAGGATGACGCGATTGATGGTGACAACACCGTCATGGGGAAAGTTGGGAATGAAACCGCTCATGAGTGCTCCTCCGCATTAGTAATTAATAATACGCTTATATTATGAATCCTGAGCGACTCGATCAACAAATCATAAGTGATACTTTTATATCCCCAACAGGATAGTTTATGAGCGAGTTTCCCCACTAAAAACAACAGGTAAGATCACGGAGCAGGAATAGCCGGGACCGCGCCGCCCGCGGCCGCGGCGGGAGATGCCGACGTCGGGGCGCTAGCCAGCGAGCGGGACAAGGCCTCGAGATCGACCTGCTGGAGATAGCGAACAATGTTGGCGTACAACGCATGGTAGCCGTACCCGCCGTTGACCATCTCATCGATCGCGGCCTGCCGCTCCCAGCCTTGAAACAACATACGATACAGCGCAACCACGGTGCCGGTGCGATCCGAACCGTGCCAGCAATGCAGCAGCACCGGCCCGTCGGCGTCACGGATGGCACGCAAGGCCGCAATCACCTGCGCATCGTGAATTTCTCCGGCATTCATCGGGATGCGATGCAGGGCCAGCCCCACGCCCCGGGCTTCGTCCTCATCCGTGTGAAACTGGCGCAAACTGACCACCTGGCGGATACCCTGGGCGTAAAGCTCGGCCATGCCTGCCGCGTCCGGCTGGGCGCTGCGATACAGGTGCGCGTCCACTTGATAAAAATTCTTCAGGTGTTCGCTGGCCACCGGCCGGGCCCAGTCCGCCGGCCGCGGCGTCGTGCCGGCACTGGCACCGGCGCAGGCGACCAGCCACAGCGCCAGACCAAGCATCGTAAGCGCCCGACGTAGAATGAATAGACTCATGTTGACCTCGCCCTGCCGACGCCGCTGCGACGACTGACCATTTATTGATCCTGCCATAGACCAAGCCTCAGCGTTCTGACCATCCCCACCCTGTCCCGCCCCCTGGCAGGGGACGGGGACGCGACACGAACCTGTGGCTTTCTAAATGTAGGTTTTAGTATCTGGCAAAAACCCGCCGGCGAGGCCACCACCCGCCGCGGGGAAGTAGTCGATACCGGCGCGCAATACGTTATACTAGCGCCCATGCTGACCTACCCTGATATTAATCCGATTGCCCTCGAACTGGGCCCCCTGAAAATCCACTGGTACGGCCTGATGTACCTCATCGCCTTTACCCTGGCATGGTACCTCGGGCGCCTGCGCGCACGCAAAGCCGATTCCGGCTGGCACGAGGATGAAGTGGGTGACTTCATGTTTTACGGCGCCCTCGGCGTGATCCTGGGCGGGCGTATCGGTTATATGCTGTTCTATGATTTCAGCAATTTTATCCAGCATCCACTCACCTTATTCAAGATCTGGCAGGGCGGCATGTCATTTCACGGCGGCCTGGTCGGCAGCATGCTCGCCCTCTGGTACTACGCGCGCAAAACCAAGCGCACGTTTTTTCAGGTGGCGGATTTCGTGGTACCCTTGTTTCCGCTGGGCTATGCCGCCGGCCGCCTGGGCAACTTCATCAACGGCGAGCTGTGGGGCCGGGTCACGGACATGCCCTGGGGCATGGTGTTCCTGCACGTCGACACCCAGCCGCGGCACCCTTCGCAGCTGTACCAGATGTTTCTCGGCGGCATCGTCATTTTCATCGTCATGTGGATTTATACCGGCAAGAAGCGGCCGCAGATGGCCACCTCCGGCCTGTTCCTGATTCTGTTCGGCTGTTACCGAATATTCGTCGAATTTTTCCGCCAGCCGGACAAGCAGCTGGGCTTCATCGCCTTCGACTGGCTGACCATGGGGCAATTGTTGTCGGTGCCCATGGTTCTCGCCGGCGCCTATCTGCTGTGGCTGGCGTATAACAAGGCGAAAGCGGCGGCATGAAACAATATCTCGACCTGATGCGCCATGTGCTGGAGCACGGGCAACGCAAGGAAGACCGCACCGGCACCGGCACCTTGAGTGTGTTCGGCTACCAGATGCGCTTCAATCTGGCCGAAGGCTTTCCCCTGGTGACCACCAAGAAAGTGCACCTGCGCTCCATCATTCATGAGTTGCTGTGGTTTCTGCGTGGCGACACCAATATCGGCTATCTGCGCGACAACAAGGTCAGCATCTGGGACGAATGGGCCGACGCCCAGGGCAATCTGGGACCGGTGTACGGCGCTCAGTGGCGCTCCTGGCCGGCCGCCGACGGCCGCCACATCGACCAGATCAGCGACCTGATCCGGCAGATAAAGCACAACCCCGACTCCCGCCGCCTCATCGTCAGCGCCTGGAACGTGGGTGAAATCGACAAAATGGCGCTGCCACCCTGCCACGCCTTTTTCCAGTTTTACGTGGCCGACGGCGCTCTGTCCTGCCAGCTGTACCAGCGCAGCGCCGATATCTTTCTCGGCGTGCCGTTCAACATCGCTTCCTATGCCCTGCTGACCATGATGGTGGCGCAGGTCTGCGGCCTGCGCTGCGGCGACTTCATTCACACCCTCGGCGATGCCCACCTGTACAGCAATCACCTGGAACAGGCGCGCACCCAGTTGCAACGCAGCCCCTACCCGCTGCCGGTGATGAAAATCAACACCGCGGCGAACGACCTCCTGCAATTCCGCTACGAGGATTTCGAACTGGTGGGTTACGAATGCCACCCCGCCATCAAGGCGCCGGTGGCGGTGTAAACAGCAATGATCGTCTCGCTGATCGCCGCCCTGGCCGATAACGGCGTCATCGGCATCGCCAACACCCTGCCCTGGAAACTGCCAGCGGACATGCGCTGGTTCCGGGAAAAAACCCTGGGCAAGCCCGTGATCATGGGGCGCAAGACCTTCGACTCCCTGGGCGGCAAGCCGCTGCCCGGCCGCACCAATATCGTCATCACCGCCGATGCCGATTACCAGGCGCCGGGCGCGCTGGTGGTGGCATCGATAGATGCGGCCCTGCGCGCCGCCGGCGACTGCGCCGAAGCCATGATCATCGGCGGCGCCTCGCTGTACGCCCAGACCCTGCCGCGCGCCGACCGCCTGTACCTGACCTTCGTCCACATCGAATGCGCAGGCGACGCTTACTTCCCCGAGTTCGACCGCGGACAATGGCGACAAAGCGAGCGCCATGACTTCGCGGCCGACGAGCGCAATGCCCACGCTTACAGCTTCACTGTCTGGGAACGGGCCAATAAGTTCTAGCCTCGTCCGGTGTGTACAACGCGCTAAAGAAACACCATCGCACCACGCACAGGGCGCGTTGTACGCACCGGGCGAGGCTGCGGGACAGTTAAAATCAACCGGCGAACGCGGCGTAAAAACTATATTTACTTTCCCGCCCGCGGCAGCGGCGCCGATCCGCTTTTCCGGGACGTCCAGCGNNCGCCAGGGAGGGCGCTGGTCGAGCCCACAGGGATGTGGCTCTTGCGGTCCCGGAAAAGCGGATCGACGCCGCTGCGAAAAGCGGGCGGGAACACTTTGCTTACCGCGCACTCTGACCGTGCGCAAACTTTCCTATATCGTCTACCGCGCTAGCCGCACCACCTGACTGCCTGTGCTTATCGGGCGAAAAACTCACCGAGGGCGGCAACGCTCCATTGCGGATTCAGGGTCAGCATATTGTGCCCCATGCCCCTGGCTTCGACATGTTCGGTTTGCGGCGGCAACAGCGGCAGATGGAACTCCTGCTGATAGCGGTAACCGATAAAACTGCACTCGCTGCTCAGCAGCAGCAAGCGACCGGTATAGGCATCGATGCCACGGGTGAGGTCTTCACTGAACGTATCCGGATTATCCAGCACCGGCTTGAGCATGGCGTCGAAGGCGGCGTAGCCGGCGCGGACGAAGGCATCCGGCGGCATGGCCTGCCCCGCGCATTGGTAGGGCGCGCCCGGACGGGCGCGATTCATCAGACGGGTCATGACATAGTCATGGCGCTCCTGCCCGTCGCGGGAGGCGACGAACGGCGCGAGCACCAGATAGCGCAACAAGGCCAACCCGTCACCCAGCGACTGGTACTGCTTGAATCTACGCACGAACTCTCTGGCTGCCGCGGTATTGAGCATGCCGGGCTCCACCACCACGGCGTGACTGACACGCTGCGGATGCACCGCCAGATAGGCGATCACCAGCATGCCGCCCCAGGAATGGCCGATCAGCCGCACCGGACGATCACCGGCGTAATGCGTAACTATGCCGTGCAGATCGGCAAGATTGCGCTGCAGCGTGAGCTGTTCGCGTTCCACTCGCGGTGACAAACCCGTGCCGCGTTGATCGTAAAATATGACGTAGTAGTGTTCCGCCAGCCGACTCAGCGTGTATAAATAAGCAGAGTCGCCGCCGGGTCCGCCATGCACCACCACCAGCGGTGGCAAACGCTGGTCGCCAAAGGTGCGCACATGGAAGCGGTAGCCGTCGATCTGCGCGCACGACAATTGCGTGTCATAGGCCGCCGTCGCCGGCACCTGCAGGCAGCCAGCCAACAGGCTCGTCAGCGAAATCGGTGCCAGCGCCGCCAGCCTGTGGTGTAACTTCATCGCAGCAATCCCCTTCCCTGGTCGGCGCGCGGCTAGCCGTCGGCAAATTGATACAGAGCAAAGCCCAGCGCCAGCAACAGAATACCGGCGAAGATAAACGCATAATAGTGATTGAGACGCTTGAGCGACATACCGGGATAGATTACCGCCTCTTCGGGATTGGCAGGATTGACGTAGACCGAAATTGTCGGTGAGGAACGCAGCATTTCCACCAGCCGCAACACCTTGCGCCGGTCACGGCTGAGCAGACCGCGCGGGTCCCGCGCCACGCAATCGCTACTATGGGTCCTGCCTTCATGGACATAGGTATAACGCACCGCCGGACTGTAGTACGCCAGCGGGCCGGAGCGATCGTTGAGTACCTGGTGTACCCCGACCGAGGCCTCCTCGATCGTGGCCGTGGTTTTCCGCCAGCGGAAAACATCACCCGAACTGCGCACTTTCAGATAACCGAAACCGATGAGAAATACCCCCAGGGCAGCGACGGCCACCGGCGTCGCCACGGCGAAATAACGCAGCGTCAGGGCGATTCCCGCGCCCGCCACCACGACGACAACGACATCCTGAGCCACACTGTTTTTCATTACCACCATACCACGACCGGCTGCGCAGCGGCAGCCATTGCCCACGCCACCGCCAGACTAATCCCCCTGCCCCGGCCGCAGCGCCCCTTCGCACTCCACCTGATAGAAACGCGTCGTATCAAGACAATACGCCACCAGCTGACCGCCCCACACGCAACCGCAATCCAGGGAAATCACATTGTGCTCACTGACCGCGCCCAGAGTGGACCAGTGGCCGAACAGGATGCTGGCTTCCGCCGAACGCCGGCCCGGCACTTTGAACCAGGGCAGCAGCGTCGCCGGCTGACTGCCGGGCCGGCCTTTCTCCTTGAGCGCCAGCCTGCCGCCGGCGTCGCAATAACGCAGGCGGGTGAAGCAATTGGTGATGAAGCGCAGCCGGTCCCAGCCGGCCAGATCGTCGTGCCACTGCTCGGGCTGGTTGCCGTACATGTGATGGAAATAGTCTCGATAGTCCGCGGCGCGCAATTGCGTTTCCACCTCGGTCGCCAGCGCCACCGCCTGCGCCGGCGTCCACTGCGGCGGCAGGCCGGCATGTATCATATAGCAATCGAAGCCCGGATCGTAGTGCAGCAGCGGCTGGTTACGCAACCAGTCGATGAGTTGATCGCGATCGGGGGCCTGCAGTATTTCCTGCAGCGTGTCTCCCGGTTTCTGCCGCTCGGCATGGGCCGCCACCGCCAGCAGATGCAGGTCGTGATTGCCCAGCACCGTGACCGCACCCGCGCCCAGACCCATGACAAAGCGCAGCACCGCCAGCGATTCCTGGCCGCGATTGACCAGGTCGCCGACGAACCAGAGGGTGTCGCGCCGCGCATCGTAGGCAATAATTTCCAGCAGCTGACGTAACGGTGTATAACCGCCCTGGACGTCACCGATGACATAGGTGGCCATAAGCTTAGACGCTCAACCAGAAGGTGACCGGACCGTCGTTGATCAGCGCCACCTGCATATCGGCGGCGAAGCGGCCGGTGGCCACCACCGGATGCAGATCGCGCAGACGGGCGACGAAGTGTTCGTACAGTCGCTCTCCCTGCACCGGGTCGGCGCCGCTGGAAAAACTCGGGCGTGTGCCCTTGCGGGTATCGGCCACCAGAGTGAATTGCGAAACCACCAGCACGCCGCCGCCGGTATCCCGCACCGACAGGTTCATTTTCCCGTCATGATCGGGAAAAATGCGATAACCGAGCACGCGCTCCACCAGACGCTGGCTGCGCGCTTCGTCATCGTCACGCTCCACGCCCAGCAGCAGCAGAATACCGTGGCCGATGGCACCGGTCACCTCTTCCGCCACTGTCACCTGCGCTTGCGTTACCCGCTGCAGCAAGGCAATCATGGGGCGCGCGCTAGCATTTCCGTGATGCGGATCAGGGCGTCGGTGATTCCCGGCTCGGACGCGGCATGCCCGGCATCGCCGATGATGCGCAGCTGTGATTCAGGACAAGCCTGATGCAGGCGCCAGGCGTATTCCAGCGGACAGATCATGTCATAGCGACCATGCACGATATGCATGGGGATGCCGGCCAGACGCTCCGCGTCGCGCAGCAGCTGGTCGGGCTGCATGAAGCCGTGATTGAGAAAATAATGGCACTCGATGCGCGCCAGACTGAGGGCGGTGTGCGGACTGCCGAAATGGTTCACCACCTCATCCGAGGTCTTCAGCGTTGCGCAACGGCCTTCCCAGATAGACCAGGCCTTGGCCGCCGCCATGCGTGCGATTTCATCATTTCCCGTCAGCCGCCGGTGATAAGCCTGCAGCAGGTTGCCACGCTCCACCGCCGGGATCGGGCGGATGAAATCCTGCCAGTAATCGGGAAACACCCGGTTGGTGCCCTCCTGGTAGAACCAGTGAATTTCCGCGTCGCTGCACAGAAAGATGCCGCGCAACACCAGGGCGCGCACCCGCTGCGGATGGGTCTGGGCATACAACAGACTGAGGGTGGAGCCCCAGGAACCGCCGAACAGAATCCATTTTTCCACGCCCAGGTGTTCGCGGATTCGTTCCATGTCCGCCACCAGTGCCTGGCTGGTATTGTTGTCGAGGCTGGCATGGGGCGTGGATTTACCGCAGCCGCGCTGATCGAAAAGTATGATGCGGTATTTTTCCGGGTCGAAAAACCGCCGGTGATAAGGCTCGCAGCCGGCGCCGGGACCACCATGCACGAACAGCACGGGGATGCCGGTCGGCGTGCCGCTTTCCTCCAGATACAGGAGGTGCGGGGGATCGACGGCCAGACTGTGGGTAAGGTAAGGTTTGATTTCCGGATAGAGACGACGCATACACTGCCCCGAGTTGATCAATCGCGGACCGGTTCACCCTTGAAGCCCAGCAGCGCGGCAATGCCCGCCAGCAACAACGCCGCCAGCAGCAGCAACGGCCCGGCCGGCCGCACCGGCGCGATGGCTTGCAAGTCGAAGACAACCATCAAGTACAGCACACCGGAATGAAATACCGTGCCCAGGATGAACAGCCAGCTGATGGCCTGCTTGAATTTGCGCGACACCGCGATGAAACACAGGGCGATGCCGGCGACGATATTGAGCAGGGCCTCGAGATTGCCATGCGCGTGGGGACCGGCTTTGATGCCGTTTTTCGGATCTTCGGCGTTGTACAGCTTGTTCAGGCTCAGCAGGCCGTCGGTAGTGCCCTTGGCGATGTCCTCGGCGGACATGGGCGCCAGGTCTTTTTCGAAATTATCCATCTTGTACTGCTGGATATCGCCGACGATCTGCTTTTTTTCTTCCTTCGCCGCGTCGATGGCCGGCACCTGCTTGACCGCCATGTACGGACCCAGCGCCGCGGTCAACACCAGATAGAGAAAGCCAAAAACCACATTCTTTTTACCAATCATCCCCCCCCCCTTCACGACAAGCGGCTGCGAACCTGGGCAACTGTAACACATGCGAATCGGGGCGCAAGCCGGTCGCTGCGCGGGGAGGGAGTGGAACGAGGTGCCCGCGGCCAGTCCATTGAGCGGCGGCCGCGGGCGCACGGCAAAACTCAGTCCTTCTGGCGGGAATCCTTCTTGCGCTCGTGCTCCTTCAAGCGTTTCTTGCGCAGACGGATAGTCTTCGGGGTCACTTCCACCAGCTCATCGTCGTCGATGAATTCCAGGGATTTTTCCAGCGTCATATCCACCGGCGGCGTGAGGATGATGTTCTCGTCGGAACCGGCCGCGCGAATATTGGTCAGCTGCTTGCCCTTGAGCGGATTGACCACCAGATCATTGTCACGGGAATGAATGCCGATGATCATGCCTTCATACACTTCGGTACCGGGCTGGATAAACAGGCGACCGCGCTCCTGCAGGTTGAACAGCGAATAAGCCAGGGACTTGCCGCTGCCATTGCTGATCAGCACGCCGTTGACCCGCTGCCCGTACTGCCCGGACTTCATCGGTCCATAGCGATCGAAGATGCTGTACAGCAGACCGGTGCCGGAGGTGGACGTCATGAACTCGGTGCGAAAACCGATCAAGCCGCGGGACGGCACCACGTATTCCAGACGCACCCGCCCCTTGCCGTCGGGCACCATATTGCGCAGTTCCGCACCGCGGGTGCCCAGCTTTTCCATCACCGAACCCTGATGCTGCTCCTCGACGTCGACGGTGACTTGTTCGTAAGGTTCGCAGCGCACGCCGTCGACTTCCTTGACGATGACCTCGGGCCGGGACACACCCAGCTCATAGCCTTCGCGGCGCATGTTTTCTATCAGCACCGCCAGGTGCAGTTCGCCACGACCCGACACGCGGAACTTGTCCGGATCCTCGGTATCCTGCACGCGCAGTGCGACGTTGTGCAGCAACTCCCGCTGCAGGCGTTCACGAATCTGGCGGGAAGTAACATATTTGCCTTCCTTGCCCGCAAACGGCGAATTGTTCACCTGGAAAGTCATGCTGATGGTGGGCTCGTCCACGGTCAACGGCGGCAACACCTCGACCTGGGTCGGATCGCAAATGGTATCCGAAATGTTCAGGGCATCGATGCCGGTAATGGCAACGATATTGCCGGCATGGGCTTCAGACACCTGGATACGCTCCAGGCCACGGAAACCGAGAATCTGCAGAATGCGGCCGTTGCGGCGATTGCCCTCGCGATCGACGATGGTCACCGGCGTATTGCCCTTGATGCGGCCGCGCTTGATGCGGCCGATGCCGATAACACCGACATAACTGTTATAGTCCAGAGTGGAGATCTGCATCTGGAACGGCCCCTCCAGGTCCACCTGGGGCGGCGACACTTTATTTACGATGGTTTCGAACAAGGGTGTCATGTCCTTGGCCGGCTTATCCGGGCTCAAGCCGGCGAATCCCATCAAGGCGGAGGCATAGACCACCGGGAAATCCAGCTGCGATTCGGTGGCTCCCAGACGATCGAACAGATCGAAGGTCTGATCCAGCACCCAGGACGGACGCGCGCCGGGGCGATCGACCTTGTTGATCACGACGATGGGATGCAAGCCCAGATTGAAGGCTTTCTGGGTAACGAAGCGGGTTTGCGGCATGGGACCGTCGACCGCATCCACCAGCAGCAGCACCGAATCCACCATGGACAACACCCGTTCCACTTCACCGCCGAAATCCGCGTGTCCGGGCGTGTCGACGATATTGATGTGGTAACCATTCCAGTCCACGGCCGTGTTCTTGGCGAGGATGGTGATGCCCCGCTCCTGTTCCAGCTCGTTGGAATCCATGACGCGCTCGCGGCGCGCGTCATCGCCGCGTTCCGCCAGGGTCCCGGACTGCCGCAACAACTGGTCTACCAGGGTGGTCTTACCATGGTCAACGTGAGCGATTATGGCGATATTGCGAATTTTCTCGATCATCTGTGCTACCGGCCTGCCTGGGCACGCCTTTCCTTCTCAAGGTAATTAATCAAAACTGTGATTGCAAAAACCGCACCCACTGCGCTACCCGGCGGGCGGTTAACTGCGGCCTGACTCCAATAAAAAACCGCCCTCCGAAGAGGGCGGTTCTGACTAAAGAACAACGGGTGATTATATCTTATTTAGCGGCCGGTTTTGGATCCGGAATCGCTTTCATTTTCAGTTCGTCAGCAGTTGCTTCCACGAACCCGTAACCCGCATAAATCTTCTGGGCATCAGCAGTGGCCAGATAATCCAGGTAACGCTGGGCGTTTTTCTGGTTCTTACCGGACTTATAAGCGCCGATGGCATAACCCGCCTTGCTCGCCTTGTTCAGCGGTTCCGGAATGGCTACGCCCTCGACCTTGCGGCCTTCTTTCTTGGCGTGCAGCACTTCGGAGGTCCAGACGATACCTACGTCGGCCTGGCCGGCTTCGATACGGTCAGGCGTCTCACGATGGTGCCGCGAGGTGAAGTAAGTCTTGCCATCCACCGCCCAGCAATCTTTGCATTCCTTACCGCCGGTGACTTTGTCCCACAGGTTCAGGTCCTTCAACATTTCGGAACCGTAGAACTTGAAGATCCCTTCGGTCAACGGATTGGGATGGGATTGTACCAGATCGTCCCGGCCCAGGTCCTTGGGTCCGGTAATCTTCTTGGGATTTCCCGCGGCGACCATCAGCTCCAGCTTGTTTTTGGTATAGGTCATGTACTGTTCCATCTTGCCGGCGGCTTTGAGCTTCGACAGGTGGCCCAGGCTGACGCTGGCATAAATATCTGGATCCATTGAAGTTTTCTGACCAGAGATCTCACCCTGCTTGAGCAGTTGACCTTCCAGGATCTGGCCGGGGGGAATGGTTTCCACATAAACCTTTTTGATATCTGGGTTTTTCTTCTGGAAATCCTTGATCAGCTCATCCATCACCATGAACTGATTGCCGGCCAGATACATGACCAGATCAGCCGTATAGGAATCGCCGATCTTGCCCTCGTCCACCTGACCACCGGCGTTAAAGGTACGAAAATCATGCATGCTGATGTCATCGTCCTTCGGTGCATCGGCGGCCAATACTTGATTGCCGATAAAAATTGGCGCGATGGCCATCGTTACCAGGGCTACCAACAACTTACGCGTAACCTTCATTGCGCTCTCCTCCTCTTTCTCAATCATTTGGACATATACGTTAACGTTTGAGGTTATTTTGCTTCCCGCTTCCCCCGTGCCGTCACGACGCCTCCTATCCCAGGCACCAGTGACAAGCTCCCCAATATCCGATATTTCTTCTCAAATATCAAATCCAGAAAGTCCACATTGAGAACCATCGGCTTATGTTTTTTTACAGCTAAGAAAAAAGGCAGATAATCTGCATTATCTGCCTTTTTTTCCCAGGACTGGTTAAGTGTAACGGGTCCCGGCGTATGGCTTAGGGGCGAATATAAGAATAACCGCCTTCCTGCAGTTCCATGATGCGAATCACGCCAGCGTTGACCACTTTGACGCCTTCGGTCAGCTCGGGCTCTTTGCCGGTTTTTTCAGCAACTTTCTTCATGGTGTTGCCACAGGCGCTGAAGGTGATGTTCTGCATCGCCAGGCTCTTCACCCGGGCAGAATCTTCGCTCTTGGTGGTGAGCAGGCTCAAACCGGGGCCATAAGCCACGATTTCGATGTCCACGTTGTCCATGCCCATGTCTTTCTGCACGTTAACCGCGTTGTTCAACGCAATCTTCTGAGTTTCCGGATCAGCGCTGCTGACCTGGATAACCACTTTATGCTTGTCAGCTGCCATCGCACCACCCGCGGCGACCAGCATGCCAGCCAGAACCATTCCCATACCTACTTTTTTCATGTTGCTCATTTCTCCACTCCTACAATATGAACCGCTCACTATAAACATCAAAAGAATTTTGATAAACCCAAAATATATACAATGTCTGCGAGACCTTGTACAGGTAGAAATAATTCTTTTGCCCCCTAGTATTATTTATAGGCTCGATAAAAGATTGACATAATGCGTCCGCCACACGACAGATTAACGCACAGAAAAAACATGTATGTGAAGCCTACTTTTAATTTACTTACTGCCCGCGCGTGTTCATCCAAGATTGGGCGCCAGCCAGTACTCCGCATCCGACTTTGACCAGCCTTTGCGCATCGCGTAATCCGCAAGCTGGTCCGGCTGAATCTTACCCACCGCGAAATATTTTGCCTGCGGGTGCGACAAATAGTAGCCGCTGACCGACGCCGCCGGCAGCATCGCATAGCTGTCGGTCAGTTGCATGCCCGCGTTTTTCTGCGCCTGCAGCAAATCCCAGATCAGAGCCTTTTCCGTGTGTTCCGGACAGGCGGGGTAACCCGGCGCCGGCCGTATTCCCTGGTAACGCTCCTGGATCAAGGCTTCGTTATCCAATGTTTCACTGGCGGCGTAACCCCAGAACTCGCCGCGCACCCGCTGATGCAGACGCTCGGCCAGCGCTTCGGCCAGGCGATCCGCCAGGGCCTTGAGCATGATGGCGTGATAATCATCATGGGAACGCTCGAAACGAGCCACATGCGCATCGATCCCCAGGCCTGCGGTCACCGCAAACATTCCCAGGCAGTCGCGCTTACCCGATGTTTTGGGCGCGATGAAATCGGCCAGGCAACGGTTGGCGATGCCCTCGCCCTTGCTTTCCTGCTGCCGCAGGAAATGCACCACACCGCGCACCCTGCCGTGCTCGTCATAGAGCTCCACATCGTCACCGATGCTGTTGGCCGGGAACAGGCGCAGCACCGCGCGGGCGGTGAGCCATTTTTCGCGGATGATGGTATCCAGCATGGTCTGGGCATCGGCGAACAGCTTGCGCGCTTCGCCACCCTTGACCGCGTCCTGGAGAATTTTCGGATAACTGCCCTTCATCTCCCAGGTATGGAAGAACGGCGTCCAGTCGATATAGTCGCGCAATTCCGCCAGCGGATAGTCATTCAACACCAGCAGTTCGGCGTGGGCGGGCGGCGGCGGCGCATAAGCCTGCCAGTCGATGGCAACGCGGTTGGCGCGAGCCGCGGCCAGCGACAACGACTGGGTGCGGCCGGCCTTCTGCTGGTGCAACTGGCGCAGCTCGGCGTGTTCGGCGCGGTTGCGAGCCACGAACTCGGACTTCAGCTCGGCGCTGATCAGGCTCTGCGCCACGCCGACGGCGCGCGAGGCATCCTTCACCCAGACCACCGGGTGATCGTAGCCGGGCTCGATCTTCAACGCGGTATGGGCGCGCGAGGTGGTGGCGCCGCCGATCAGCAGAGGCACGGTGAAACCTTCGCGTTGCAGCTCCTTGGCCACATGGGTCATTTCTTCCAGCGACGGCGTGATCAGACCCGACAGACCGATGATATCCACCTGGTGCTTGCGCGCCTCTTCGAGAATGCGGCTGGCGGGCACCATCACCCCCAGGTCGATGACCTCGAAATTATTGCACTGCAGCACCACGCCG
>DKAS01000254.1 GCA_002448875.1 Proteobacteria bacterium UBA6920 | reverse complement strand
CACGCCGCCAGCTTCGCCCTGCTGGCCTATGTCTCCGCCTGGCTCAAGCGCCACGAACCGGCGGCCTTCACCTGCGCCCTGCTCAACAGCCTGCCCATGGGTTTTTACGCGCCGGCGCAATTGATCCAGGACGCGCGGCGCCATGAGGTAACGGTGCTGCCGGTGGATGTGCTGCACAGCGACTGGGATTGCACCCTGGAAAACCAGGACGATAACACCCAAGCGCTGCGCACCGGCCTGCGCCTGGTGCAGGGCCTGTCGCAGGCCGGCGCGCAACGTCTGGTAACGGCGCGAAGCAAGGGACTTTTTACTTCCGTGCCGGAGCTGGCGCGCCGCGCCCGCCTCAACCGCCAGGACTTGCACTGCCTGGCCAGCGCCGACGCCCTGCTCAGCCTCAGCGGCCACCGTTACCGCAGCCACTGGCAGGTGCTGGGCGTGGAAAACAAGGTGGCGGAACTGCCCCGCTGGCACATCGCCGAAAATGAACCCTTTCTCCTGGCACCGACCGCGGCGCAGGATCTGGTGGCCGATTACAACACCCTGGGCTTCAGCCTGCGCCCCCATCCGCTGGCGTTTCTGCGCCCTCGCCTGCACCCGGGGGTGCGCACCGCTCAACAGCTGCGGCACTGTCCGCACCAGTCCAGCGTGCGCGTCATGGGCCTGGTGATCAACCGGCAACGGCCCGGCAGCGCCGCGGGCGTGATCTTCATGACCCTGGAGGACGAGACCGGTTATGTCAACGTGGTGGTGTGGCAGCAGACGCAGGAGCGCTACCGGCGGGAAGTGCTGCAGGGACGGCTGCTGGGCGTCGGCGGCGTCCTGGAAAAGGAAGGCGAGGTGTTAAACCTCATCGCCTCCCATATCGAGGACCACAGCGCGCTGCTGGGACAGCTGGCAACGCGGTCGCGGGATTTCCATTAGCCGCCGTTTGACGATTATCTCCACTGGGCAACTAAACCGCCACCACGGCATTGATTTCCGCATTGTTGTGCAGCACCGTACCGGAAACGTGAACCGGCCGCACCAGGGTATCGAGCACCGGGCAGTGGGATTCCACCACTTGCACCAGTTGCTCGATTTTTGCATCGCTCTCCCGGCTTTCTATCTTGGTAACGTAGTGCAGATTGGTATAACCCGCCGGCACCGATTCATCCATGCCGAACAAGCCGCGCAGATCCAGAAAGCCCTTGACGTCAACGGCAACGGAATCCAGCTTGATTCCCATGACGGAAGCATACGCCGCGTACATGATCTCCTGGCAGGTTCCCAGCGCCGCCGCGATCAGCTCGACCGGGTTCATGCCCTGGTCGGCGCCGCCAAGCGTGGGTGGTTCGTCGACGACCAGGGCAGCGAAATCGCGCACCTTGGCGTGACAACGGACGCCATCGATCAACTTTGTTTTGGCCCTGAACATGACTTTCGCGGCATCAGGATTCCTTTTGATGCCTTCGATGGTTTCCAGCAGCGAATTTTTCAGTTGCGACATTGGATTCTCCTTGCTATCAAACTAATGTTGAAAGTTCCATGACACACAAGAATCACGCAAACACCAAGCAACTACATCTGAAACTGACACAACGCACTCACATCGATTTGACCACCAGCGCAGCATACGTGATCGACAAGTGAGTGTCCACGCCAGGTTAGTGTCCACGCCAGGTTCCGCTGCCCCTCCCTCTACCAGCATTTTCTTCACAGCCTCTTGCGCATGACTCGATATACGTGCACGGCAAGGATGTCGTTTTATTTAGTCTGATTTGTATATTTTTAAGATCATATAAATGTAAAGCCGCTATGATAGCGGCCGCGCCGGATTCACTTGAGCCCGTGAGCATAGTTATTTTTTTGTGAGAAAGCGGCGGAAGTTCGTATCGCGAAAAGTTTGCAGAAATTCCATTGCGGGGACAAGCACTCGCCAGGTGGAAGGTGTTGGCGCCGCGTGATCGCGATGCGCAGGACATTCAGCCATGAACGCACAGACCAGCCGCAGACAGTTTCTCTGTCCGGGATTCGCCGGCGCCGTCGCCAGAGCCATCGCGCCGTTGACTATCCCGTACAGTGAACTATTAATGGGCTTTGCGGGTTACCCTGAAAACACACTCGCTGGCGCCATGATACATGCACTGCTCTTCGTAAATATCGAAGGCTTCGTTGAAGTGCCTGGCCAGACCCTGGACGATGCCCTTGACCACCGGGCACATCATGCGGGCCGAATAATAGTGAATCATCAACTCGTTGTCCGACAGGCGTTCTGCTGACAATTGCGGAGGTTTGCGCGCAGGATTGTGCTTATGGATATAGTGATGAATGCTCTTACCCGCGTGCTCGATAACCTCGAAGGTTTTCCATTCGTTGCTAAAAACATACATGTGGTAAAAAGTCATCAGTTTCTTGCCGGTGAATATTCCGAAATCTTCCAGGACGGCAGGTAAAGGCAGACTCAGAGCCTCCGCCGCTACTTTCGCGATTGCCACGATTTCTTCATCAGGATATTCAGTGACAGGAAAATAAATTTTATGGACGCTTTGCCCGGACGCCTGCAATAGCGTCTCCCATGTTTGCTTGCCACCATGGTTTTGAATGACATAATCACGGAGAAAATCGAAAATAACACCGTACATCGTCATCACCCCCCATCAAAAAAAATAGCACGTACCCCGGCGCTGTGGCCTTGCCTAAGAACTTAATTGAAGGTCTATTTTCAATGCATCTTAATTGGGACCCGGGTCTGATGCAAGAGATTGTCTATGTTTTCTTATACTTGGAATCTCTTCGCAGCATTTCCATCGGCCGCAGATCGTGCACTCTGTAATTGCCTGATCCATGCCTGCAGCATTTTGTCCGCGTCGCGACGCTTGCGTCGAATCGCCCTTCTATTTCCTTCTTAAAGACGATAGTTTCTCCACCCACACCACCGCAGCAATGTTCCAGATCTGCAAAGAAAGCGGAAATCACCGCCGTATTGTTAGCTTCGGGAAATTATACGCAAGGCTTCAGTGGCTTGACATGAGGTAATGTACCCGATTAATTTATCTTTAAGGTGAAAACTGTTCTCTTGATGGGACGCAGAGTTTACAATCGATTTGTCCGCATTTGGCTTGAATTTCAATTTCAATAATAAAAATTAGTCGCATAGATTGCACTCTTACACCGGGGGGTTGAATGGATTTGCTGCGATTTGCGCTTTTTCCCGTTTTAATTCTTTGTCACGGTTTCGCTTGCGCCGATCTGATAATTTCCGCGCCGCCGCGCGAAAATGTCGAACAGGGCAAGGCCCAATATGAGCCCATCGCCAATTTCCTGTCGAAACAGCTCGGCCGTAAAGTGGGATACGTGCACCCTTCCAGCTGGGAAGAATATGCCCTGAATATGCGGGAAGACAAATACGATATCGTTTTCGACGGCCCGCACTTTTCCGCCTGGCGCATGAAGCACCTGAATCATTTCCCGGTGGTCAAGCTGCCGGGCGACTTGATGTTCTATGTGGTTGCCGCCGCGGACAACAAGAAAGTAAGGCGTATGCGACAGCTGACCTCGCATAAAACCTGCGGCATGGCCTCGCCCAACCTCAGCATGCTGAATTTTCTCGCGCAATTTGCCCAGAGCGCGGCAATGCCGCCGGTGGTGGAAATCAAGGGCGGGGCGCCGGATGTATATCGGGCGTTCAAGGATGGCAAATGCGAGGCCGCCATTGTCTCCGATGATTTTTACCTGCAGCAGTTGCCCAAGCAGGAGCGCGAACAATTGAAAATCATCTACACAAGCGAGAAAATGCCGAATCAAACCATCACCGTCTCCAGTCGAGTCGACAAGCGCGAGCGTGATCTTATCACCCACAGCCTGCTTACGCCGCAGGGAAGCAAATCCGCCATTGCAGTGCTCAATCGATTCAGCAGAGAAAAACCCGTATTTATCGCCACATCCAGCAAAGACTACAGCGGGGTGGAAAACCTTCTGGAGGGCGTGGTCTGGGGCTGGTAACCGTACCCCGGCTCAACCGGAACGCGCCCGGCTGGTAAATGCCGCGGTAAACTCCGCGAAGAAATCCTGCAACTCGCTCACCGGCATGGGATGACAATACAGGAAACCCTGAACATTGGCGCAGGCGAAAGATTCCACCAGCCATTGTTGCTCCACGGTCTCGATGCCTTGCACGATAACCTGGATGTTAAGACTGTTGCCCACGGTGTAGATCGCTTTTGCCATCGCCGCATCCCGAGCGCTGTTTTGCAGATTGCGGGTAAATGAGCGATCTATTTTTACCTTGTCCACCGGCATGGTTGCCAGCAGCGACAGGGACGCATAACCCGTGCCGAAGTTATCCAGGCACAGGCTCACGCCGAGCTTTTTCAAGCGTTGCAGAATATCGAGTATCCGGTTGCTGCGTTCGAGTATGGTGTCCTCCACGACCTCGACGGTGAGCATGTCCGCCGGCAACTGCCTTTCCTGCAGCGCGTTACTCAGCGTATCCAGCAGATTGGGCGCGAAAAACTGCCGTGGCGACAGGTTGACGGTCACGCCGATACCTGTGAAACCGGCGTCATGCCACGCTTTCATATCCTCGGTCGCCTGCATGATGACCCAATCACCGATATTCTGCATGAGACCGCTTTCTTCGGCCACATTCAAAAAACGGTCCGGCGGTAAAATCCCAAGCTGAGGATGATTCCAGCGCAGCAGTGCTTCGACCGAGGTGATACGGTTGCGCTGGATATCGATCTGCGGCTGGTAAAACAGCTGCAGCTGCCCAAGATCCAGGGCCTGTTGCAGTGCCTGCGCCAGCGACAGCCTTTGAGTCAGCGACTCCTCCAGCGACTCGCTGTAATATTGAAAACGATTCTTGCCCGAGTGCTTGGCAAAATACATGGCGGTATCGGCGTTTTTCAACAGCAGCTCCGCCGTCGCCCCGTCCTGCGGATAAACGCTTACCCCTACGCTGCCGGTGACACCGGTCTGGCTTTGCTCCACGCGGATAGGCTGGGCGATAACTTGAATTATATTGCCGGCAATACGATCCAAATCCTCCCGTCGGTTGACGCTGTCCAGCAGCACGATAAATTCGTCTCCGCCCACTCTGGCGACGGTATCCTGGACACGGACGGCGCTGCTCAACCTGCGGGCGACAATCTGTAGCAACTCATCGCCGGCGTCATGCCCCAGACTGTCGTTGACGCCCTTGAATCCATCCAGATCGCAGAACAGTACGGCGAACCCGTCACCGCCGCCGGCGGCTATCGCTTCCTCTATTTTTTCGTGCAGCATTACCCGATTAGGCAGATCGGTGAGACTATCGTAGCGCGCCATGTGACTGAGCTCGTTTTCCTGCGTTTTTCTCTGGCTTATATCCTGCAGGTAAACCGACAGTCCATCCTGCCCTGGATAAACGTGCACCTCCAGCCATTTCGCCAGTGACTTGTACCAACCCTCGCAGCTTTGCTGCCTCTTCTCCTTATGGGTGGTTTGCAGCGCCTCCGCCAGCCAGGGCGCCAGATCAGCCAGTTCGCTGAACACATTTTTCATGTGTACCTCACCGGCTTGCAGATGCAGCAGTTCTTCCGCGCGCTTGTTTATATAGGTAAACCTGAATTGGTCATCGAGGGCAAAAAACGCGTCCTTGATGCTTTGCAGTATGTCTTCAATTCTTTCCGACTTTACTTCCAGTTCATGGTGCGCCCGCTTGCGGTCCTGCTCTACCCGCTGCCTGGACAAGGCGCTCTGCACGCTGGCATGCAGCACCTGTGCTGTTATCGTGGATTTCGGGATATAGTCGGCAGCGCCGGCACGCATCAGATCCGCCGCCAGTCGCTCGTCGCCATGGCCGGTCAACACGATCACAGGCACCCCGTTGCCCTGCTCACGGCAATAGCGCAACAGGCTCATGCCGTCGCCATCAGGCAGCAGATAGTCGAGAAAAACCAGATCGTACTTTTTTTGCCCAAGCAATTGCCTGGCGCTGGTTGCAGAGGCCGTTTCCTCGATAACGAAATGCAAGTCACGCATGCTCTTCAAGGCACGAATGACCGCCAACCGATCGACCTCATCGTCATCCACCAGCAAAATTAGAATTTTCGCGTTTGGTTTACTCATGGCAGTTCTATCAAATTCCAGTATTGATTGAGTGTGGAAATCGCCTCGATGAATTTTGCGGGCACCACGGGTTTCAGGATGTATCCCGCCACGTTCAGTCTATAGGCATCGTGCCTGTCCTGCTCCTCGTTGGAAGTTGTCAACATCACCACGTTCAGAGAATTCAAAACCGGGTCGGCGCGCAGCTCCTGCAACATTTCCATCCCGTTCATCCGCGGCATGTTAATGTCCAGCAGCACGATCTTCGGCGGCGGCTGCATCTGCGGATAACCATTCTGCCCCCGCAACATGGCCAGCGCTTCCAGGCCGTCACGGGCGCGAAACAGCGGATTCACAATTTTAACCTTGTGAAACGCCCGCTCTATATTCAGTACATCCACCTCGTCATCATCGACGATTAGAATCGAAAAATTTTCTTTCGTCATGCCGCTTGCGCCCTGTTCAGGTTTTTCTTCCAGGTAAAAACAAAATTCGCCCCCTTGCCCGTCGCCGATATCACTTTAATCCTGCCGCCCTGCTCCTCGACGATTTTCTTGACAACGCTCAGACCTACTCCGGTGCTCTCGATCTGATCACGCGGTGCCAGCGTCTGAAAGATAACGAATATTTTTTCGTGAAATTCCGGCGCGATTCCCGGGCCGTCGTCCTGCACGCTGAAACAAAAGTGATCACCGCAATCCTCCACCGTGATATCAACTCGCCCCGCGTCCGATGCGCGGTATTTAATGGCATTGCTCAACAAATTGGCGAAAACCTGCGATAAAGGCACCTTGGCAGTGATAAACTCTGGCATGCCGTCGCCTATATTGATCGTGAACCCGGGTGGAACCGGCATGGATTCAATCACCTCCCGCAGCAGTTTCGCCACTTCGACCTTTTCCAGAGAGGCATTTATTCTGCCGGCACGCGAATATTCGAGAATGCCGTTGATCAAGGCCTCCATGCGATTTACCCGGCCGCGCAGCAAATCCATCTGCTTGCGACTCTCGCCACTGATCTGCTGCGCCAGATCTTCCTCCAGCCAGGTGGAAAGATTGGCGATGGCGCGCAGCGGCGCCTTCAGATCATGGGAAACCACATAGGCGAACTGGTCCAGCTGCCGATTGGAGTTCTCCAGCTGCCGGTTATTGGCTTCGAGCTGCGCGCGCGCCGCCAGACGGTCGGTAATATCCTGCGCGGCGAAGACGATGCCGAACATTTTTCCGGAAGTGCGCAGATAGTTACCTGACAGTTCGACATGCAGCAGCGCGCCAGATTTGCAGCGATAGCAGGTATCGAATTTTACTATCTCGTTGTTATGGGTTAGCATACCGACGATCTCGTCGACCGTCGTCTTATCGGGAAAAATCTTGTCAAATTCCTGACCTATCAGGTCGTATTCCTCGTAGCCGGTTTTGCGTAGCAAAGCGGGATTGACCATGGTTATCTGGCGGCTGCCGCTGATCACGAACAACATGTCGCCCATGGAACGCAAAACATTTTCGATATACTCCTTGCTGTACGTGGTCGCACTCAGAGCCTCGATCATATTGTTGAACGTTTCTGCCAGCACCCCCAATTCGTCGTTCGGACATTTTTCGACTTTGGCGTGAAAGTTCCCCTGCTGCACCTCGCGCGCCACTTCGCGCAACGAGTTCACCGGCTCGAGTATCATTGAACGGAAAAAGTAGTACACCTGCGCCAGCGTAGCGGCCAGCAGCAGAACGGTGACAACGACTATCAGCTTGACGATGGACCACTGCGCGTCGCGCGCAACATCGTCCACATCGTCGATCAGCTTGTTCATTGCATCGCGGTTAACCTCCGCTTTGTGCTCGAGATCCGCGGTATTCATCCCCACCAGCACGTAGCCTATGGTGTCGACTCCGACCGAAATCGGCAGCTTCACCTCCATTTTACTGGCGGGGAGTTCCTTCTGGCTGTCGCGCAGGAAGGGCTTGCCATTCTTGCGCAGGAATACCACGAAAGCCACGTCCCTGTCGCTGATGGCATCATTCTGGAATTGCTGCAGAGCGCGCAGATTGTAGGACAAAATCATGTCTTTTGAGGCGTCGGCGATCAATCTGCCTATGCTTCTGGCTTTTGACTCCAACGCCTCCAGCAGCGCCTGCTCCGCCGCGGAGTTGCTGTGCTGCAGGGACGCCGTCGCCAGCGTCACATGCGCCTGACTGTAGCGCGACACTTCCTTGTAAATCGCCACCAGCGCCACCGTCAGGGCGACGATGGCGATCAGTACGATGCTGCTCTGGAATTTGACCGTCAGCCGGGAGTAGGACACGGTCCTCCATGCCAGTCGCATCCTGCGTAACCAGTCGCGTTGACTACTGTGGAGGGTCACGGTAATTCACCACATTGACAATATTGCGCACGCCATCGAATTCCCTATCCTCGGCGGCTCGCAAACCAGTGGTTTGCGGATTTATATTGCGCAGGAAACGCAGATCAGCCTTTTCCATCAGGCTTTTCAGGCGTTGCTTCAGTGTGCGATTGAAGTTGTTTCCTACCACGAACAGATGCGGGGCGAAGACTTCGGATTCAGCCAGAATTTTCAGCCCTTGATCCAGATAAGGCATGGCTTCCTTGGCTTCCATGCCACCGGCGTCAAAATTCGCATTGATCACATTGAGAGCGATATTTTCATTGCTGCCGACATATTTAAAATCCGCCAGTTCATGCACGGAAACATTGGAGTTCAGCATCATATAGTGCGGCAGATAGTGCGTCAGCCCGGAATTTATATCGCCAAAAGCGACGCGCTTGCCGCGCAACTGACTGATGCTATTGATAATGCTATCCGCGCGCACGACAATCACCGCTCGCCGATCCGCGCCGGCCGCTTCCTGCATACTCAACAAGGGCAATACCCCCGCCTGACGGTGGGCCTTGATATAGGACACCGGATCCAGATAACCGATATCGATTTCGCCTGTCTTATACCGATCAATGATATCCAAATAGGATTTGCCGACTACGATGTCTATTTCCCGGTGCAATCCCTTTTCCAGATAGCGCACCAGCGGCGAAAACATCACATAGATCTCGCTCGGTTTCTTGTAAGGCGCCACCGCGAACACCAGCGGCCTGGCGGCGGCCGTGGCAGTCAGGGCGGTGAATACGAGCGCCATCAGGAAGACCGGCAGCGGAGTTCTCAAGAGGCCTCCGAAACGGAAACGTTGTCTATGTCTTTGTATCGAAACTACGCCGCAACTCTTTATAGCGGCCGGCGCCATTGCGCTTTATTCAATGACAGCGCGGGGAAGCAGTGGGGAAAAACACTAATATTAGTGCAGATAGCCGACTTTCTTTTCGAGATCCTTGATCACCGACTGAACCTCATCGGCGTCCTCGGCGTCCGGCGACAGCTCCAGATAACGCTGATAGTCGAGTACCGCCTGGCGGGCGTAGTCCAGCTCTTCATAGACCATGGCGCGGTCGAGAATCTCATGGGGTGAGTCGGGATTGATATCGATGATACGATCCATCACCGTCAACAGCTTGTAGATATTGCCGTTGCTGGAGTAGATGTTCTTCAGATTGGTGAGAATTTTCAGGAGAATTTCCTCGTCGTCCATGGCGCGCAACATGTCGGGACTGGACTCCACCTTCGGGGAGTTCTGGCCATACATATCCTGCAGACGACCGTTGAGATCCTCGTGGTTGAGCAGAATGCCATTTTCATAGGGATTGACGATCAAATCGCACACGCCATCGGAAATTTTCACGAGAAAATGCCCCGGAAAATTCAGTCCAGAAATATTCAGCCCCAGCCGCCTGCCCAGTTCGATATAGAGCACGCCCAGCAGAATCGGCACGCCCAGCTTCCGATCCATGACCTCATTGAGGAAACTATTGCGTGGATCATAGTAATTCTCATCGTTACCGCAGTAGCCCTGCTCATAAAACAAATAGTAGTTTATCGCCTTCACCACCTGGACGGTGGACGGCTTGGCGTCAAGAAAGGTCTTGATGTCGCGCACATAGCGATCCAGGAGTCCGACATACAGAGGTATTTCCAGCGCCGGATATTCGTCAATCGCCAGCTCCAGCGTTTTCTGCGCCAGACCGTTTTCCACGTAAGCTGCTGCTGCTAGTGCCATACTGCCTTGAGTTCTCGTTCTATTTAGTGGTTATAATTCGCCATGTCGTCCGGCGGGAGTTACCGCGCGGTACAATTCACATCATCGTCATTTGCTCAAAACACTTTAGGTGCTTTGTTGTTAAAAGCCCACCTTCAACGCGGCGTCGGGCGTTTTTTGCCAACCCGGGATTCCAGCTGCATGATCTTGTTCTTCAGCGCTTCGCCTATTTTGCGCAGATCCTGCCGCAGGTAGATATGCTCAATATTCATCTGGATCTGAAATGCGAGCTTCTCGAGCATTTCCTGATCCTTCGCTGTAAACTTCTTGCCGTCTTTCTTGTTCAACACCTGGATCGCGCCTATCACCCGGTCATTGGCGCTGTTCTTGACCGGAACGCAGATGGCGTTGCGCGTCGTATACCCCAATTGCTGACCCACCGATTCGTGAGTTCCGGTGCGATCCATCATATTGTCCTCGATTACCGAAATTCCGGTTTCTATTACCTCACCCACCAGTGAACCTTCCCGTGGTACGGTGATTTCCGCCTCATCGACGCCGGTGCCGCACTTGATCCAGATCCGATCCTGTTTGGGATCGAGAATAAACAGACTGCTGCGTTCCGCGTTGAGGGTGACCGGCAGGATATCGACGAAAAATCGCAGTAAGCTGCGATCGCCCAGGCGGTTCCAGGCATCGTCGATTTTGCGTTGTTTTTCCCGCAGCTCGTCCAGCGCGGCCAGCAGTGCATTTTTATCCATCACAGGAAACCCGGTACTGGTGAATGACTATCGCCTCTATTAACGGTCGATTTCCGATTCTTTTGAATCAATTCCCGCGCTAGATCAATCGTTAACAAAACGAACAATTCTTATACCTTTCATAAAGTTAGGTAATTAATGCCGCGATGGCACATCAACTGCCAGCCGAAATCCACAGCCTGCCGCCCCCCCGCTACTGCCGGCGGCAGTTGGACTCGGGTTTGCTGGTAATTTTTATTCAAATAATACAAATACATATACATAATTCCCGTCCTTATTCTATAATTTTGTAATGCTGAATTAAGGCTGGGGAAATAGTTTATTGAAATACTCTCTATGTAATGAAGAAGACAGGTTCTAAGTCAGTTAAACTAGGCCGGCACACTAATAAGAACGGGGAGGTAGCATGGATCGTATCGATTCAGCGATACGCAAAGAACGATTTGGCTTTATCAAACTTTTCAATCTGAAAAATCTGTTTGCCAGGGATAAGAAAGCACCCTTGGAACGGCGCGCCACTCCCCGCCCCGCCAACGGCTATGATCTGAATGTACTGATTATCGATGATTCGCGAACCGTGGTATTCGCCATTGATAAATTACTTAAATCCGCCGGCTTCAACACCGCGGCTGCTTATAATGGCAGTGATGGCATAGAAATGGCCAAGCGTAACCCGCCGGATCTGATCCTGATGGACGTGGTGATGCCCGGTATCAACGGATTCCAGGCGACCCGCGTGCTACGCAGCACCGACGAAACCAAGCATATCCCCATCATAATTATCAGCGGCAACCAGATGCAGACAGAGAAAGTATGGGGACAGCGCCTGGGGGCCAATGGCTTTCTCCCCAAACCGCTGGACCGCGGGGAGTTTTTTCGTCTGTTGAACGAAGTCCTCGACCTGCGACAGTACGCCTTGAACTAAGGGCCGACCGCCGGCGCGCCTTACGCGGACACAGCGGCGTGCATGGTCAAGCCGTCACCAGCAACGCTGGCGTGGCGGCTTGCATTCAGCGCTGCGCCGGCAGCCAGCCGCCATCGAAATCCCGCAAATCCGATTCGTGCAGACGACCGTTGACATAAAGCTTATCTATCTGCTCCCGGTTGAGAACCCGCGCCTGCCCCTTGCGATTCACATAACTCCATTCACCCTGCAGACAGAGTTCGAATACCGTCACCATGATGTCGTCGAACCGAATAGCATGCTGTTGCGCCAGCGCGAGAAAATCCGCCAGGCGCAACGGATTCTTCCGCTTGCCGTACTCCTCCGCGACCAGGGCGGCCAGGGCGGGATCCCATTTCGGAATTTCGATATTACCAACGTCATCGGTCACGTCATTCACTCCTTCTTGCGGCTGGTTATAAACCACCCCCGTCCCGCCTTTTGGCTGGTGGCGGAGATGCCCGGAAAACAGCTGGCTTTACTAATACGGTGCCTGGCAGGCCGGTCATGATAAAATCGCCATGCTGGCTTGCCCCGCATCCGGCTGCGCGCAGCGTTGTACCCTGGGGACGGCCGCCGTTGCATAAACCCCGGTTGATGGCCCATGTTTCCATTGCACGATGATAATCCGACGACCACCGCGCCCCTGCTGACGCTGGCGCTGATCGTCGCCAACGTCCTGATCTTTTTCTGGCAGTTGTCGCTGGGGCCTCAGCTCGAACATTATATTTACGCCTTGGGCGCAATACCAGCCGTTCTCCTCGGGAACCTGCGGCTACCGGCTGATATAGCGTTAATTCCCCCGTGGATGACGGCGTTTAGCTCCATGTTCCTGCATGGCGGCTGGATGCACCTGCTGGGCAACATGCTTTATCTCTGGATCTTTGGCAACAATGTCGAAGACGCCATGGGACACCGCCGGTTCCTGCTGTTCTATTTCGTCTGCGGCATCGCTGCCTTACTGACCCATGCCTACCTCGACATTAACTCGCAGGTTCCGATGGTGGGAGCCAGCGGCGCCATATCGGGCGTGCTCGGCGCCTACCTGCTTCTCTATCCGCATGCCCGGGTACTGGTCGCCATCCCCTTGGGCATCTTCATTCATACGACGCGTCTGGCGGCCGGCTGGGTGCTGGGGTTCTGGTTCGTGCTGCAGATCATCAGTTCCCTGGTAGCGACGTCACAGACCGGCGGAGTCGCCTGGGGCGCGCATGTGGGCGGTTTCGTCGCCGGCATGGTACTGGTTCCGCTGTTCAAGAAGCGCGACGTCAAACTGTTCGCGCCGCGTCGACGCCGTTGGCGGTAACGATGGCGCGAAAGGTCAGATTGATGCGCTCGCCGATAATGCCCGGACGGCGCGGCACAGCATGTTTCCAGCACTGTTGCAAGCGCCCCGCCATGCACAACAGGCTACCGTGTTGCAACGGAATTTCCACTATCCTGCCACTGCGGTTGTGCTTGAGTTTGAATACGCGGGTGGCCCCCAGGCTAAGCGAAGCAATCAGCGGTAACGGACCCAGCTCGGGTTCCTTGTCCGCATGCCACCCCATGGAATCCTGACCGTTGCGGTACAGGTTGCCCAACACACTGTTGAATCGTCCGCCAACTCTGGCTTCAACCCGCGCTTTCAGCTTGTGCAATGTACCCGTCCACTGCCTGGGGGTATGATCGACACCAGAATAACGATAATTCGCACCGGCATCGCCATACCAGCAAACCAGGCGCGGCGCGGTCACCTGCCTGCCGTAGATCGTGTAGTGCTCCACATTCCAGGCAAGTTCGCTGCGCAAGCGCGTAAACAGCGCATCGGCTTCTGCCTGATCGATAAAGTCAGGATCGAAGCTGACTTCGCCATCTTCGCTGATCAGGATTTGCATGCCATCCACCGGGCCTCCGCAGCGCCGCCATCGGCAAAAAAAAACCGACCCTTGGCCGGATGACCGGGGTCGGCATTCTTATTATGCTACCTTTATTTCTGCGATGGGATGGTTCTATTTCTTCTTTTTCGCAGTGGTCTTGCCGGTAGCTTTCTTCTTTGTAGTCGGTTTTTTGCCGGTGGCTTTCTTCTTCGGCGCGGCTTTCTTCTTCACCACCCCTTTCTTGGCCGCCCCTTTCTTGGCGGCGCCTTTTTTCTTGCCTGCGGCCTTCTTGCCAGTGGCCTTCTTGCCGGCCGCTTTCTTGCCAGCGGCCTTCTTCTTACCTGCCGCTTTTTTCCCGCCGGCCTTCTTGCCCGCAGCTTTCTTGCCGGCCGCTTTCTTGCCAGCAGCCTTCTTGGCCGCCGGTTTTGCCTTGCCGCCAGCCGCCGCCGCACTCTGCTTCACGGGCTTGGTGGTTTCTATGGACTTGATGAGGTTGTTTATCTTGGCAATGCGTTCCTTGATTCTGGCAACCGCGGCTTCGGCCGCTGACTTGCTGCTCTGATCAGGTAATAATTTGCTGTAGGCGAGTTCGACGAGGGGATCATCCAGGCTGGCCGCGCCTTTGGTGACTTCCAGCACCTTGCTGCGGGAAGCCAGGTGCAAATCATATAATTTCTTCTCGAGTTCCGAACCGGCCCATCCGGCAAACGCGCCCGCATCGTTACTCGGGGCGGAACCGGCGAAATCGCCCCAGATTTTGGCGGCGGCATTGAGGTTGGCGATGGTATCCTGCAGAAGCTTAACCGCCTGGGTCCGCACCTTGCCGTCCATCTCGTGTTTGGCCAAGGTTATCACGCTTGTTTCCAGCGTTTGCATAACACTATCCTCCAGCACTTAGTTATTTGTTTAATACATACTGAACGGGATGTTGCGTATCATATAGCGAACACCTACCGGTTACAACAATAAAGTAGATCGAAAGCTTGATAATTGCAACATCGGTTGCGCCTTTTTTCTCGGCAGCACTCTATAGCGGACGCAGCACAGCGTTACATTAACCACAAGCCGGCACCCGTCAGCCGTGATCACGACGTTCCAACAGCGGAAATGCGCGGCGGATAACGCAGGAAAATCGTTATTCGCATGCCGTGCGGCGGAGACCAGCGGTGGCGACGCCGCTATTGCTCCTGCGGCCGACGCAATTTTTCGGCGACACGCCGCTGCGTCTGCCATTGCCCATAGGCTTTGCCCTGTGCCACCAGATTTTGCAGCTGTTCGACCAGATGTTCCGGCAGCGCCACTGCGCTGCATTCGGCCAGCGGCGTCCCGGGCAGGGGCATGAAGGAATGGAGATGTATGCGCGCGCCGAGGTCGGCCAGCTCCAGGGCGAAGCGGGTCGACACGGCAATATCATCGGCGCTTTCCCCGGGAAATCCGAACAAGAAATCGATATTGGGACGAAAACCGCAGCTCAGGCACAACTCGGCGGCGCGGCGCACGTCCTGCACGCTGTGGCCGCGGCGCATCGCGTCCAGCAGGCGCTGCGAACCTGATTGGCCACCGATGACAAGGTTATCGTTATCGACATAGCGTGCCAGTATGCGCAGCGTGCGTTCCGTGACATGCTCCGGACGCACCTCCGAGGGAAAGGTGCCGAAGTAAATCCGCCCCTGATCGCCCATCACCCCGCGGACCGCGGCCAGCAGACCTTCCAGCCGCCCATGCTCCACACCCTCGCCGTCGGCGCCATAAGACAGGGCGCTGGGCGAGATAAAGCGGATGTCACTGAATCCATCGGCGCGCAACCAGGCCACCTCGGCAACGATTCTCGCCAGCGAACGATGGCGGAAACGCGCTTTGTGCAGATAGGGGGTCTGACAAAAACGGCAAGCGAACACGCAACCGCGACTGATTTCCACCGGGCCATATTTATGATAGTAACGGGAACCGCAGCTGAATTCGTCCAGATTGGCGATCCGGCCACGGCGGCTGCACGACAAGGCGGCCGCCGCCGCATGATACACGCCCGGAATGGCGTGCAATGGCCCGTTGCGCAGCAGCGCACGCACCACCTCCTGCAGGGTATACTCGCCTTCGCCGACGGCCACATAGTCAAACCCCATCGCCAGCGTGGCACGTGGCTCCGCACTGGCATGCACGCCGCCGGCAAGGTGCAGCAGCGGCTGCATCGGCAACGCCGTTTTCACCTGCTGCAGCTCCTGCCTGATTTCCTCGGTTTGGGTTGAATAAAACGACCACAGAACCAGGCAGCGCTGGCCCGCCGCCAGGGCCTCCTCCAGGGTGGCAAGCAGATGCGGCAAGGTGGCGGGAAAGACCAGAGGCACGGGTGCGGTATCCGCCGCGGATTCCAGGGCGCCGGCCAGGACATTGAGGGCGTAACGACTGATTTTGCGATAGTAAAAGACAACGAGCAGCGGGCGCTCGCCCGCCATCTCCCCGCCGTAAGCCGTCACCCCGCCATGATCCATGGGCGCATGCTCATGATCGGGGCACGGACTTCCTACCGCCGGCGGTCGCTACGGCGGACACCATCAAGCGGACTTGGCCGCGGTAAACTGCTGTAATGCCTTGCCGGAATCCAGGACCTCGCGGATCGCATCGGCAGCGGAAGGCAGATCGCTGCAGCGTCGCATATGCCACAGCACCAGAGCGCCGCCATAGACCAGGCTGTCCCGCACCGGACCAGGCTCCCCCTGCAACGCCAGCATGCCGGCCTGGGCCGCGGCCTGGGCAGTGGCGCCGATATCGACCGCGATGGCGATTTCATCACCCGGCCGGGCGCTTTTGGGCAGATCATCCGGCAACGGCGGTGCCCGCACCACCTGGTCGATTCCCAGTTGCAGAGGGTTGAGGTCCACACTCTGTTCCTCGCCCCGGTTGTGGTAGAAAAAGCATTTACCTTCCTGGCGCAGCGACGGCACCACCCCGCCCTCGACGCCGCGTACCAGCAGCGCCGAGTCGAATGCGGCATGGCGGGCCAGCATGGCGTAAATGCGCGGATAGGGTTTGTGTACGAAACCGGTGACCAGGTGGGTCTTGAGACGCCCGCGCAACGGTCCGCAGAGCACATCCAGGGTGGTGAGTGAGGGTCGCTTGACGATCTCGGTACGCAGACTCATCAAACCGTACAAGGACGGACAGAACTGCTGCTGATCGACATAGGCCCAGCCTACATCCTCCCGCGCCAGCCGCTCCGCTGCCTGCTGCGGGGTCAGATTCACCGCTATGCCCGCCGCCGCCAGCACACGGCTGTGGGTCACGCCATATTTCGGTCCCATGCTCGCCACGCCTTCGCTGACCGCGTGCACTCCGCAGGCCGCCAGCACCGCCGGCAGAAAGGGCGCCGATGGCAGGGTTCGGTTATAGCCGTCGTAGGGATCGGCGATGGCGACGACTTCATCGACCTCCACCTTGACCGTCAAGGTGGCTTGGAGCAAAGCGTCGAGCATACCCTTCATTTCCTCGTCCGACTCGCGCTTCATACGCAGAGCGATGAGGAATATCGCCGCCTGCACCGGGCTGGCGCGGTTCTCCAGGATCATTTCCAATCCATGGCGGGCCTCTTCCTGAGTGATATCCTTGCTCAGTTCAGGACCGGTGGCAATCCGCTGAATGATCGAGCGCATTAATACGGCATTATCTTCTTTGTTGTTGTTCATTGGGTCCGCCCTAAACGTACAAAAATATCGTCGCCTTCCAGTTTAACCTCATGTACCGCCAATGGCACCTCCGCCGGCTCGTCCAGCGCCTCGCCGGTGCGCAGATCAAAGCGACTGCCATGCAATGGGCATTTTATCCTGTCTCCCTGGATACACCCCAGGGCCAGCGAGGCATCCTCATGGGTGCACAACTCATCCACTGCATGGATGCCGTCCTCCGCGTGCACCAGCAGCACCCGCCGTCGGCCCAGGGTAACGCATTTCATCGTCCCGGGCTTCAGTTCCGCCCGCCTCGCCACTTTCACATAGTCCGTCATCGTCGCTCAAGCCGTTAAGAAGTCCCGATCAGCATACCATGGTGGCGAGCAAGGGCAATCTGACCGAAAGTAATAAGATCTGCGCACTACAAGATGTCCGCCCGCTGCCAAAAAAGTGCATTACTGGTAGCATGGCCCCATGATGTTGATATTCATGCGCCACGGCCGCACCAATTTTAACGATCTCGGGCTGTGCAACGATAACCCCGGGGTCGATGTGCACTTGACCGCCGAAGGAACTCGCCAGGCTGAGCAGGCCGCCCTGCTGTTGCGTGACAGCCCGGTGGACTGCATTTTTGTTTCCGCCCTGCCCCGCACGCGGCAAACCGCCGTGATCGTCAATCGCTACCACCAGGCGCCTCTGCATGAACACAGTGCGCTCAACGACATCCGCACCGGTTTCGACAGCCGTCCGGTCAGCGAGTACTTTGCCGCCCTGCGCAATGGCGACCTGCAGGCCCGGGCGCCCGGTGGCGAGTCTCTGCTGCAACATAAACAGCGAGTCTGGGGCTTCCTCGACTGGTTACGTACCCAGTCCTGGCAGCACGTACTGATCGTCGCCCACGAAGAAACCTACCGGGTGGTTGCCGCCTATTGTGATAACCTGAGCGACGCCGCCATGGTGCAGCTTTCGCTGGAAAACTGCGCTATCCGGCGCTTCCACCTCTAGCTGGCGCCGTCGCGGGCAGATGCGAGCATGGCGCCCACCACCTCGCACCAGGCAGCCGCCAGATTCCCGGTATGATAACCACCGCCGCCCATGGCCACCAGCCGGCCGGCGCAGCAGGCATCGGCGACCGCGCACAGACGCTGGCTAATATAGCGATGCAGGGCCGGGGTATAGCGTAAATGGGTGAGCGGATCATCGGCCAGACCATCGGCGCCGCATTGCAGCAGAATGAATTCCGGCCGGGAATCCCGCAGAAATTCCTCGGCGCGCGTCCAGACGGCGCGCACCGACGCATCCCCGCTGCCCGCCGGCAGCGGAATGTTCAGCTTGCTGCCGGTCGCCGCTCCGACGCCGGTTTCATCCGCCGCGCCGGTGCCCGGGAACAGGGTGCCTCCGTCCTCGTGAATGTCGACGATGGACAGTGCCGGGTCGTCAGCAAATCCATAGTACACGCCGTCGCCATGATGGGCGTCAACGTCCACGTAGGCGATGCGTTGCACGGCGTACTCCCGACGCAAAGCCGCGATGGCGACAGCGCAGTCATTGAATACACAGAATCCGGAAGCGCGATCCCGGGCAGCATGATGCAAACCGGCAACGGGAATGAAAGCGCGGGTAAAGCAGCCGTCCATGACTCCCCGTACCGCGGCGAGGGTCGCGCCGACGACGGCGGCCGCGGCGTGATAAATCCCGTGGAACGCTGGTGTGTCGCCATGGTCCAGGAATCCCAAACCGCTGGCGGATTGCGCCAATACGCTGGCGACATACTGCGGGGTATGAAAATATTCGATGCAGCTGCGCGCCGCCTCGGTAAATTCCGGGAGCAGCACCTGCGCCAACAGACCGCGGCGGCGAAATTCATCGACAAAAGCCGGGTAACGCGACGGGCCGAACGGATGATGCTCGCCAAAATGATATCGAGCCAGCGCATCACCGAGAAACACGCCGACCGTCACCGGTTTCGTCTTGTGCGCAGCCACTTCCATTGCTTTAACCCTGCAAATCTACAGCGGAACCTGCGGGCGAGCATAGCAAAGACCAGGCGGGAAATAAAAAAAAAGCCGCGCATAGCGGCTTTTTTTTTATTTCGCTCTTGAGGGGACAAGCCTTTTCGAGCTTACAGCGTGCAATACGCTCATAACGCATCGCTAGCCAAATATAGGCGATAATCCTGTATCAACAGGCTACATAAAAGTTTAATGAATCGAAGCAAAAAGTCTAATAAGAAATATCTATTTGCAGATCCCCCACCTGGTTCCCAGGCGATACCCATATTCTCTTAGAATCCGATCAATTAGCCGATCAAGCTGATGTCCCGCGAACCTGCCGTCAGCCACCCGCTATAAACAATGTTAATGGTTTTCGCGCAGCGCGCTCAATGAAATTGCGGATGGGTTTCCCGGGTCAGATCGTGCAGAGCGTTTAAACATCGATCCAGGTGCTCGATCAGGGCCAGCAGGGGATCGGTATCGCTGAGGACTTCGCTGGCGTAGGCAAGAATATTGCTACGGTAGGCGAGAAATAAATTGCCGGCCAGCAGCTCACCGAGGCGTGGCAGCAATACCCATTGAATCCATTGTGGAAACTGCAGGGTGTCAACGCAAAACGGCTGCTGGCTGGCCAGCAAGTGCTGCGCCGGAGCCCTTTCCTCCCAGCGTTGTTGCATGCGCAATTGCCCTTCGATGCGGTCGATCGCTTCGCGCAGACGGAGCCGCGCCGCAGGCAGATCCTTTGATAAATCGTCGGCCATGGGACAATACTCAGCGCTGCTGGGGGGCAACCAGCTTGGCCTCGGGCACCAGGGCGTGAATCAAGGCTGCCAGATGGACGATGATCCCCGGTATCGGCCGTACGCTGACCCATAACACATTGATACGCAGGTTCAAATCGGCAAACACCACGGCGTGCCGGTGGGCGCGGAGTACACCATCGATGCGATCCACCGTCTGCATCAGGCGCGATTCGGACCAGGTACGCAAGCCGGGAATAACCATCATGAAATCACTGAGCCTGACGCCGTCTGCATCCCGTGTGGGCACACGACGCCACAAGGGCTCGGCGGGCAGTAAGCCGCTTTGCGCGGCGGATGAATGCGCGAGTGTCAGCACCAGACCTCCCGAACAGGCGTAAACCCCATGCTACCGGTCGCCTGGACGGGAGTAAACCCCGGCGGGCTGGAGTCAGTCGCGGCCGCTGCTTTCCTCGCCTGCCGGCGCCGCGTCTATGCTCTTACGCAGATGCAGCGGCGCCTGACTGCGACGGCGCACGCGGATATTGAGCATTTCCACGACGACGGAAAACGCCATGGCGAAATAGATATAGGCCTTGGGAATATGCATATCAAAACCCTCGCCTATCAGGGCCATGCCGATCAGTACCAGAAAACTCAGGGCCAGCATTTTCACCGTCGGGTGGTCGTCGACAAAATCACCGATGGGCTTGGCGGCGAACATCATCACCCCCACCGCCAGTACGATCGCCAGCACCATAACCGGCACATGCTGCACCAGGCCGACGGCGGTGATCACCGAATCCAGGGANNACGATATCGATGATGGCGATCTGCACCAGAATGGCCAGGAAGGTGTTACCGCGGCCGGAACGCGTCTGCTCCTCCTCCCCCTCCAGGGAACCATGAATTTCCAGCGTGCTTTTCGCCAGCAGGAACAATCCGCCGCCGATCAGGATAACGTCACGCCCGGAAATGGTCTCCCCCAGCACGGTAAACAGGGGCTGCGTCAGGCGCATGATCCACACCAGGGACAGCAGCAGGCCGATACGCGTCAGCATCGCCAGGCCCAGCCCCAGGGTACGCGCCCGTTGCCGCTGTTCCTGCGGCAGGCGACCGACGAGAATCGAAATGAATATAATATTATCTATGCCCAGAACGATTTCCAGAGCGGTCAATGTGGCCAGGGCAATCCACGCCTGGGGATCTAACAGCCATTCCATGATCGGGCAGGTCTCCGCGAGTCCGCCGCCGTCTGCTGGCGGCAGAGCCAGAAATTCAAATTGCGCTCTTTCTACCGCATCCGGCCCCGGCGGTCAAACTTCAGCGCCGTTCAGGTCGGGGTGGGCGCACAGCCAAGGCGGCGGAAAATGGCGTGGCGGCGCCGCGCAAGGCCCGGACGGGCCCGAATTCAATCGCCAATCCAGTCATCGTGCCTGGCCATTTTATCGAGTTTCAAACCCCACCACTTGTATTCGCCCCAGCGATTGTAGCGCCGCGCCAGGCAGGAGACGATGTCTTCGCTCCGATAGTGATGCCGGACATAGTCACGCACCAGGGAGTCCACTGGAATTTCGTCAAAGACTCCCAGCAACAGGCTGACGTGCGCGGCCGCATACGGACCGAAACCCGGCCAGCCACGCAGATGCAGCAGCAGCGCGCCGGAAGCGAGTTTGCGCAGGTCGTCTTCCGCCGGTTGCGCCGAACCGCTGAAGCGGGCGGCCAGAGCATGCAGGGACTTGGCCCGATAACCCACCGGAAGCCAGCGGCGCAGACGTTCCGGCGAGTGCGGCTCCATAGCGGCGGNNAAAACGTCCCGAGGGCGCGCCAGCGGCGAAGCGCTCGCTGCAGCACGCAGCCGCCATTTTCATCGTCAAGGCCCAGCTGCAATTGGTGGTAAACAGGGTTTTCGCCGCATCTTCCCATAAACTGGGCGACTTCAGCATACGCCCCGCACCGCGTTGGACCAGACGGCTCAGGCGTTTATCGATACCTCTGGCGATCTGGTACAGCGGCTGTGTATCCGTTTGCAGATCCAGCACCCGGCGCGCTGCCTTATAAATCTGGCGGCGTTGCGGCGTCGACAATGCGCGCGTCGCGGTAAGGCGCAAACACAGGCGCTGACCGCGTTCCTGCACAGCGACATCCACCCCACGGCCATCCACCGCTATCACGAAGGATAAAACTTCCTGGCTGGCATCCCAGTGGAAAGGCGCAAGGTAGGTCCAGCCATGAGCATGTACCGTAGCGTGCAAGTTATAATACCTGGGCATTTCCAATGTTTTTTGTATAACATTAGTCACGCACGCCCCCATTCATTCTCTTTATTGTGAATTCGGTCTATTGTTATTGTTTAAATTCTGCCAGAATAATGCCGATAACCCCAGTCATAGGGCATAAATAGGTACAGTGAGGACGCAAGCTCGCAGGGTTTCAAGACCCGGAGCGCGTGTGGTATGGACCTGGGGAAAACTAGTTCATAGGTGGGCGATGAACGTCAGAAAAAGCTTGGCGATGCTGGGGCTCCTTGCGGGCCTGCTACCGGTTCTGGGGTTGGCTGCGCAGGTGGTGGAAGATGCGCCGGCAGATGATATCGGCGACGACGTGGGCACCCCCGCCGTCGAGAACCACGAATCCACGGTCAGTGCCAGCACCCTGCTGGAATACGCCAATCCGAAAACCCTGTCGCTGCACTCCAGCAATGCCTTGATCGTCGATCAGCGCGAAGGCGTGCATCTGTTCGCGAAAAATATCGATGAAAAACGCCCGATCGCTTCCCTGACCAAACTGATGACCGCCATGGTGGTGATCGACGCCGATCTGCCGATGGATGAAGAAATCACCATCAGCGACGACGATCGCGACCGTCTGCGCAGCTCGCGCTCGCGGCTGAAAACCGGCATGGTGTTTACCCGTCGCGACCTGCTGCTGATCGCCCTGGCTGCTTCGGAAAATCGCGCCAGCAAGGCCCTGGCCAGAACCTACCCCGGCGGCACTAAAGAGTTCGTTGGACTGATGAACGCCAAGGCCCGGGCGCTGGGCATGAGCCGAACTCACTTCGACGACGCCAGCGGACTGATGGCCAGCAATGTGTCTACACCGCGAGATCTGGTGCTGATGACCTCAGCCGCCACCAATTACCCGTTGATCCATCAGTTCACCACCGAGCAAACGGGCCAGATCCTCGATCTGCACCGCAACCGCTACGTCAAGTTCCTCAACACCAATCGCCTGGTGCGTGGTGACAGCTGGGATATCGGCCTGTCCAAGACAGGTTATATCACCGACGCTGGGCATTGCCTGGTGATGCAGGCGGAGATCGGCGATCGCTCCGTCATTATGGTATTCCTCAATTCCTGGGGCAAGTTGAGCAAG
>DKAS01000192.1 GCA_002448875.1 Proteobacteria bacterium UBA6920 | reverse complement strand
TGATTACCTGATTACCTGATTACCTCGTATTTTCTCCCGCTCATGATATTGCTGCAAAAAAACTGCATAGCGAACGCCGCAACGTAGCGACAATGGATTTCATCGTTGCGCATGTCGTCGCTTATATTCTGGCTGCCATGATCTGACGTAGCATGTCACTTCACGCCCGCATAAACTACAACTCCGGATTGTTCATTTCTTTTGGGTAAGTGCAGCACCGATAAATTCTCTACCGCTGGATCTGTCGTGTTGAGAGGCAGTGTCTGATCTGTATAAACCAGCTTGGTCAAAAATGTGAAGTGCATGCGCATGTGTTCAAAGTATCGTGCATATGTATTACGTTCATCGCGCATCTACCATCATTGGCAGGATAAATAGACAAACAACCGATGTGGCGACGGAACTTTCACTAAACATTCAAATGAGTGAAATATTTTCTGCGTATAAACAAAGTTGAAAATCGCAGCTTATCAGCCCGGCAGACGGGAACCTACAACAAAGGTGAAAAACGTAGCGGATTTTCAGTTGTTCTACGCTTGTTGCTTTGCAAGGTAACTTGAAACGAAAAAACAGGAGCTCTGTGTATGAAATTAAAAACGAAAATGAAGGCCCTGGCCGCCGCCGTCACCCTGGTGATGGCCGGCAGCGCCAATGCGGCGATCTTCGACGACTACGCCTTGACGGGTAGTTCGGGGTTGCCGACTGGCGGGGAGTTGTTTCTCAATGTGATCGATCTGGCGCAATCGAAGTCCTACGTTCTGGATATGAATGTGAATTTCGCTGATTTCCAGGCCAATAAATACAACACCGCTTACAGCTGGAGCAAGGCCGCCGACGCCAATCTGCAGTCCCTGCTGGGTGGTGTGGCTAACAGCGCCGATGTGCACTGGAGTATCTTCGCCATCAGCAACGCGACCACCGATATTCCCACCGCACTTGCCGATCTGGGTTACCTGACCACCAGTTCCGGTTTTGACGCCAACTTCATCAACGCCGGGCTGCCCAATGCCGGTTTCAACGGCATGCTGCAGGTTAACAGCACTCTGGCCAGCCACCTGCAACGGGTGAATATGTACAATAGTCAGAGCATCGATGTCGATGGCTCTATCCTGGTGACCAACCCCAACGATCCCACCTATCTGTACAACAGTATCGGCAACGGTGACCGGCCCAATCTGCACGAAACCGAAGTCACCCTGGGCCAGTCTCAGAACTTCTATTTCGTCGGCCTGGCCGATGCCAACCTGGGCGGTGATCCCAACCTGCAGTCTCGCGTCGACCAGTTCGCCGGTACCTGGACGCTGGCGACCAACGGTACCCTGAGCTACTNNCCTGCTGCGCGGGCTGGCCCTCGAGCCGACCCAGCGCCACGCGACCATGGCCGAGCTGCTCGCGGCTCTCGAGGACGACCCGGCCATTCGTCGCCGGCGCTGGCTGCTGGGCTCGGCCATCGCCGGTTTGTTCGGTGTGTCCCGCCGTCGCGTAGCGGTCTAAATCAGCTTCGCCAGCCCGCGGGTGAGAGCCCGCGGGTATCTGCGGCAGTTGAGTCAACAGTTTAAACCTATTTGGAGTGATGCATGAAAAAGTCAATTTTAACGGCGGCTCTAACCGCCACCCTGGGCGTGGTGTCCAGCGGCGCCTATGCCTGGGTACCGGCACCTGAAGTGGCCGGATCCACTGTCGTCGATTCCACCGTGTCCGGCAACAGCGGCAACGGTGTGCGTTGGTCCGGCGCCACCGCTTCCACCAACACCCTGCGCTACTACATCATCGACAACTGGTGCGACGCTACCCAACCCATCGACGTCTTCATGGGCGCCGGCTGGGCCGTGGCTTGTGATGCCGATCTGACCGCGGGCGTCAACAACCGCGTTTTCCGCAAGCACGATGCCGGCGGCTCCGCCAGCGGCGTAGTGCCGGTGGCTCGCGCCCAGGCCCTGCCGTTCATTCAGATGGGCACCGGCGCCGGCAGCAACTGCCCGAGCGCTGCGGTTGCGTCGACCACCCCCACCAGCGGTACCGCCTACAATCAGTACACCTGTGGCACCGGCACGGTGAATATCGTAACCCAGGCTGGCATCAGCGATATCGAGCCGGAAAAATTCCGCGATCTTAACACCCCTCCAGGTGGCGTGGCTTTCGATCCGGTTAACGATGCGCCGAAGCTGAAAACCTTCGGTCTGTTCGATCTGGTATTCAATACGCCGGTGAGTCTGAATTTGTACCGCGCTTTGCAGGCTGTGCAATACCCCTCCACCAGCCCCTGTAACCCGGCCAACGCTGGCTACATTGCGGCGGTCACCGTAGCCGATACCGGCGTGGCGACCACCCAGGGCGAAACCCAGGAGTGCATGCCCAGCTTGACCTATCCGGAAATCCGCGCGTTGTTCTCCGGTAAAGTCAACAACTGGACCGACTTCTTCGCCCAGTCCGCCGCCGACGTAACCGGCCGCACCAAAACCTCGCTGAAGAACAACGGCCGCATTCAAGCTGCCGTCGCCGCCGGCATGCTGACCCTGCCGTCCGACGACTACGTGCAGATTTGCCGCCGCGTTCCCGGTTCCGGTACCCAGGCTGAGTTCAACGTCATCATCATGGGCAAGATCTGCAATGCCAGTGGTATCAATCCTTCCGCCGGCAGCAACCTGCTGGGTGGTCCGAAGGTAGAATTGGGTTCGGGTTCCGGCGATGTGGAAAAGTGCTTCGATGCGTATAACGACGGCACGTCCGACGCTACGTTCAAGACGGTCAACGCCTCAGGTGTGGAAGTCGCGCAGACCATCAATGCTACCCTGACCAAACGCTGGGCCATCGGTATCCAGAGCACTGAAAAGAACGTCAATCTGGCGCATCGCTATCGCTTCATCAAGCAGAACAACTTCGCGCCGACCATCACCAACGTGCAGAAGGGTGACTATGAGCAGTGGGCCACCACCTCCTGCCATTTCAACACCACCACCGTGCCGAGCACCAATCCTGACTACAACCTGATCTCCTCCTTGTGCCAGAACATGACCAAGCCGGCCGACGTCGCCACCTCCAATCTGGCGCTGCGTTATCCCTGGGGTCCGGGTGGTCTGCTGGTCAACTTCGACAACAAGGGAACCAATGTTCCCGGTTACGAATTCGACCAGGACATGCCGGTCAACACCCAGTCGCGCAAGAACGGCCTGGGCTCCATCGACATGTGCCAGCCGCCCTACGCGGCCGCCTCGGTTGAAGTCGACACCAACATCTGCCAGAACTGCGTCGAGGACTCCCGTCCCAACGACGGCGTGAACCAGGGCCAGACCGCCGCTACGGTCAAGGTGAATACGCCCTGATCCACCGGATCGTCCACCGGCACTGCCTTTCAGCCGGTGAATGCGAAACCAGAGGCAGCCCCGCAAGGGGCTGCCTTTCTTTTTCATGCCTACAGAAGGCGTTCGCTGATCCGGCTCCACGTCGTCCACCAGCACCCTGCGTTACTACTTAATCGACAATTGGTGCGATTCCACCCAGTCAGTCGAAGTTTTCATGGGTCACGCTTGGGCAGCGGTCTGCGACGGTGAATCGAATATGGCGGAAGCAGGCGCCGGAGCAGCGTGAAAGAGTTGACACAAACAGATACAGGCAGGATTGCCGTTGCTGCCAAAGAAAGTCAGAAATGAGGAAATATAGGCTGAAAATTCTGCTGTTCGGTCGCCACGAAGAAATTTGAGAATAGGACGGTTCTTTTCTGCAGGTTGTTAGCGGCGACACAGCGGGGCCAGGAAGTCTTGGCGATTTTTCTTGGCCAGGAACTCGTGCCGGTAAGCGAAAAGATCCGCCCGCGATACCATCAAGCATCGCGCGACAGCGGCGGCCAGCCGGTCGCGGGCGGCGGCCAGGGGGATGCCGCTGGTGTTCTCGCCGCGATCGGGCGGTGGCGCCAGCAGCCCCATATGAACATGCAGATCCTGACAGACGCCGGCTAGATCTTGCAATTTGCGGACGCTGCCGATGATCGCCCCCAGGTCCACGGATTCTTCGAGCAGCTGGCGAAATTCCACCGTGTAACGAAATTTTTTCCCCGCAATGCGCAATGCATGCAGTTGTTGCGGGCCGGATGCCGGAGTCATGGCTCGCAGCGCCCGCAGCAGGCGTCTGGCCAGTTTGCAGCTGCGTCTTCGCGTCATATCGGCCAGGTCAGAGTTTCGTTCCTGCCGCGGTACGGTGTCCGCCGTCGTCAGCAGACGCCGCCAGATTTTCATGTCGGCGGCGAATGCCGGGGAGCGCAAACAGGCTTTAAAGACATCCAGCTGTTCGCCGCGCTGGGCTGTTAATGATGCGCGCAGCACCGCCAGTTCAGACGCGTCCAGTACGGCGAGGCTGTTATAGTCGTCGAGCCGTTGCAGCAGCACGTCCAGGTCGCGCAGACGGCATGCGGCCAGAGCGGAGGCGCGCAGAAAGGAACGGGAATGCGCCAGAGTCCGTCGGGGAAAGAGGCGCTTGAACCCGCCGGCGAGTGCGCGGCTGCGACGCAGTGCCACGCGGAAATCGTGCACCTCATCCGCGCTGGCGACGCCGGTGGCGATGACGTGCAGCGCGATATCGCTGGCCGCGTGCTCCAGCCCCTCCAGGTACGTATGTAACAACACTGTTTGTTCCCGGTCATTGTCGGCGAGCCGCCGGTCGCAATTGCCAGCCGAGTCCTGTTGAGTCTACCATGGCGGCAGGTCGACTTCGACCGAGACGGGGTGCCGTGATGTTGACGGATTTCCGCGGACATAAGTATGCGGAAAAAACGCGAAATGTCATGGCTGTCGCACCCACCTGCAAGCACAAGTACCGCTGCATCGTGGGAGTATGGTCCGCAAACTGGCACGGGTGGGGTACTAAAAAATGCCCAGCCGCAGTGGCTACCTGCGCAACCTGCCACGCATCATCGACAGCAAGCCACCGGCCAGCGCCAGCACGCCCCACGCGGGCAGCGCCGGCACCTGCTGGTCGGTATTGCCTTCGACGGTGGCTTGCAGCAGTAGTGCAGCGCTGTTATTTCCAGTGTTGCTGTCGATTACAGCGCCACTGACGGTGCCCTGGTGCAGGGTCAGGCCTGCCTGCAGGGCCATTGCTCGATACCAGGTAACTGCCTGTCCCTGGCTGTTGATGGTGCCCAGGGCGCAACTGACCGTGCCGGCATTGTGGCTGCACTGCGGCGCGGCGTCCAGGTAGGCGACGCCGGCGGGCAGGGTGAACAGCACGCTCACCTGATCGGCTGCCGCCGGTCCCAGGTTCCACGCTGTGGCATCGACCGTGACCGGGTTGGCGACCGCGACCAGGGTGGGCGCCGCCAGGCTGAGGGCGAGATCGGTCAGCGGGGTCAGCGCCCAGCTCAGGGTCAGCTGGCCGTCGGTGGCGCCGATGCTGTCGATGACGAAATAGTATTGCTGACCCGCGGTCACGTTCAGGGTCAGCGCGGTGCCGCCGCCCGGCGCCACGGTATTGCGCACCAGTTCCGTCAGCGTCGTGACGCTGGTGCCCTGATAGACCACCAGCACATGATCGAAACCGGTACCGGCGGTGTCCAGGCGCAGGCTGCCGCCGGCGGGCGCGGTCCAGCGCCACCAGATGGAACGCGTTTTACCGCTGCCGCCGTGATCGGGTTCCCCCACCTCGCCGCCGGCGCCGGTGTTGATGCCATAGACGGTGGCGGTTTTCTGGTTCACTGCCACGGCATTGGCGAACAAGTCGTTCACCGCACCCAGGCTGCGGTAAAGGTCCAGGCGCGGCAGGGTCAGCTGGTTACGCGCATCAGTAACGGCGATGCCATTGGTGGTCAACCGGCCGATGCTGGCGGTGACGCTGTCCGCCGGATAGGCGGCGCGCAATAAAGCCAGGGCGCCGCTGACATGCGGCGTGGCCTGGGAGGTGCCGGAGAAACTGTAACCGGCGGCGGAGATCACCGCCCCCGGCGCCAGCAAGCTGAGAAAGGATGCGCTGTTGGAAAAACAGGTCACCTGGTCGGCGGCGGTGGTGGCGTCGGTGCACAGACCCCAGTTGATGTTGCTGCCCAGGCTGCTATCGTAGACCGCCCCGACCGACACCGCGTTGGGGGAGCAGGCCGGCATGGCGATGCCGTTGGTGAAACCGTTGTTGCCCGCTGCCGCCACTGTGATGATACCGGCGGTGCGGGCGCGGGTAATGGCGTCGAGAAACGGGTTGGTGGCAAGATTGCCGCAGGTGCTGGTATAAAGCTGGTTGTCCGACAGGCTCAAATTCAGCGCGACGATGCCATAGGTTGCGCGGTTGCTGATGGCCCAGTCCAGCGCCGCCACCACCAGGGAAGCCGAGCTGTTGACGCCGTTGAAAATATCAAGGGACACCAGGCGGGAGTCCGGCGCCGTCGCCGCGGCGATACCGCCGACGTTGGTGCCGTGGCCGCTGTCGTCCAGCTGGCCGTCATCCGGGGCAATATCGGCGGCGTAAACCACGCGGCAACCAGCGGGCGTCGCCGGGGCGCTGCAGCTGCCGAACGCGGCGTTGACGTAGTTGATGCCGGTGTCGGCAATGACTACGGTGGCGCCGGTGCCCAGCTGATTGCTGGTTATGGCCTTGGGTTGCTCGATCAGAGGCAGGCTTTGCGCGAGATCGGCAAACAGCGGCAGGTCTTCATAAATCGCGCGTACTGCCGGGTGCGCCAGTAAATTCTTCAATGCACTCGCATCGTTTACGCGCAGGAATTGCATGGGCAGGCCGTTGTACTCGCGCAACAGGCGCATTTTTTCCATCCCCAGGGTGGCGGCCAGCGACCGTTTGCTATCCGCGAAGCGCTTGCGTTCCTCGGCTAACGCGAGCCCGGCGGTGAGCGGGACGTCGTATAGCACCAGCAGGGGCAGGTCCGGCATTTGCTGCAGGTGTTGCAGCAGTCCGGTATCGGCCTTGGCGGTATAGCCGAGGATATCGTCGGAGGGCAGGGCGGGCGGTGGTGCCGCCAGGGCGCCAACGTCGATCAGTAACAACACCGGTAAACAGCCATGCTGCAGTATCGCGGTTTTCACTCTTGGCAGGTTCCGTCGACGGAATTTCATGGTTTGCCACTTCCGCCACTCCGTAGAGCAGTCAAGGGATGATGGCGGAAAATGGCGATGGTAATGACCAGCGCACCGCATATCAGGCTGAGAAAGTAACGACCGCCGCCGGTGAGAAAGTCGGTCCACAAGGTTTGCCAGGGCAGGCGTGGGAAGTCTTCGATCTGACCGGCGTTTTCCAGGCCGAGCAGCGCACCGTAGAGGACGCCGGGAATATCGATAACAACCAGCAGGAGAATCGCGGGTGCCGTCATGCCCAGAATCCAGCGCGGATTGGCGCGCAACAGCACGCTGCCGCTCAAAACCGTGGCGAGAAAAAGCACGATACCACTGAAAGCGTGCGCCAGCAGGGTCTGGCTCGTTAGCTGCTGGCCGCTCTGCAATACAAGGTTTCCTGCCACCAGGGTGGGCCGGGTCAGGGTAACGCGCATTACCAGCATCGGTTCGCCGCTGCGGGATTCGAGTTGCAGGGACTCCAGACGATGGCCATCCGGCAGCAAAAGGCGTAACTCCGCGCGATACAGCGGTAATAACACATCGGCAACCAGGGAACGTTGCGGCCACAGTATGCTGCTGAGCACGGTAACGCCCAACAGTGTCAGGAAAAGCAGTTCATAAAATCTGGGTCGCATGATAGTTCCTCCGGGAAGTGAGTTGCAGCCAGCCATGAAAAATGAATCCCGTGCAGACGATCAACAGCAGCGGAGCGAACAAACCATGAACTGGTGCGAACCAGTCGCTGTTGACGTACCACAAGCTGAACAGAAACACTACACGTACGGTGTTTAACGCATACACGATCGCGCCGCCGATAACCATGCCGGCCAGGCGTTTCCGCCAGGCAGCTGGCGTTGCAAGGATGGCGCTGTATAGCAATGCAATGACGTCCAATGCATCACAGCCGCGCAGTACGCTCATCCTGGCGCCCGGAACCACGAGATAATTTTCTGCGTAAAAAACCTGTATCGCCGGATGCAGGTGCCGGATCAGCCATGCGGCCGGAGGCAGTATCGTTCCGGTAATGTAGGAATTCAGCCAGGTCGCGGCATGCGCGAATTCTATCAGTAGGGTCAGCATGGCATAGCTCACGACGAATTTCGCCGCCGGCTGCAACCAGGGTGTAAGAGTTTGTATTACACGTGCCATGAAAAATTGTGACACCGGCAAGATATAAACCTCGGAAAATTCTACGCGAAATTGATGACAGTTTAGCGCGCACATCGCTGGGGATGCTGCGACTGGCGATGCGATAGGATGAGATGGGATGAGATGAGATGAGATCGCCCATCGCCATTGTGTAACAGCCTTGTCGCATTGCGCGCATAGGCTGTGTTCATTCGTTATGCGGTTTGGAGCCGGTCGTCCCGCTTATTTTCCCGGCCTGCAAGTTACATGGCCAAACAGGAGGGAGTTATGACTATTGTAAGACGTTTGTTCAGTGGTAAGACCGTTGTCGCCGTCTGTGCGCTGGGCAGTGCCGTGATTACCGCGTCGGTAAGTGCGGGCACGGAAAATTTCGTGGAGTTTCGCGCGCCTGCCGGTAATGCACTGACTACCCGGGATGCCAGCGTTGACGGCCTGTCGGCCGCTATTCTGCCCAATGGCCGCTATATCACGCCGGCGGGTATTGAAGTTGGCGTCGGCGCGCCCAAGCCCTTTGGCATGGCCCTGTCGAACGACGGGTCGATTCTGGCGACCGTCAACAGCGGGTCATCGCGTTTTTCGGTCAGTCTGATCAGTGATCTGCAATCCGCCGCACCGCAGCTCACGCGCATCGATCTCAATGCTGCTTTTCTTGGCCTGGCTTTTTCGGCGGATGGCAGGCGTTTCTACGCTGCCGGCGGGGAAAATGGCAACATCTGGGTTGGTGATACAACGGCGAAAAAAATCATAGGATCGGTCAATCTCAATGGCAAGGTTCACCCTCTGGACAGGCCGCTGAACGTGGTGAATAATCCGCGGCAGCGTTTCAAGGGGACCTTTCCCGGGCAGATGGCGCTGTCCGTGGATGGTAAGTTCCTGTACGTGGTCGATCAGGCGACTTTCCAGGTGTTCACTGTCGCCACGGCGAAAATCGCCACCGGTATCGATGCCGACGGCGCTGTCATCGAGCCGGACAATTTTTCCGCCGTCGTTCACGCCACCCGGGTAGGTCGTTATCCCTTCGGCATCGGCCTGTCGGCCGATGGCAAGCGGTTGCTGGTGACCAATGTCGGCATCTTTCAGTACAGTCATTTGCGGCCGGACAATCCCAGCGGCGACGATGCCGCGGATTACCCCTTGTGTTACCCTGGTGCCGGCTATCCGCAGGAAACGGTAGAAGATCGCACCATCGAGATCAGAAAGGTGGACGCGCGTAGCCTCGATGCGCAGCTCGTCAGTGCGGACGGTATTCGCTGCGGCTATGTCTACCAGGACATGCGTTACACCGTTCCCGGCCTGGGCGATCCCAACGCGCCGGAAGCGTCGTCAGTCTATGTGCTAGACCTCGCTGTTCCTGCCGCTCCGCGCGTGGTCGATATTGTCAAGACCGGTCCCCTGGTCGGTCAGGTGGAAGAGGGTATCGAAACCTTCGGCGGCAGCCACCCCAACGCGGTGGTGGGTTCCGCCGCGGCGATTTATGTCGCCAATGGCAACAACGATAGCGTTTCCGTGCTCCATCCCCGTACGCACAAGGAGCTGGGGCGCATCAGTCTGGCTCTGCTCGAGGGTCGTAACCACAAGCTCAAGGGCGTGCAGCCGGTAGCGCTGGCGCTGGCGCCGGATGCGAAAACCCTGTACGTGGCCGAAGCCGGTATCAATGCCGTCGGTGTCATCAGACTGGAGGGCGCCGGTGGTGAACTGATCGGTCATATACCCACCGGCTGGTGGCCGAGCAGCGTACAGGTCAGTCGCGATGGCAGAACCTTGTATGTGGCCAATGCCCGCGGTCGTGGCGCCGGTCCCAACAGCGCGCTGCCGCCGGACAATCTGGGCTCGCCCAAGCACAGTGTACTGGGCAGTGTCAGCATTATTCCCGTGCCTGGAGAAAAACAGCTGGAACAAGACAGCGAGCGGGTCTACGCCAACAACGGATTTATCGAAAGCGACAATGCGCCGGTGCGCGATGCAAACAATCCGATTCCCGCCGAGCCTGGCGTGGCCAGCCGTCAGATCCGCCACGTTATTTTCATCAACAAGGAGAATGCCACGCACGACCTGATACTTGGCGATATTACCCGCACTCGCAACGGCGCCGCGGTCAACGGCGAACCCGGCTATTCCCTGGGTTACGAGGCTTCGCCCAATCACCACGAACTGGCGCTGGATTTCGCTTTCAGTGATAATTTCTATTTGGAGCCATCGGTTTCCTCCGATGGTCACCGCTGGTTGACCAATACCTATACCACGGAACTGGAAGAAACCCACTGGCCGGCTTCCTATGGCGGCAAGCGTCGCGATGCCGGCGACGATCCCGAGGTCATCGCCAACTACCCGGGCCGTATCGGCTTCACCGACGCCAATTCCTCGCCGGAACCCAACGACTACAATCAGCACGGCAGCATTTACCTGCACCTGCAGCGTCATGGCGTTTCCTTCGTGAATTTCGGCAATGGCTATGAGTTCGCCATAATCGACGAGCCGGGCGACGCCGAACCCACCGGCGCGCGCGAGCATGTCAACGTGCCGATGGAAAAGGTGGTGCGCGACAACTCCGATCAGCAGTTTCCCACGTATAACACCCATATCCCCGATGCGGTTCTGCCCGAAGATCCGACCCGTTTCAGCCGTTTCGGCCGCTTTCGTCAGGTCTTCGAGGATCGTTACGTGAATCGCGACAAGGGAGAATGCAAGCTGCCGTCCTATGTAGATCTCTACTATCCCAATGATCACGGTGGTGGCGCGCAGGATATCAATCCCAATGGCGCCGCCTGGTCATTCAAGCGCTATATGCAGGACAATGACGCCGCCCTGGGCATGACCGTGGACCTGATTTCCCACAGCCCCTGCTGGCGGGACACCGTTATTTTTGTCACCGAGGATGACACGCAGAACGGCTATGATCACGTCGACGGCTTTCGCACTATCTTTCTGGCCATCAGTCCATGGGTGAAACATGGCTATGTCAGCAAGACCCATGCGTCGCTGGCCAGTATCTTTAAGACGGTCAATCTCATTTTCGGTCTGCCGGCGCAGAACCAGTACGATGCTGCGGCCAGCGATCTGAGCGACATGTTTACAGGCACGCCTGATTTCGCACCTTACGATTTTGCGTCGGTGCAGTATGCCAAAGAGGTGAGCGAGATCTGGATTGCCATGACCAGGAATCTGGAATTGTCGCGACCGGATGCCGACGAGGTCAGCCTGCGGGACGCCATTTCCCGCTCCGAGGGCATCCCGCGGACGAAGGCGACGGCGATCAAGCAAGATTTGTAATGCCATTATCTACCTCTCTTTGCCGGGGCGGCGGACGCCGCGCCCGGCAATTTTTTTATAGATTGTCTTCGTCAGACATGCTCGCCAACGTAAACGCTTTGTATGACAAATGCGGTGCAGCTGCGCGAGCGTGGATTTGTCATGTGATCGTAACCTGAGAAACGTATCTTTTCGCCTGCAGTTCGTCGCCGGGAAATCGGCGGTAATTCAATAATCACACGCCAGCGAGTCGCTAGAATTCCGTCATGCACCACCGGATCCTTATCTTTCTTGTTGCGGCTTTGGTTGCCTGTGTGACCCGGGCCGAGACCGTCGCGGACGCGGCGGCGCCGGAAGCAGTGCCGGTTTTCACTATCGAAGAGTTTCGCGTAGCCGGCAATAGCGTGCTACCGGCGACCGAATTGGAACGTCTGCTCTATCCCGGCCTGGGTCCGGATAAACAGTTTGCCGACGTCGAGGCGGCTCGCGCTTTGTTGGAGCAGTACTACCGCGATAAGGGGTTTCCTGCGGTGTCGGTTTATGTGCCGCAGCAGCGCGTCGATTCCGGCGTCATTACCCTGGAAGTAGTGGAACGCAAGGTCGGCGCGGTACACGTTTTCGGCAGCAAATACCACTCGCCGCGTGATATCAAGGCGCGCATCGGTAATTTGCAGAGCGGGCAAACGCTGTACGTGCCGGCGGTGCAGCAGGATCTGAGCGTGTTCAACAGTTTCAGCCAGGACCGTTTTCTGGCGCCGGCCATCCATGCCGACGCGGAGCCGGACAAGGTCGCGGTGGATCTGCGTCTGCAGGACAGTTCGCCCTTACACGCGGGTTTGCAGGTGAACGACCGCGCCAGTGAAAACACCAGCGCTTCCCGCGCCAGCGGTTATGTCAGCTACGACAATCTGTGGCAACTGGGGCATGCGCTCAATATCGGTTACCAGATATCGCCCGATGAGCGTGGTGAAGTTCGCGCCCTGTCGGTCAACTATCTGGCGCGCTTTCCCGGCAGCAGCCGGCAGCTGGCTTTGTTCGGCGTATCCTCCCACAGCAGCCTGGTGGCCTCGAAAGACATCGGCATCATCGGCAATGGCGAAGTGGTGGGTTTGCGCGCCATCAATCCGGTGGCGCAGGATGCCGCCGACTATGCGAATTTCAACGTCGGCCTGGATTTCAAGAACATGCTGGAAAGCATCCGTCTGCGCGACCAGACGCAAACCGGCGACGCGCCCCAGGGAGGGGACACCTCCATCGATACGCCCATCGATTACCTGGCGTGGTCGCTGCAGTACGTCGCCGGTCATGTGGGTGCTGACAGTCGCTGGCAGGCGTCGCTGGGGCCGGGTTTCGCATTTCGCGGTCTGGGTAACAGTGACAAGGAATTCAACGCCAAGCGTTATGGCGCCCGCGCCAATTTTATCTATCTGCGCGGCGACGCGCACTGGCGCCGCGACTTGTGGCTGGGTACCCGCGCGGCGCTGTCCCTGTCCGGGCAGTTGACCCACGAGCGTTTGATCAGCAACGAGGAATTCTCCGTCGGCGGCATGGATACGGTACGCGGTTACTATGAAGCGCAGGTACTGGGCGACAACGGCGTGCAGGCCTCATTGGAACTGCACTCCCCGTCGCTGAGCGCGCGACAACTCGGCTTCGTCGATGACGCCTACGCACTGTTGTTCATCGACGGGGGCGCCGTGCGTCTGCAACAACCTTTGCCCAGCCAGGACCAGCACAACGAATTATCCTCCACGGGCTGGGGTTTGCGCCTGGGATTGTGGCGCATGATCAGCCTGCAGGTGTACTGGGCGCAGGCGATCAAGGCGGCGGGATCGGTGGACGCCCATGAACGGCGCAGCCATTTCAATCTTGAATTCAAACTCTGAGCAGGGTGGAGCAGCATGATCAGACCGGGTAGAACAAGAATGGCTTCCTTGCCCAGTGTGCTGCGCGGCGCGACGCTGTATCTGCGTCTGCTGGCCCTGGGCGGCGTGTTTCTTGTTGTGCCGCTGCGCGGTCAGGCGGATCTGCCGCGGCAACTGCCCCAGGCCTGCAATACCGGCGGCGCCTGCGGTTCCGCCCAGGGTCCGAATAGTTGGCTGAGTTTCGGCAGTGCCTCGCTGAGTTACGGCGACAAGTCCATGACCGTGACTCAAGACAGCGACAAAGCCATTCTCAACTGGCAGACCTTCGATATCGCGGACGGCTACAAGGCGCAGTTCGTACAGCCCAATGCCCAGGCCGTGGCCCTGAACAAGGTGTGGGACGTGAGCGGCGATGTCAGCCGCATTTTCGGCGAGTTGCAGGCCAACGGCCAAGTCTATCTTATCAACCGCAATGGCGTGCTGTTCGGCGAGCACGCCCGCATCGACGTCAACAGCCTGCTGGTATCCACCCTGCGTCTGGACGACGAGACGTTCAAGAATGGCATCTTGTCGGCCTTTACCGACAACTCGCCACCACAGCCCGCGTTCACGGGATTTGCCGAGGATGATGGCGGTAAAGCCTCCGGTAATATTACCGTAGCCGCCGGCGCCCGTATAGCGAGCCAGAGCGGCGGCCGTATAGTGCTGCTGGCGCCGGCCATCGACAACGAGGGTGAGATCAGCAGTCCGCAGGGACAAGTGGTGCTGGCCGTCGGCGAGCAGGCTTACCTGTTTCCGCACTCCGCCGCCGATGTTCGCGGTTTGCAGGTGGAAGTGGCCGGTGAGGGTGGTGTGGTCAACGGCGGCACCGTTTCCGCGCCGCTGGGCAATGTGACCCTGGTGGGGCGTCAGGTGGCGCAAAACGGCCGCGTCAGCGCCAGCACCAGCGTGCAGCTCAACGGCAGCGTCTTTCTGCTGGCGCGTTCCGATCCCTTGTTCGACGCGTCGAAAAAAATATCCAGCTTCCAGGTCGCCGGCGAGGTCACGTTGGGCCAGGACAGCCTGACGGAAATTCTGCCGGAAATCGCCGATCTGACCCGGGCCATCGATGAGCAGCTGCAACCGCATTCGCGCGTGGATATTCAAGGTCAGAGCATCCATTTGCAGTCCGGCGCGGCGGTGGTGGCGCCGTCGGGGGAGGTGACCGTGGGGGACAAGCGGCGCACCCAGCGCGTCTACCTGGAATCCGGCAGCCGCATCGACGTTGCCGGCAGCAGCGACGTGCTGTTGCCCATGGAGAGCAATGTTATCGGCCTGCAGCTGCGCGGTAACGAGCTGCGTGATTCGCCCTGGCAGCGCGACAGCATACTCTACGGCCAGACCATTTACGTGGATGTGCGCAAGGGTACGCCGCTGGCGGACATCAGCGGTGCGGTGGCGGCCATCGGCCGCACGGTCGCCGAGCGTACCACCGCGGGGGGAAACATCAGCCTGCAGGCCAATGGCGACGTGGTGCTGGAGGCGGGAGCGGTGCTCGATGTGTCCGGCGGCAGCGTACGCTACAGCGATGGCCTGATTGCAACCACCAAGCTGTTGTCCAATGGCCGCATCTACGATATCAGCCAGGCCAGTCCCGATCTGGTCTATGACCGGATCATCAACACCTATGAACAGCTCGATTACAAGTGGGGACAGCGCCGGCAATGGGTGTCGTTTTACGGCGGTGATCTCGGCGCCCAGTTTCAGAGCGGTTACAGCGAAGGTCGGGATGCCGGCAGCATCAGCATCATCGCCCGCGACATGGCGCTGTACGGCAGCTTGCGGGCCGAGGTCCTGCAGGGAGAAATGCAGCGTCTGCCCGCGCAAGCCATTGCCGCCGATCGCGCCTGGACCCGGCCCTATGATCAATTGCCCCTGGGCGGGCAGCTGGTGCTTGGCGATGCCCGCGGTGCAACCTCTTCCGAGACGCCGGACCTGTATACCCCGGATGTGGTTTTCGCCAACGACCTGCCGGCGTTGCCGCTGAGTTATCTGCAGCCGTTGCACGCCGACGGCGGCAGAGGTTCGGTGGTGCTGACACCGGAGCTTCTGGCGCACGGCCTCAGCCGGGTGGAAATCTACAGTAACGGCAGTATCAGCGTGCCCCAGGACGTCGATTTAAGTCTGCCCGCCGGCGGCAGCCTGAAACTGGTGGCGGGCGGATCGCCCGCCACCGGCGCGGCCGCGGACACCCGCCCGCCGGCCCTGGCCATCGACGGCCGCCTGCAATTGCCGGCCGGCAGCGTTACGCTCGTGACCCTGCCAACGTCCGCCAGCGCCATGGCCAGCGCCCGTGACAGCCGAGTGCTGGCGATCCGCGTCGATGACGGCGCCAGCATCGATGTCAGCGGTCGCTGGGTCAACGATAACCCCTTGCTGTCTTCGTCGGCATCGCCGACGCCGTTGTGGATCGATGGCGGCAGCATTGCCCTGGTGTCGGCCGGTGATCTGCAACTGCTGCCGCAAAGCCGGCTGCAAGCCGATGGCGGTGCCTGGCGCGACAGCAGCGGCAGGCTGACCGCGGGACGCGGCGGCGCCATCAGCCTCGGCAGCACGTTCGCCGATCCCTCGGGCGCGCCGCCGCTGGTGCAACTGGCCGGCGAATTGCGCGCCTATGCCATCAGCCAGGGTGGCAGCCTGAGCCTCAAGGCGCCGGGGTTTTATCTGGCGGAGACCATGCCGGAAAGCCTGCCGCCCAATGCCGTATACCTGGCGCCGGCCTTCTTTTCCCGCGGCGGCTTCAGCCAATTCACTCTGCAGGCGACCCACTCCGGCCTGCGTCTGGAAAACGATACGGTGCTGGTGCCGCGCCAGCAAAACTGGGAGTTCAGCGTCGACCCCAACCTGCTGCCCGGCGGCGCGGATCTGGCGACGGCCACGCGCCTGGTGCTTTTGCCCGATGTCGATCGCGCGGCGGTGAATCTGTCGTTCAGCGCGAAATTCAATGCGGCGTCCACGTCCTCGGCCCTTATCCTGGGTGAGGGTTCGCGCATCGACGCCGATGCCGGCGCCTGTATTCAATTGCAATCCGATCGCGCCATCAGCGTCGATGGCGTGGTCCGTGCCGCCGGCGGGGAGGTCGCTCTGCGTGTCGTCGGTGACTCTGCCCTTTATTTGCCGGATCGCGGTATCGTCCTTGGCGATCAGGCGCTGATCGATGTCAGCGCCCTGTTTCTGGCGACGCCCGGCGATGAACTGGGACATCGCGCCGGCCGTATGCTCGATGCCGGTAATATCGTTGTGGACAGCGATTCCGGTCCCATCGTCGCTGACCCCGGATCCGTTCTGCGTCTGGACGGCGCCGTGGCCACCGTCGATGTCCTGACCACCACCGGCAGCGGCCGCAACTATGCGGCCTTGCCGCTGGTGGGCGAGGCCGGCGTCCTCAGTGTCAGGGCCGCCGACGGCATGTTGCTGGCCGGTGAACTTTCCGCGCGGGCGGCATCGATTGATGGTGCCGAAGGTGGCGAACTTCATCTGCAGCTCAGCGGCCGAACCATCAATGACGGCCAAGGGCAGCAGCGACCCTATCCACTGGGCGAACGGGTATTCCGTATCCAGCAAACACTGGCAGGCGACGGGCTGACGGACCGGCTGGCCGCGTTTTATACGCCGGTCGAAGAGGCGGCGTTGCGGGTCGGCCAGGGTTTGCAGGTGGATGCCGTCGCCTATATCGCCGCCGATATTCTCAATGACAGCGGCGCCGCGACCGTGGTTTTACAGGCGATACCGGTATCTCAGAACGGCATTCTGCCGGGATCGGAAAGCGTCATCGAATTCGCCGGCGCCATCGACTTGCATGCCGGCCGCGCCTTGTCGCTGGATGCGACTATCCTGCGTGCCGCCGACGGGGAAATCCACCTGACCGCGCCTTATCTGGCGCTGGGACCGAGCCTGGATCTGCTGTATCGCAGTCCCGATCTGGCCACGCCGGGAAGCGCACAACTCACCGCGGAAGCGGATTTCATCGATCTGGTCGGCGATCTCAGCCTGCAGGGATTCGGCGCGGCGGGCGATGCCGGTTACGCCGCCCGCTTTATCAGTCAAAATGACATCCGCCTGCGCGGTGTGTCCACCGTCGATCAACTGTGGCGTTTCTCCGGCAGCCTCAGCAGCAGCGGTGATCTTTATCTGCAGGCGGCGCAGATTTATCCCATCAGCCTGACCGACTACACGATACGCGCGCCGGGCGGGCGTATCGTTATCGCGGGCAACGGCGACAGCCAGGCGCCCTTGTCCGCCGGTGGGCGCCTGAGCCTGGAAGCGGCCGTCATCGAACAGGGTGGTACCCTGCGTGCGCCCCAGGGTGAACTGGTATTGCAGGCGGACGAACGCCTGACCCTGGCGGCCGGCAGCACGACGTCGGTGGCCGCCGACGGCGGCATCGTGCCTTTGGGCGAAACGCAATTCGGCGTCGACTGGATTCTGCCTCTGAGCGATAGAACGCAGGTCATCGACGGTCCCGCGGGTCAGGCGTCGAGCCTGCCGCTGCCGGTGAAAAGCGTGGATTTGCAGGCGCCGTCCATCGATATGCAGGTGGGATCGACGGTGGATCTGAGCGGCGACGGCGATCTGCTGGCCTATGAATTCGTGCCGGGGCGCGGGGGCTCCCATGATGTACTTGCCCCGCAATACATCGGACAGGCGTTTGCCGTGCTGCCGTTGCTGGGCAGCGACTACGCGCCGGTCAGTCCGCTGATCGCCAACGAGGATATCCGGCCGGGCGACAGTATCTATCTCGCCGGCGGCAACGGCCTGCCGGCCGGGCGCTATGCCGTGCTGCCCGCGCGCTACGCGCTGCTGCCCGGCGCCTATCTGGTGACGCCGGTCAGCGCGCCCCTGGGTTTTACTCCCGGTGATGCCTTTCAGCGCGTCGATCAGCGCTGGGTCGTCGCCGGCAAAGGCGGCGTCGCCGGCACGGCTTTTTCCGATGCCACCTGGAGCGCCTATCTGCTGGAAAGCCAGGCGCAGTTGACCGACCCGGTGCATATGCGCGCCGAATACCAGATCAGCCTGGCCAGCGATTTCTTCACTACCCGCGCCCGCGATGCCGGCGTCGCCGCCGGCCTGCTGCCCAGCGACAGCGGTCGCCTGCTGGTCGATGCCGACACCCGGCTGCGTCTGGCCGGTCAGGTGCAGGCCGCCAGCGGCAGCGGCCGCGGCGGTCTGGTGGATATCGTCGCCGACGACCTGGCGGTTGTAACGGCGCCCACCGGCGCCAGTGACCGGGTGGAGATCGTTGCCGCCGATCTCGATGGTCTGGGCGCCAACAGTATTCTGCTGGGCGGTCAACGCCACTATACTGCCGAGGGCACGGTGCTGGATATCAGCGCCGGCCGGGTCAGCATCGACGCCGGTGTCGATTTACAGCTGCCGGAATTGTTGCTGGCGGCGGCAACTCCGGCGGCCGAGTCCGGTCAGGCGGGTACTATCGCCATCGCCGATGGCGTCCATCTCGACGCCGCCGGTAACGGCGGCAGTCATGGGGAAACGGTAATTATCAGCGGCGACAGCGCCTTGCTGCGCCTGTCCACCGGCGAGCAAGTCACCCTCAACCGTCAGGCGCCGGCACCGGCAGCGCAGGCCAGCATTACCACCGGTGTCGGCGCGGTCCTGGCCGCCGGCAGCGTCGACGCGCAAGGCGCGCGCCAGGGCGGGGCGATTTTGCTCGATGCGGCGGACACGGCATCGGGGGCAAAAATCGAACTGGGCGACGGCGGCGCGCTGTATCTCGGCGCGGCGCAGATCAGCATCGGCGAGACCGATGGCGCGGCCGAACACGGCCTGGTGCTGTCCAACGCGACCCTGCAACAATTGCAGGTGTCGCGTCTGGAACTGGTCAGCCGTGACGCCATTGAATTCTACGGACAGTCCGAGCTCAGCGCCGAGGAGTTGACCGTGCGTGCCGCTCGCCTGCGCGCCCATGGCGACCACGGCGTGGATGCGCAACTATCCGCCGGCGATCTGACGCTGGAAGCGGCGGGCGGCGNNGCGGCCGGCCCCGTTGCCATGGCCTTGTCCTCTGACAACCGCCTGCGGCTGAGCGCGGATCGTATCGACTTCACTGCCGCCGCCGGCGCGTCGGCGGCGGATGCGACACCGACGCTGGCGATCGAGGGTTTCGCCCAGGTGCAGATCGCTGCCGGCGAGGAAATTCGCCTGCGCGGCCGCGGCCACTGGCAGAGTGACGGCGATGTGCAGTGGAGCAGCGGCCGCACCACCGGCGGCGCGGACACCCAGTGGGACCTCACCAGCGCGGGCAAGCTGGTCATGCTGACCGTGGAACAGGCGCAGGCCATGGCGGCGGTCGCTACCCTGGGTGGGCGTCTGGCCTTTAGCGCCGAGGATATTCAATTCGATGGCGAAGTCGACTTGCCTGCCGGCGAACTGCGCCTGCATGCCGTCGGTGCCGGACCCGGGGGCGACATTGTCCTGGGCGAACACGCCCGGGTGCGGCTCAACGGCAATATGACCGACTATGCCGATTTAACCGTGGCCGCCCCCGGCGGTCATTTGCTGCTGAACAGCGAACACGGCGACATCCGCAGCGCGCCGACGGCATCGATCGATGTCTCCGCCGGCGCCGCCGCCGCCACCGCCGGCGGTATCCAGGCGAGCGCGACGCACGGTCAGGTGGATCTGGCCGGTGACATCACCGCCAACAATCATGGCGGCGAGCGCGCCGGCGGCGATCTGGTGCTGGATGCGGCCGACATCGCCAACCTGAACGGCTTCAACGCGCGTCTCAACGGCGCCGGCTTCAACGGCATGCGCGTGCTGCGCCAGCGCCAGGGCGATATCACTATCGACGGCACCGGCATTGTCGCCGCCGATATCGCTCTGACCGCCGACGACGGGTTCCTCACTATAGCCGGCACCCTCGATGCCTCCGGCGAGCAGGCGGGCCGCATCGTTCTCAATAGCCGGGGGGATCTGCAACTGCAAAGCGGCAGCCGCCTGCTGGCCGGTGCCGGTGGCGAGGATCAGCTCGGCGGCAGCGTGCTGCTCAACAGCCGCCAGGGATTCATCTCCGTCGCCGCCGGCGCGGTCATCGATGTGCATGGCACCCGCGCGGTCGATCTGCCGGTCACCCGCATGGATGCCGCCGGTGTGCGGCAAACATTGACCGATGACCAGGGACGACCCTTATACGTCGCCAGTACCGACAGCGGACGGGTGGAGTTCAACGCGGCGCGTGCGCAGCGAGCCGTGCTGGTCGACGACAACGGCCAGCCCTTGCGCGATGCCGGCGGCCATCCTGTCTATGCCACCGATGCCCAAGGCAGGGTATTGCTGATTGTGTTCGGCGCCGATGGCCGGCCTGCGAATTTCACGGCGGATGCGCGGGGTGTGTTGCACGACGCCGCCGGCCGCGCCATCGCCGGCAGCGGCGTGATGGACGCGGTGGCGGTGACGCAGCTCGCCGGGGAGATCAGCGGCGCGGCCGCCGTCGAGATTCACGGCATGCAGGTGTACAACGACGCCGACGGCGTCATCACCGGCAGCGATGTCGCGACCACGGGCCGCTGGTACGGCGATGCGGCGCAGTTCATGGCCAGCGAACAGCGTATTCTGGCCGACCTGGGTTTCAGCTCGCAGCAGGATCATCGCCTGCACCTGCGCCCCGGCGTGGACGTGGAGACGGCGGCGGCGATGTCGCTGCCGGACTGGGATCTGGCATCCTGGCGTTTCGGCGCCACTCAGGAACCGGGCTTGCTGGTACTGCGGGCCGGCGGCGACCTGCGCGTCAACGGTACCGTCAGCGACGGCACCGTGGCGCGTGCCGATCTGCCGGTCATATCCGATCTGCTGAGCGGCGATTCCTGGAGCATCGAACTGGTGGCCGGTGCCGATGCGGCATCGGCCGATCGCCTGGCCACCGCCACGCCGGCGTCGCTGGCGCTGGACGCCGGCGCGCGGGTGCGCACCGGCAGCGGGCGCATTGACGTCGGCAGCGGCGGTGATCTGCGTTTCGGCGCCGGCGCTTCGATTTACACCCTGGGCAGGAATACCGGCAGCGGCACCCTGGACCCGTTGCTGCAGCTGTTGCTGCACGGCGGCGTCTTCGGTGAAGGCGGCGGCGAGGTGCGCATCGACGCCGGCGGCGACATTGTCGGCGACGACAGTGAGCAACGGCTCAGTGCCTGGCAGGCCCGTATCGGTGATCAGCACGGCGACAACACCGGCTATGGGCCGGTACCCACCGCCTGGGCGATCCGCGTCGACGATTTTCACCACAACGTCGGCGCCCTGGGCGGCGGCAATGTCAGCATCCGCAGTGGTGGTGATGTGAGTGACCTGTCGGTGATGCTGCCGAGCACGGCCAGACAACAGGGCAGCGCCTACTTCGACGGTACCCGCTTCATCGTCGACAGCGATGTCATCAGCGAGCGCGGCGGCGGTGATCTGCGGGTGCAGGCCGACGGTGATATTCGCGGCGGTGTGTATTACGTCGCGCGCGGCACAGGCCGGCTGCAAGCCGGCGGTACCCTGACCGCCGGTACGCGGGGGAATGCGCCCACAGTGTTGGCCAGTGACGGCCGCTATCGACTGCAGGCACACGACGATTTGCACCTGCTGGCGGTGCTGGATCCCATGGTGCTGCCCATGGCCCCGGATCAGGGAGAATTGCTCGGTACCTCCATAGAGGCAAGCTATTTCTATAGTTACAGTGACCGTGCCGCCGTCGATCTTCAGTCATTGACCGGCAATGTATATTTGTCGGATGAAAACCCGAATGCCAAGCTGGCCTATCTGGAATCGACTATGGGTCACATTCCACGGCTTGCTCAGGTCATGCCGGGCAATCTCGCGGTGCGCGCCCTGCAGGGTGATATCGTGCTCGATCTGTCGCCATTGGAACTTTACCCGGTGGCCGATGGGCAATTGCAGTTGCTCGCTTACGGCTCGATTCGCCAGGCCAATAACCTGCAGGCTACCCTGCTGATGCTGGACGGCGATCCGGCGATCCTGCCGCGGGCGACCCGTTCCTGGGGCAGTACCCTCGTCGAGGGAAACGGNNCGTATCGGTTGCCGCCACAGCCAATTCATCTCCAGGACGGCGCGCCGGTCTATCTGGTCACCCGCACCGGCAGTATCGGCCCCGCTGGCGGGGGTACGCAGGTCCTGGAAATCCGGGTGCCCAAGCCCGTGGTGCTGCAGGCGCAACAGGACGTGCGCAATCTGGATCTCTGGATTCAACACAATCAAGCCAATGAGGTGTCGCTGGTGCAGGCCGTCAGCGGCGATATCGTGCAGACACGCAGCCGGGATGGCGCCACCGGCGTTTTCAACAGCACCAATCTGCAGTACCGCGTCGATGGCCCCGGATCCCTGCAACTGCTGGCCGGCGGCGATATCGATCTGGGCACCAGCGACGGCGTGGTATCCATGGGCAACCTGGGACATCCCGGGCTGGCGGATCAGGGCGCCAACCTGACCTTCATCGCCGGCGTCCCGGTACTGCCCGATTGGGATGGCTATGTCGACGGTTACTTCCAGCGTCTGTCCGCCAAAGAGGCGACGACGCCGTTGGCTCCGGACGACAGCGCCGGTTCGCAGATTGCGGTGAGCGCGGCGCTGCAGCGCCTGTTTAAAGACGCCGGCGCGGTGACCGCCGGCGAAGCGCCCAGCCTGGCCGCTTACCGGCAGTTGCCGGCGGCGCAGCGGCAGGCGCTGGCCATGCGTCTGTTATTGCAGGAACTGGGCGAGCTGGCGCAGAACGCCAGGATTTCCGGCGGTGAAAATTACAATCCCAGCTATGAACTGCTGGCCAAGGTGTTCGGCGGGGCGAGCACCGGCGAGCAGGGCAATCTGATATTGATGCTGAGCCAGATCAAGACCCTGGACGGGGGCAGCATCAGCCTGCTGGTGCCCCATGGGCGGGTGGATGCCGGCATTACCGCCAACAATGCTGTTGCCAAGACGCCGGAACAACTGGGCATGGTGGTAAGCCGGGAAGGCGACATCTACGCGCTGGTCGACGCTAATTTCAATGTCAATCAATCGCGCATCTTTACCCTGGGCGGCGGCAACATCATGGTGTGGTCCAGCTACGGCGATATCGACGCCGGTCGCGGCGCGAAAACCGCCATCGCTCTGGCCGGCCTGACCCATACCCTGGACGTCGACGGCAACCTGGTCATCGATTTTCCGCCGGCGGCGGCGGGGAGCGGCATCCGCGCCTTCTGTCCGCAAAACGGTTGCGACGCCGGCGACAAACCGGTGGTGGCCTTGTTCGCGCCCCACGGCACCATCGACGCCGGCGAGGCGGGCATAGGCTCCGAGGGTGACGTGATTCTCGGCGCGCCGCAAATCAAGGGCGCCGACAATATCGACGTCGGCGGCGTCGGTATCGGCGTGCCGGTGGCCGACAGCGGCGGGCTGGCGGCGGACTTGTCCGGTGTCAGCGGTCTGGGCAGCAGCGCCGGCAACGCTGCCGATGATGCGATGGGAGACAACGGAGACAAGAGTGGAACGCCAATTGCCGATACCGCCATGGGCTTCCTGGAGGTGGAAATTCTTGGTTATGGTGGCAGGAATTGCCAGGACCAGGAGACGGCGGCGCAGGCCGGTGACTGCAAGGCGACGCCGGCAGCAGAGGCTGGAAATTGATTTTTCTGTCACTACGATGTCATGCGGGTCGACCATACTCAGCACCGCGAATGGTGCGGTCGGCCACGGCATAAATTAAAAAGGGGAAGTTATGGTTTCACGTCTCATGGCATTGCTGTTGTTGCTGCTGCCGACGGTGTCCCACGCGTGGTGGAACGATGAATGGAAATTTCGCAAGAAACTCACTCTGGATACTACGCCCGCCGCCGCCAATATCGCCAACAGTCTGGTGGACGCGCCATTGCTGGTGCGACTGCACACGGGGAATTTTGCCTATTTTCTCGATATCAAGCCCGACGGATCTGACTTGCGCTTTGTCGCCGGTGATGACCTGACACCCCTGAAATATCACATTGAAAAATTGGACGTGGCCAATGAGATGGCCCTGATCTGGGTGCGTGTCCCGCAGGTGCTGGGCGCTAACGGTACGCAAAATATCTGGATGTACTATGGCAATCCCACGGCCATGGCCGGCGCTGACCGTGGTGGTACCTATGACAGCGGGCAGTCCCTGGTCTACCATTTCGACGGTAGCGGCGGTGTGTCCGATGCCACTGGGTTTCAGAATCAGCCCGCGGTGGTCAATGCCTTGATCGCCCCGGCGTCCCTGATCGGTCCCGGTGTGCGCTTCGAGGGCAATAACCAGATCCAGCTGATGGTGTCGCATTCGCTGCGGGTGATGCCGGTGAGTGGCTGGACGTGGTCGGCCTGGGTCAAGATCAACCAGCCCCAGGCCGACGCGGTACTGTTTGAAATCAAGGACGGTGCGCGCGCCGCCAGCCTGCGGGTGGACAATACCGTGTTGTATGCCCGCGTCGCCTTGACCGCAGGTACGCAGGAGACCCAAAAAACCAATCTGCTCAGTCCCGGCGCCTGGCACCATGTGGCTCTCAGTCTGACGCAGACGGGTCTGCTGCTGTACATCAACGGCAATGCGGCAGCGAGCTTGAATCTGCAGCTTGAGGAGATTGGTGGCACCCTGGCTTTTGGTGGCAGCGCGGACGCCAGCGAATTCTTTACCGGGGAAATGGATGAAGTGCAGGTGGCGGCCACCGCCCGTTCCGCTGACTGGGTCAGAGCGCAGTACGCCGGTCAGTCGCTGGACACCCGGCTGATAGGTTACGGTAACGACGAACAGAACCAGGGCAGTGGTTCGAACTCCTATTTCGGGGTGATCCTGCAGAATGTCACCGTCGACGGTTGGGTGGTGATCACCGTGCTGATGATAATGGCGATGATCAGCTGGTTCGTGATGCTGACCAAGGGGCTGTTCATCAGGCGCGTGCGCCGGGACAACCGCAGCTTCATCGACGCCTTCAAGCGCTTGGGCAAGCAGGACCCGGCGGTTCTCGATCAGGCGCCATCGGCGGAAGAGACAGAACTGGCCGCCGCGCCGGTTACCCTGGCGCTGTTTGGCAAGCACGATCACTACCAGAGTTCCCCGCTTTATCACATCTATCATGCCGGTATAGAAGAGGTGCAGCGGCGGGTGGGTAAGGCGGTGGGAGCGCAGGCGGCATCATTGTCACCCCAGGCCGTTGCCACGCTGCGCGCGGAGCTGGATGCCACCACGGTGCGGGAAACACAGAAGCTGAATGGCCTGATGGTGCTGCTGACCATCGCTATCAGCGGCGGACCCTTCCTCGGTCTGCTCGGCACCGTGGTCGGCGTCATGATCACCTTCGCCGCCATCGCCGCCACCGGCGACGTCAATATCAACGCGATCGCCCCGGGTATCGCCGCCGCTCTGGTGGCGACGGTAGCGGGTCTGGCGGTGGCGATACCGGCACTGTTCGGCTACAACTACATCGCCTCCCGCATCAAGGAAATTGTTGCCGATATGCATGTTTTCGTCGACGAATTCGTAACTAAAATCGCTGAACACTACAGTTAACGGCACTGGCGGAAAAAGAGCACAGCAATGAGAGCACAGACCGACAGCCAGCTTTACGATGAGATCAATATCACGCCCATGCTGGACCTTGCCTATGTTTTGCTGGTCATTTTCATCATCATGACGACGGCGACGGTACAAGGCATCATGGTTAATTTACCGAAAGCCAGTACCACACCCAGTATCGCCAAACCGCAAACCAAAGCGATTACTATCACCCAGGACGGCACCATCTATCTCGATACCTACCCGGTAACATTGCAGGAGCTGGAGGCGCGTCTCACCCAGTACAAGGCGGTAAATCCCGCACTGCCGGTAGTCGTCAAAGCCGACGGCGCCATCGCCTATCAGCGTGTGGTGGATGTGCTGGATATGATGGGGCGTCTGCAAATCACTCAGCTGGGTCTGGTGACGCAGCGACTGGTGAAGTAGTGCGGGCGCGCGTCGGATGAAAACCGCGTTCAGACAGCGATTGTTGCGTCTCTTGCCGGCGGCCTCGGTGACTCTTCTGGCGCTGGCGGTCGGGGTAGGCATGGCTTTTTTCGTTATCAGAATGCAAGAGACGACGCCGCAGGCGAAAAAAATGGTGCAGCAGATTTCGCTGATTCAACCGCCCATGCCACCACCGCCGCCGCTGGAGCAACCGCCGCCTGAGCCGGAAATGCAGGAAGAGGTGGAAGCGCCGCAACCCGAGGACATGCCGGAGGACATGCCGGAGCTGGCGGACGAGGGGCCGGCCGGCGATTATCTTGGGGTGGATGCCGACGGCGGTGCCGGCGGCGATGCTTTCGGCCTGATCGGGCGTAAAGGCGGGCGGGATTTGCTGGCGAATGGCGGTGTATTGGGGTGGTATTCCGGCGTGCTGCAGCAGGACATCCTGGATTTTCTCGCCAGCCAGGACGCCATTCGTTCGGCGCAGTACACGGTCGGAGTCAGCTTGTGGCTGCGCAAGGACGGCAAGGTAAGAAAAATCGTGCTCACCCGATCTTCCGGCGATGCGACGATGGACAAAAAGATCAGGCAAGCGCTGGAAAAGATCACCCAGATAAGCGAAAAACCCCCGGACGAACTACCGCAGCCGGTGCGTTTGCAGATCTCCTCAAAACTTTAGAATATGACGTGGAAACCAGGAACTATGTATTTTTTCTCCGGCGGTAAGCTGCCAACCTATTTGAGCTTGTGCTTCTTTGTTTTCCTGCCCTTGCTGACCGCGCACGGTGAACCGGCGGAAACCGTACCGCTGGCGGCGACCAAAAAGAGTGGCGGTGATCCAGGGATGCCGGCGCTGGACGCTGAAACTCAAGAGCAGGCCGGAGCCATGATCGAGGAGGCGACTAAACGCGCGCTGGATGCCAAAGCGGCGCAGGCGGACCAAGCGCAGACCCCGCCGGGGCAGGACGTGGTTCGCATCAACTATGTGCCGGAATCAATTCGCAATGAAATCCGCGATCAGGTACGAGCGGGCTTGCGCGAGGACGTACTCAATGATGTGCTGGAAAAAGCCAAAAGCGAGCGCTGGGGGATACCCGGCGCGACGCCGGAATGGGTGGAGCGCATCAAATGGGCGGGCGATTTTCGTATGCGGGGCGAGGGAGATCACTTTGCCGGCGACAATATCGCTTATTCCTATTTCGATTTTCAAAGAGTAAACGAAAAAGGCGGGTTCGGGCCGGCCGGTCTGGGTGCCTACAGCAACACTACGGAAGATCGCGAACGCTTGCGGATCAGGGCTCGGCTGAATATGGCGGTGAACCTGGGGCCGACCAGTAAAAGCGGATTTCGCGTTACTACCGGTGACACTAAAAATCCCGTGTCCACCAATCAGACTCTGGGAAATACCGGCGGTCGCTATGGCATGGTGTGGGATCGCGCCTATTATTACCGGGATTTCATCGGCGATGACAGTTATCCATTGCTGTCGGTCACCGCCGGCCGCATGGCCAATCCGTTTCTATCTACGGATCTTGTCTGGGACGATGATGTCGGTTTTGATGGGCTCGCCCTGAAGTATCAGGTCAACCTGCGCGGCGCCGATTCCCTGCTGGAAATGACGGAGCGTGATCGCTTGCTCTACCTGACGGTCGGGGCGTTTCCGATCCAGGAAGTTGAGCTCGCGTCCCGGGATAAGTGGCTCTATGGCGCGCAGTTGGGCAGTGAGTTCCACTTCCTGTCGCAAAGCAGTGTTGATCTGGCCGTGGGTTACTATCATTTCGTCAATATTACCGGAAAACGTAACGCATATTTCGGGGAAGGCGTAGTTGATACAACGTACGACTATACAGCGCCGTCATTTATGCAAAAAGGTAACACCCTGTTCGACATTCGCAATGACAGAAATGACAGCACCGACCTGTGGGCGCTGGCAGCGGACTATCATGAGCTGAACCTAACTGCTAACTACGATATGGTGTTGACGGCTCCCTTGCACGCCAATATTTCCCTGGACTATGTGAAAAACATCGGTTATGACAAAAAGCAGGTTGTTCGCCGCAGTGGTGGCGCCATTGCCCGCGCCGGGCAGGTGGACCCCGAAAATCCTTTCGCCCCAAGGACCACGGGCTATCAGGTAAAATTGGGGTTTGGCTGGCCCAACGTCGGTTACCGCGGCAACTGGCGCATGTTCCTGGCATACAAGTATCTGCAAAGAGATGCGGTACTTGATGCGTTCACAGATTCCGACTTCCATCTCGGCGGCACCGACGCCGAAGGCTGGGTATTAGGATTTGACTATGGCGTTGATGACAATGCCTGGGCGGGTCTGCGCTACATCACCGCTGATGCCATTGATGGGCTGCCGATGGGGGTGGATGTGCTGCAAATAGACTTTACAACGAAATTCTAGACGTAGCGGGCGAAAAACTACCATGAAACGTACGATGACGATGGTTGCCTCTCTGTGGCTGCTGGTACTCGGTACTGCCCAGGCTGAAACGGTGAGGCGAGATGACTCCGGCCAGGGCGGAATGGCGCAGGTTCAAAACATGGTTCGGCAGCTGACTGCGGAGAGAGACGCGTTTCGCGCTGAGGCGGATCAACTACGCGAGCAAGTGGCGCAGAAAGACAAGAAACTCGCTTCCATGAAAGATAAAATCGATGCGCTGTCCGAGCGATTGGGCAGTTCCCGGGACCGCATGGAAAAGTTTCAGGATGTCAATTCCGGCATGCGTGAACGCCTGCTCGACGCCAGGGATAAAATGCAGAAGCTGGTGGATAAGTACAAGGAGCTGGTTACGGCTCTGCGTAGCGTGGAGAACGAGCGCGCGCAACTGGCGGCGGCAAAAAGTGAGGCGCTGCAGAACTTGGAACGTTGCGCCGGCAATAACGTACAGTTGATCGAGGTCAACCGAAAACTGCTGCAGGAATATGAAAACAAGGGGGTGTGGGATGCGTGGCTGCAAAAAGAGCCGGTTACCGGTCTGAAGCAGGTCGAGATTGAAAGCCTGGTGGAGAAGTACCAGGCTCAACTCGATGCGTTGCGCGTTATCCAGGCAAGTGTGATTTCTGCTGAGCGGTAGGTGCAGGATATTGCAGGGAAAGTGCAATGCGATCGTATGACAATGAAATCGGTGGTAATCAGGTGTCACGGAGTATTCATTTTCGTGTCACAGTGGGTGGCTACTATGGCTGGTAAACGTCGCGAACAATCAGTTGTCCAGTCTGCGGCGGCCGGATGAAAGATCATACGAAGGGAAGCACACCCGTGGAGCACAAGTTATGAAGGGAAAAATGACGGTCTATTCATGGAGTATTCTTTGGGCGGGGATGGTGCTGCATGCACCGCTGACCAAGGCTGCCGTGACTACAGGCGCAGATTTCCTGCAATTGCAGTACGCCAAGGAATTCAGCAGCTGAACCAGTCCGGCCGGGCCGGCGCCGTGGTTGACGGCGGTATTCACCGATACCGGTGCGGGCAGTGTGCGGTTGACGGTGGATGCTGGTGGCCTGGCATTCAACCAGGATTATGGCGTCGCTGAATTCATTTCCGGGCTGTACTTCAACACTATCGCCGGAGTTGATGCGAATTTATTGAGTTTCGCCTTGAGTGGCAATCAGGGCTATGTTTCCCTGTTGCGCTCTGGCAATGCCGCTGCCAGCGCACGCCGTGCCGACGGAGATGGCGTCTACGATTTTGTTTTTACCTTCGACACATCCGCCGCCGGCGATCGGTTTCAATCCGGCGATAGCTTTGTTATCGATATCACGGGCGATGGCATTTCCTCCCAGTCATTTTATGCGGTGAGTGAGCCGTTCAACGCCAATGCCGGGACTGTTCCATACTACTCGGCCGCCCATGTGCAGGGGATTGTGACCGCCGCTTATGATCCGTTGTTAAACAATACTGCTGGCGGGTGGATTGCTCCGGTACCTTTGCCGGCGCCGTTTTGGCTGCTTGTGTCCACGTTGCCGGTGCTGCGTCGCCGCTAGCGGGCTATCGCTTCTTTGCGTTTTCCCGGGCGGGTCGGCGCTTGCCCCCGTCCCTACTTTTTCGTCTTTAAATCATCGCGTTGTCAATACCATATCGTGTGTTTAGCACGAGCGAAATCCGCTCGCTGACCCTGCCGTTGTGTTTCCGTTCCATGCAAAAAGTCTGTAGATATCAACTGTGTCCGGCTATTGATGCGCACTTGTCACATGAACATCATCGATATGTCACACTGACAGGATAAATTTTATCTGCGCAGTGCAAATAAACTTCAGTGGGAGTGAATGCATGATGGAGAAAAAAAAACAAAATGTCTCTATCCGGATGAACGCCAGCGATATACGTAAAATACGCGAGGTTGCCAGGCGCTTGCAGGTCAGAGACTCAGACGTGTTCCGGTTCGCGGTGAAAAACACGTTGACGAAAATGACTCCTCTGCATGACAAAACAGTAAGTGGCGCGGATCTGGTGCCGGTGTTCATGGAGTTTGGCCACGAACTTACAACTTACTTCGATCTCGATCTGGATAAATTGGAAAACATCATCAATAAGGACGTGGTAGAGCCGTCGCGAAAAGTCGATCGTGACGATTTGGAATTACTTATCATGTCATCTGTGCGGGAATACTATGCGATAAGGAAATTGCAGGATTTGTCTGGCGGTGAGAAGGAATTACAAAGTATCAGCGAGTCACTGAAGGAATATTTTTCGGGCAAATATCTGGGTGTAGTCGGAAGAAAAAACGCGGATGCCACGGATGCCGCTCAGGGTCCTGAGCGTCCGTCAAGGGCGTAAATTATCAGGAGGAAATCATGCATATCTCAATGCAGATGCGTAAATTATCTTTAGTAACAGTGTGGATGGTAAGCGTGATGGTTGGGCAATCGAGCTGTCAGGCGGCGGTGGTTTACGAAGACGTAGGCTTTATCGGGGACGGTTACGTTGCAACAGCAAACAATCTGCAAATAAACACCGCAGCCAATGCCGTGCAAACCTATATAGGGACGTTTATTATCGAGAATACCGCGCGATTTCAACTTATTCTGAGCGACCTTGCATTTCCGCAATCTCTTTCTTCCCTGGGTGTGACGTTGACTAGTGCGACGCAAAAAATGGGGCAGCTTTTTCAGCCGGGCAGCTTCGAGTTTGACGCTTCGCCCGGTACTTACTATCTGGCACTGTTCGGGGTTGCTTCAGCCACCGGTTCCGTGCCCGGACTTGGACTGTATGGCATCCAGGTGCAGCAACTGGCTATCTCCGCCGTCCCGTTGCCGACACCATTGGTGTTGCTGGTCTCGGCGCTAATGGCCTTGCTTGGCATAGGCAGGGGTAGGGTAAGGAGCTGGCAGGAATGGCGAGTGTCACGTGATGACGGATATATTCTCAATCGGTAATAAAGTTGCAATTCGTGGATATTAGAGTGACGAGCTGACAGGCCGGAGGGTTTTGCGTGAAATCGGGGAAGCTTACCTTGATGTTTTTTGGCCTGGGTTGTGTCGTGATGGCCGTGGCGGCAGAAGAGCCTGCAAAGCCGCTATCACAACCTCACGGGGCGACATCGGCATACGAACAAAAGGACGGCGCCATCCGTGCCGGCGCAGGCGTGCCGGTAATCGGCCAGGTTACGGTGAGGTCTTTGGCGACTACGGTAAATTTCACCAGTCCTGCAGAGATCGTAGAAAAATCGACAAATGCTAACGGCTCAGAAGCAGTCGGGATTTTGGTCGACGGCGCTGATATTTCACCGACGGCCGGCATGGTCGACGGCAGTTCTCTTTATCGTATCCAGGCCGGCGACGTACTTGGAATTTATGTTTGGCGTGAGCAGGAATTACAGAAAGAAATCGTCGTGCGGCCGGACGGGGGGATAGCCTTGCCGCTTGTCGGTGAGGTATTCGTAGCAGGTAAAACCAGCGAGCAATTGCGCGCAGAGATTGTCGCCAGGCTTTCACCGATGATTCCGGACCTGGATGTCACCGTTGAAGTGCGAACCGCCGCCGGTAACAAAATTTATGTAATTGGCAAGGTTAACCGCCCAGGCGAATTCGTACTTAATCGAAGGATCGATGTCGTGCAGGCGCTAAGTCTCGCTGCCGGTGCGACCAAATATGCAGATGTCTCAGCGATTAAAATTTTGCGTCGTGATGGCGAGAAACAGCTCGTATATCAGTTCGACTACGAGGAAATAGAAGAAGGCAAAAATTTACAGCAAAACATTTTGCTGCAAAGCGGCGATACGATCCTGGTACCTTGAGCGGCAGCGGAGTGTGGATTCGGTGAATCAGAATGATAAATCTTTGCGTGATTATCTCAATTTGTTCGAACGCAGCAAGGGTAGATTTTCTCTAGTCGTTACAGTGCTGGCCCTGGTAAGCGTGGTCGTTTCGTTCGTACTGCCGCCAGTCTATCAATCTACGGCCACCATATTGATCGAGCAACAGGAGATTCCCGAAGATCTGGTGCGCTCGACGATCACCAGCTTCGCCGATCAGCGCATTCAGGTAATCAGTCAACGGGTAATGACCCGTTCTAACTTGACGCAGATTATCAAGAAATTCGATCTCTATGCGGAGGAGCGGGCACGCGAGCCCATGGAGGTTATCGTTGACGATATGCGGGACGATATCAAGATGGATACGGTAAGCGCAGACGTCGTCGATCCGCGCAGTGGCAGACCTACGTCTGCCACGATCGCCTTTACCCTGGCGTTCGATTACCGCGATGCCAAATTGTCGCAAAAAGTGGCCAATGAGCTGGTGAGCTTGTTTCTCAATGAAAACCTTAAATCTCGCACTCAGTTGGCGACGGAAACGTCGGTGTTTTTAGCTGAGGAAACGAAAAAGCTCAGCCAACAGATAGAAAGCCTCGAGCAGGAGATGGCGCAATTCAAGGAGAGAAACCAGGGTCAGTTGCCCGAGCTTGCGCAGTTGAATATGAATCTAATGGACAGAGCTGAACAGCAGATTCTGGAGATCGACGGACGAATTCGCGAACTGGGAGAGAAGAGAATTTACCTGCAATCACAGCTGGTGCAGATCGATCCATATCTTGGATTTGCTTCCGGTGGTGACAAGGTACTTGGCATGTCCGAGCGGTTGAAATTGCAGGAATCTGAGTATCTGCGCGTCTCCTCGCTATATGGAGAAAACCACCCGGATGTAAAACGGGCCAAAAAGGAACTGGAAACACTGCGCGCCCAGACCGGCGCGCGCGACGAGAATCTTGAATTCCAGCAGCAGTACGATTCCCTGCAGTCAGAGTTGGTGTTGGCGCAAAAGAAATACTCTGCGGATCACCCGGATGTGAAACGCTTGACACGTGAGCTGGCAGCGCTGCGGCAGAAGATGGCAGCCGATGTCGGCGGCGGCAAAGGCGGCGATAACGTATTGAAAACAGCTATGGGCATTGATAAACCGGACAATCCGGCATTCATCCAGCTGCGCGCGCAGTTGGAGGCCGCAGAGCAGGAAATAAATTCACTGCTGTTCAAGAAAAACGAACTACAGGGAAAGCAGGAGATGTATGAAAAGCGCATCACGCAAACCCCGGAAGTAGAGCGCCGCTATAAAGAACTTACCCGGGACTATGAAAATGCCTGGGCCAAGTATCGGGAGCTGAAAGCCAAACAGATGGAGGCGCAACTTGCCGAATCGCTGGAATCGGAACGCAAGGGTGAACGTTTTACCCTGATTGAACCGCCGGAAATGCCGGAAAAGCCCTTGAAGCCCAACAGGATGGCGATCTTGTTTATCGGTTTCCTGTTTTCAACGGTCGGTGGCGCGGGGACGGTTATTCTCGGCGATAACATGGATCCGACGGTACGCGGTGGACGGACATTTATCAATTCCTCACCGTTGACCTTTCTCGGGAACATTCCCGCGATTGTCACGCCGCAGGACCGAAAAAGACGACTTCGCAGAAATCTGCTGTTGATCATGGGCGCTCTACTAATTCTGGTTCTGCTGGCACTGGGTATTAATTTTTTCACTATTCCCCTGGATGTTCTCTGGTACAAGGCGCAGCAGCGCATGGGTTTCTAATCCGGAAGTGCGTGGGCAAGCGCGGATGCTCAGCGCCGTTACGCCACTTTTTTATGAATCTAGAGGCAAATTGTGATGCAAAAACTGGAGGGTACGCAGGTGAACGAAAATTACATGCGCAAGCCAGACATCGACACTAATTTGAAGCCGACAATGTCGTCGACGTTGTCGGTTACGCCAGCGGTAGTCCCTGATCAAGCACAAATTCCGGCCAGTGAGGCGGCGAATTTGCTGTCATTACCGGCGGCGCATCAAGAGTTTATCGATGCTGGACGCAGGGGTTACCGTCGGACAAAAGTGGTGACTGTGGAGCAGGATCACTTGTTGAAGCATCGCATCCTGATCGAAAACGCGGTGAATGATGTGGCGGACTCTTTCCGTGTTCTGCGCACGAGAATTCTGCAAAGGATGCGGGATCGCGGCTGGGTAACGCTGGCGGTGACCAGCCCGGGCGGTGGCGAGGGTAAGTCGATCACCGCTATCAATCTTGCCCAGTCCATTTCCAGGGACGGGAACTACACAGTTTTGCTGGTCGAAGCCAACTTCCGCAGGCCAGTGTTCGCAGAAGTGTTTGGTATCGAACTGGACTACGGTCTCGAAGATCACTTCTTTTCTGGTATGCCTCTGGAAAAAATCATGGTAAATCCGTCGCTACCCGGCCTGGTGTTGTTACCGGTTAAAGAGCCGGTAACGCAGTCTTCCGAGCTGATGACCTCCCAGGCGATGCGCGCCATCGTTGCGGAAATGAAACAACGGTATGCCAACCGCGTCGTTATCTTCGACCTGCCACCCTTGCTGACGTCCGACGATGCGTTGGCGCTGTCGCCGCTTATCGACTGCAATTTGCTCGTTGTCTGCGAAGGGAAAACCCGCAAGAGCGACTACCATTACGCTTTGGAATTGCTCGATCCGGAACGGTTTATCGGTGCGGTAGCCAATAGAGCCGCGGTGGAACACTGAGGCGAACAATGCAGCCGAACCTCGCCAGTGAGATCCGTGCCGTGGCCGCCGTTGCACCAGAAAGGTGGCGGATGCCGGCGTATTACCGGCTGGTGCTCGCCTGTGCGGCATTGGTGCTTTACCTGCCATTCGCGGATGGCATTGAATATATGGTTGGAGTCTGGTCAGAAAGCGGCGAATACAACCACGGATTTCTTATTCCATTGCTGTCACTATTTCTGATCTGGCAACGTAGAAACCGTTTACGGGTAACTAGTTTCGTTGGCTCATGGTATGGGCCCATACTGGTGCTGCTTGGTGCGCTGTTCTATCTAGTGGGTGAGCTGGCAACCGTTTACACCTTGGTTCAATATGCATTTCTGGTAGTACTCGCTGGTGCCGTGCTGTCACTGGTCGGTCGGCCGGCGTTTCCCCTGTTGGCGATGCCCCTGGGTATGCTGTTGTTCATGGTGCCGTTGCCTAACTTCTTGTACAACAATTTGTCGGCAGAATTGCAGTTACTGTCATCGCAGCTTGGTGTTCGGTTCATTCAGTTATTCAACATCAGTGTTTTCCTACAGGGCAACGTCATCGATCTTGGATCCATGAAGTTGCAGGTGGTAGAGGCCTGTAGTGGATTGCGTTACCTGTTCCCGCTTTTGACTTTCGGATTCATTGCCGCCTATTTGTTTAAAACCGCGTTGTGGAAGAGGGTAGTGGTGTTTGTCTCCACGATACCTATTACCATAGTGATGAATAGCCTGCGTATCGGCCTTATTGGAGTCACCGTCGATAGTTGGGGGAAAAAGGCCGCTGAAGGAATATTACACGACTTCGAAGGCTGGGTGGTGTTCATGGCATGCGCGGCGCTGCTGCTGTTGGAAATGCGTCTGCTGACAGCCATGGGTAAAGATGCCGCCCCCTTGCGCGAAGTTTTCGGATTGGAGATACCAACCGCTGAAAGGGCAGTGGCCACCAGTGTCCGACGCCTGCCCGAACCGTTTCTGGTCAGTTCCGGTTTGTTGTGTGCATTGCTGATTGTTTCGATATACATGCCAAGCAGAGAGGAGGTGGTGCCGGAGCATGAGAATTTTGCGATTTTTCCGGCTGATTTGGCTGAATGGCATGGAGAATCTGACAGGCTGGACAAAATCTACGTCGATGCGCTGAAGTTTGATGACTACATTCTTAACAACTACACACGGGCAGATACCAACGCAGTCAATCTCTATGTCGCCTATTATGGCAGTCAGCGCAAAGGGCAGTCAGCGCATTCTCCGCGATCCTGTATACCGGGGGATGGCTGGGAAATCGCCAGCCATCGGCGGATAAAAGTTCCGCTGGTCGATGGCCCAACGGGCGGATTGCCCGTTAACAGAATGGTAATTGGCAAGGGCGAAACTCGGCAACTTGTTTACTACTGGTTTCAGGAGCGGGGTCGGTTGCTCACCAATGAATACATGGTGAAATGGTTCCTGTTGTGGGACGCACTGTTAAGAGGACGTACCGACGGCGCCCTGGTTCGCCTGACCATGCCGGTGTCCGATGGCCAATCCGTTGACGAAGTGGAACCGGTGCTGGCAAGTTTTACCGGTGAGGTGTTTTCCAGACTGGAACGCTTTATTCCGCGCTGATTGTTTCTGGATCGAAATTGAAAGGCATTCAATGCGTGGCGTCAGAAATCGATGCGGACATCAGTATTTAGACAAAATTTATCAAGCAGATCTATTCAATGAATCAACAGCGGAGCGGTCTTATGCGCAGGCAATTGAGGAAAAAAGAATTAACGGCTGTGAAAGCCGTCGCCACGCTGGCGGTTTNNTTGATGAAAGGCAAGGAGCTAGCTTCCAGCGGCAATTATGAAAAGGCAAGGCTGGAATTTCAAAATGTACTGCAAATGGAGCCCAAGCATTCGGATGCCCGTTTTCAACTGGCGAATGCGCTGGAAAAACTCGATCAGCCGCGACAAGCCGCCGGATTCTATCTGTCGGCGATGGAGATTGATCCGGAGAACAATGCGGCGAAGGCCCGACTTGCCCGTTTATATTTTCTTGGCGGCGCGATCGATAAGGCCAGGGACATGGCCGACGAAGTTATGGAAAAACAGGCGGATAACGTCGATGCAATTATCGTACGCGCCGGCCTTGCCGCACAGAACGGCGAGGTGCAGGCGGCAATTGACTATGCCAGACGCGCCGCCGATCTTGATCCTGGAAACATGGATGCCGTATTTCTCCTGGCGTCACTCTATGAGAAGCAGAATCAACGGGAAAAGTCTTTTGATCTGCTGCAGAAAGCGTCCGCCCTGCATCCGCGGGACGGATCGCTGCGTCGTGTTCTTGCCAAGCTGTATGCCGATAGCGGCGACGAATCGTCAGCTATAAAACAATTGCGGGAAAATATCGATAAATCTCCCGACGAGATGGGAAACTACGTGCAGCTGGCCAGGTTCCTGATAAAGTTGGAAAAAGTAAACGACGCGGAAAAAGTACTGGTAGAGGCGATAGGAGTCGACATCATTCGCGAACAGGCTCAGTTGTCATATGTCGATTTTCTGCAGGCGCAGCGCGGTAAAGAAGCGGCAGAGAAAAAACTTCTGGAATATATTGATCAACAGCCCAAGGTATATGGCTTTCGCTTCGCATTGGCTGAAATATACGCGGCGACGGACCGGCGTCCCGCGGCTAAGCAGGTGTATCGCCAGGTCATCGAAATGGATGGCAAGGAAAAGTACGGATTGCAGGCCCGGACGCGTCTTGCAGCGATGCTGGCGGCGGACAAAGATCTAACGGCAGCGGAGGAGTTGCTGAACCAGGTGTTGGTGGAGAATCGAAGTGACAGCGACGCGCTGATGGTTCGTGGAGAGCTGGCGCTGGCCCAAGGCAAAGCTGATGTGGCGATAGAGGATTATCGTACCTTGTTGAAGGAGCAGCCTGATTCCGTGCAGATCATGCAGCTGCTGGCGCGGGCTCATATCATGAACAAGGAAAGAAATCTGGCGCTGGACTATCTGAAAAAGATCGCTGAATTGCAGCCGGGGAATCTGCAGAACAGACTGATTTTGTCCCAGATCCTAGGGCAGGAAAATCGCGCCAAGGAAGCCTTGCCGCACATAGACTACGTACTGACCAAAGAGGCAAGCAACGTCATCGCGCTGGAATTGAAAGTCAAGGCAGAACTGGCGGTAGGGAACCCGGAGAATGCACGCAAAGCGGCGACCGCGGCCAAACAGAGTTCGCCAGATTCTGCGGTAAACTTTTATCTTGCTGGATTGGTCCTGCAGGGAGAACAGAAATACGATTTGAGCAATCGGGAATTTATCAATGCTTTAAAGCGCGATGCGAAATTATCCGGTGCTCTCGCGGAATTGATGCGCAATGCCGCCGCCAGTAAAAACTTCGATACAGTGCAGCTGGAAATGGATGAGATGCTGGCAAAGGACCGCGCCAACGACAAGCTGTTGGCGATGAAGGCGGAACTATATGCATTACAGGGCCTGCATCCCAAGGCGGTAGAATACTATCAGCGCGCGTTGAAACTGCAGGATACCGATGCAGGCTTGTATCGTAATCTGGCGCGCGAGCAGGTTGCAGTCGGAGATATCGATGGCGCGGTTGTGTTGCTGCAGCGAGGGATGGTTAAAGCCGATGCTCCCGAGATTCCCACGGCAACGCTGGCGTCGCTCTATCAGACGGTGGGGAAAATCGACGAGGCCATCGCGTTATATGAGAAACTAAACGGCAGTGCGCCGGGCGAGTTTAATGCGGTCAACAATCTAGCGATGTTGCTGGTTACTTACCGCGATAGTGATCAAGGCAGTGTTGCGCGCGCCGAGAAGCTAATTGAACCACTGCTCGGCAGCAGCAACCCGGCATATCTGGATACTATAGGCTGGGTATACTACAAGAGAGGGAAATACGAGGATGCAGTCAACTATCTCCAGCGGGCAAGCAAAGCGGTGCCTGATGAGCAGCTGCTGCTGTATCATCTGGGTATGGCTCAGCTAGGTAAGGGAGACAGGGAGTCAGCCAGGGAAAATCTGCGTAAATCGCTGTCAGGAAACGCCAAGTTTTACGGCATCGAAGAAGCGCGTACTGCTCTGGGGAAGATAGACGGCGCCTGAATCCTGCCGCCACGGCCGCCGGTACCTTGGCAATAGGTGCCGGTGGTCGTCCGGGGGGTGAAAAAACAGCGAAATATTTACCAGGACAGTGCGCGCAGGCGGGAAGATTTCTTGATCTGAGATTCCTGCATCGCGGTCAGAATGCTGTCTAGTACGTCAACCGCCTGGAAAATATAGGGGCCTTTGTTCAGCATGACGCACTCCGCCCGTGCCCCCATGGCCGCGTCGGTTATTTCAGGACGTGAGCGACCACCTTTTTTGGCCAGGGTTTCCAGTACCTGGGTTGCCCAAATGACGGGTACATGGGCGGCCTCACACAGACAAAGTATTTCATCCTGAACTTCCGCCAGGCGTACGTTGCCAAGTTCCACCGCCAGATCACCGCGGGCGATCATTACGCCAATCTTGTGTGTTCCGAGGGTGCCCAGAATCATTTCCGGAAGGTTCTTGACCGCTCTGTTAGTTTCGATTTTTGCGATAATTGGCAGGTCGGGACGCTGGCGTTTATGAAGCTGCATAATCAGAAAATTCAGATCGTCCAGGGATTCGACGAAGGAAAAGCCGATCATGTCCGCATGTTGCACTACAAAATCGAGATTTTCCAGGTCTTCGACGCTGAGCGGCGGCAGGGTCATCCGGGTTTCCGGTAAGTTCAGGCCCTTTCCCTCTTTCAGCAAGGTACCGTTGGGATCTGCCTGCATAACCCGCAACAATGCGCCGGCATCGGACACGGAAATAACCTCGGTACCGATTTTCCCGTCGTCTATCCACACGGCGTGACCTGGTTGCAGGCTTTCAATGACGCTACGAGGCTGGCAGCCAATCACCGCCGGGCGCAGGATTTTGCCGCCATCATCGTACTGCGCCGGTTGCCCCGCTTCCGCGTTCCAGCTCAATAGCAAGTGGTCGCCAGGGACCAGGCGTATCTCGACTGGTTTACCGCTGAAGGGCTGAAAGGTGATCATGGTGATAACCCTGGATTCTCCGTCCGCGGACTTGCGAACCTGCGAGAATTCGCAACCTGACTCGATATAAGCAGTTTGCCGGCAAGTGGCGATCCAATTGCCGCTCAGATCGCGGTGAACGATCTCCAGACTGCGGTGTTTGCCACGGCAGTCGATGAACTGAAGCTGGTCTCCTTCCTGCAGGGTGTCGCCCAATCCCGCCGGCAGAGAAAAATTGTAACGATAGGTATCGTTGCTCGCGCCATTGTCGGTATACAGGCAGATTTCCGCGGGTGCTTGAATCTGCCCAAAAAGATCCTTTGTCATGTTGACATGGACGATAGCAGGGCCGCGGGCGATGCTACCGGTTCGAATTTTATGGCCGGCAAGATCAAACAGCACCTTGCAGTGTCGACCTGTTTCCGCTTCGGCGTTTCTGATGTTGCGAACCATGGCCGACCAGGCCGCCGTGTCATCATGAGCGCAGTTGATGCGGGCGCAATTCATCCCCGCCCGCATCAGATCTCCCACCAGACTCGGTTTCAACGCCGCCTCGGGGGGCAGGGTGATCATTATCCTCACGTTACGGCTGGGCGTAGGAAAACCCAGTATCGATTCGGTATTTTTTTCCAGCATTTCCCGGGCCGATGGCCAATTCAGATCTGGGTCGTAACTGGTTTCGTGGGGATAAAACGAGGTGGCGCGCTTCAAGGTTTCGATAACAAGATCGATATTGCGCAAGATGTTGATCTCGCCTCGCCCAAGACTGGACAGGCCCAGGTCCGTCAAACGGCTTTGCAAGGGGCGTATATCAACTTTACGCAGCGCGAGGTAATGTGCGAGATTCAGGGCACTGAATGGTATATCGTCGCTGTTGCGATGGTTGCGGAATTGGTTGAGACGTTCGCCAGCGTCAGTCTGTAGAAAACTGCGCAGTGCCATCATGTCCCGTAACACCGCACGCAGTCGCCCACCGTAGGTATCATCTTCGATATTTTGCAGAATATTGTTCATGAAAATATTCTTGACCCTGGCCGCACGGGCGAGAGCGATCGTTCAAGTAAGGAATTTGATGGCCGCCACCGCGGAACCGGTACCGAAGATGGCGCCGGCCACGATATCGCTTACGAAGTGCACACCGAGAATTACGCGGGAAAAACCTATAATAGACGCCAGGATAAAGGAAAACGTTGAAAATTCAGGATAATAGTAAGTAGTGATGGTGGCCATGACAAATGCCGCCGCCGTGTGTCCGGAGGGAAAGCTGAATTTGTCGGATGGCACCATATAGGCGACAAATTCGTGCAACACGTCCTGGGGACGAGAACGCTTGATGCTGTTTTTCAATAGCAGATACAACGGTAGTTCAATGGCAAAGGCTAGTAAGCCGGTGCTGAGAAACAAGCTGCCGTGGTTTGGCTCCAGCCATGCCAGTAGCATGCCTAGTAACAGGTAGTAGACTCCATCGCCAAGATGGGAAATCATTCTGGCGGCAAAAAACACGTTCAACCGGTCGGCTGCCGACAAACAAAGGTGGAGGCATTTGATGTCGAAGCGGGTAAGGGCTTGAATGAAATTATACATGGCCGTTCACACCATAGTTTTGAGTCTGCAACCATTTAATTCCAATTATGTTGCCGGAGTGTGACGACCTGAGCGAGAATGTCGAAAAGTTCACAATCTTAGCACCCGAACTGAAAAAAAAGCCCCTGGGGGAGGGGCTGCATCTGCGAGTGAGAGGGGCTATAGATTCAAATATTTTCTTTGCGGGCGTTCTGGTCACCCGCGGAGCGTATGGTAGTCCTTATTTATGACGCTGATATTACGCTGGTTTGAACAATTGATGACAGGGCGGCGGCTGGCTACGTGGCCTGCGACGCAATCCGGATTCATCATTTCGTCACAGACTCATTCCATACTGGCGCGACGGTAAACCACCGCAGGTGGTTTGGGAATTGACGTGAGCGTGGGCGTGAGCGGAAGAGAATGATGCGCGTATTGATGGTATGGATCGCTTTCTTGATCCCAGATTATGCCGCCGCGCAACCCATGCAGCCCATTCAGTACGTGCAGGCGCTGCCATCCGGCATGCCAGCCGCCGCAGCCGGTAGTAGTGACGGCAGATTTCTTTATGTGGCGGAGCCCTTGTCCGATCGAATTGTGGTTTATGGCGTTGGTGGCGGGGGTAGAGACATTACGCCATTGTGGCAGGTAGATGCAAATCAAACGGGTATGGAAAATCTGCGTCGCCCATGGCAATTGCTGATCAATCACGGCGGTGATGTACTCTATGTGCTGACTCACGGTGCCACGACGACCGGCGGGACGGATGCGCTACTGATTTTCAGCCGCGATAGCAGCAACGGGTCTTTGCTTCCGTCCACCACGCTCACCCAGCGCGATTTGCCGGCACTGCAGAACCCTAGTTGGATCGCGGTCAGTCCGGATGACGCCTTCCTTTATATCTCGGCCAGCGGTAGTTTACTGGTTTTACACGGCGGTCGATCGGCGCCGGAATCGGTGCAAACGCTGAGCGCGGGGCAGGCGGAGCTGGCGTTGCTCGCCATCGGCGGACGACCATTGATCAGCCACCAGGAGCAGGGGGTATCGTTGTATGTGGCCGACAGCACCGGTGATAGCGTGCTGCATTTTGAACGCGCGCCGCAAACTGGCAAACTGCTGCTGCGGACTATCTATGACCGATCCAGGAAAGGCTACGGTTGGCTGCAGGGAATCAGCGGCATGGCATTGGCTGGTGATGACCGGAATCTCTACATCGCTGCCGCCGGTAGCGGTACCCTGGGCGTATTGTACCGGGATGCGCAAACCGGTGATCTGCTTTCCGACCAGACCTACCAGGGAGCGGACTTCGCCGGTGAGCGGGCAGCCGACAGCGTGTCCGCCATCCTGCGTAGCGTCACGCTGGTGGAAGTCTCCCGCGACAAAGATCGGGTATATCTCGCAAGCAGTCTGGCGGCGGACTTGCAGCACCCCGGTACGCTGACTAGTCTGCGCCGCAATCCGCTGAGCGGTGAACTGCACCTGTCCGGCTATCTGCAGGACAATGTAAATGAAGTAGATGCGCTTAATATTGTCATGCAGATGGTCGAACATCCCGCCGGCGACTATCTCTACAGCGCCGCAGTCGACGCGTTCGATGGTCAATACAGCGGAAAAATCGGTGTGTTTTCCGTTGACTCCAGGGACTTGTCGTTGAGTGTCACCGCCGATCTGCAGCCGGCGGTTGTCGAGCAATCACTGCACCTGCATATTTTCGCCGACAACCTCGCCGCCGGGACCGCCACCACCGCTGCCATCGCCATGGCAATTCCCGACGAGTTGCAACTGCAAACGGTAAACGGCGGCGAGTGCACGATCGCGGCAACGGTTACGTGCGAGCTTGGTGATCTGCCAGCGCATGCAGGCAGGCACATCGATGTGCAGTTGGTGCCGCGGCAAATCGGCGAATTCTCCGTGCGCTTTGCCTTGTTCGCGGATCAGAAGCCGGAGAGTTCGCAGGCGGTATCGCGTGTGGTCGGCATCCAGGTGCTGCGCTTCAATGAAAATCAACCGCCGCACGCCGTTGCCGATGCCTTCAGTCTGCTGCCGTCAACCGCGCTGGAAATCGATGTATTGCGAAATGATGGTGACCCCGACGGCGACAGGCTGGTGATCCAGGATTTTACACCACGCTCGCAGGCCGGTGCCTACATCACATCCTCTGGCGATAAGTTGCTATATCTGGCGCCGCCGAAGTTCCTTGGCTGGGATGAGTTCAGATACTCGATCAGCGACGGTAGAGGAGGCGCTGCCGTTGCAGACGTGCTGGTGCTGGTGGATACGCCACCGCGTTCGGCAGATGATCGTGTCATGGTTCTTCCCGGGCATTCGTATGACGTGTATGCGGCAACGCTGCTTATGAACGATATGGACAACGACGGTGATGCCATTGCCCTTACCTCGCTGGAGTCCGATGATATCAATCACGGCGTGCTTACGGGAAAACCAGGTGACGAGCTATTCGAGTATACGCCGTCGTTGGGCTTCGTCGGTATCGACACTTTCCGCTACCGGATCAGCGATGCGTGGGGTGCCGGCAGTGTCGAGGCCGTCGTCTCGCTGCTGGTCGACAACCCGCCGACAGCGCGCGACGATGTCGCCGTTACCGAGGTCGGCAAGGCGGTCACCATCGCCGTATTGGCTAATGACGAGGATGTCGATGGCGGCGCCCTGCAGCTAGCCGGCAGCGGCGGCGTCACCGTCCGGGGTGGCGTGGTGACGCGCAACACCGCGGCAGGGCTGGTCTACACGCCGCCCGCTGATTTCATCGGCACGGACGATTTCATCTACACGGTCGAAGACGAATTCCACGTCGCAGCGTCAGCTCGGGTTACGGTACAGGTTACGTCGCCATCCACCCATCAGTCGTCGAAGCAGGGCGGGGTGGCACGGCAACGACACGAAGGCGGTAAACACGCAACGGGCTTGGGTGCCGGCAACTTCTCGCCGCTGGCGCTGCTGTGGTTAGGCGCTCGGTGGCGACGCTTCCGGCGCGGTTTATCGCCGCCTAGAACGACGTCCCCAGGGTCATATAAAACTGCGCGTCCTCGCCGGCGGCGTTGAAACCGGTGGCGGTTCCCACCCGCAAATCCAGCAGGCCGACGTAGCCGAAAATGAATTCCCAGTGGTATTCGAAGCCGGCACCCCAGCGCGTCGGTCCCTTGTCGGCGTCGCTGCTCCAGGCATCGCCGCCGTTGACGAAAACGCTGGCGTGCATCTGGTGCAGGCCGATGGGCGGGGCGGTGACGCCGCGTTCCAGGCGATAGATGGGGAAGCGGTATTCCATGGAGGTCAGCATCATCTTGTTGCCGCGCAGGCCGGGCAGGTTGTCGTCGTAGCCGCGCAGGGCGTAGTCGCGCTTGTTGAAAATCTGGTCGGCCGACTGGCCCAGGGGGTTACCGATGTCCTCGCTGAAGCTGCCGCCCAGCTGGAACGGGCGCGGTGACTCCGTGCCATGGCCGGCCGCCAGGCGCAGCGCCAGCACATGCTGGTTGCCGAGGCTGATGTATTCGCGCCAGTCGCCGATGAAAATCTTGCCGCTGTAGTCACCGCCGGTGTAGTCGCTGTTTTCGGCCACCAGTTTGAAGGTTTGGCCGCCGGAGCGGCTGATGGAAATGGGGAACGACTTGGCGGAGTTGTAGGTGATGGCGACGCCAGTCATGTTGTCGGTGGTATCGGGCTTGGCGAAATCGTACGGACCCACTTTCTGATCATGTTCGTAATTATAGATCGCCGCCAGATGCAGGCCCCACTGGTAATTGAAATCCAGCAGGGGAAAGATCAGTTCCGCCGTCGCGTAGTCATTGGTGGTGATGCGTTCCAGAACGTCTTTGTTCTTGTTGGTCGGCGATTTGCGCAGGATCTCATCGGTGCTGCGGTTGGCGGTCAGGCGCAGGGCCGGATTGAAGCGGTCATAGAGATAGCCGATCGAGCCTTCGTGCCAGTGATTGTTGAAATCATAGGTCGGCGCTACATAGTAGCTGTGGCGGTTGAGGGCGTCGGAGCCGCCGGTGACCACGCCCAGCGCGGTGCGGTCCTGGGTGATATCGAGTATCGGCAGCCACCAGCGGGGGCGCAGGGTGTGCCAGGGTGAATACGGCGCGATATGGTACTGAGGTATCGGATCGTCGCGCCAATCCGGCACGGCGGCCACCGGCTGAGCCTGGGGCGCTGCCGGCTCGAATGTCCTGGCCTTGGCCAGATCCAGCTCAAATACGTCGTAGCCCTTACCCGTGAATCCGGTATACACCAGTTTGTCCTTGCCCGCATCCAATGATGGATAGAAGGCGCCGCCGAACACGTTGGTCAGCTGCCACATCTGCTTGCTGCTCAGGTCCATGCGGTGGATGTTGTAAATGCCGCCGTAGTCGGCGCTGAAAATAATGGATTTTCCGTCGGCGGTAAATTGCGGGTTCATCTTGATGTTGTCATCGTTGGTCAGGCGCCGCCACTTGTTGTCCTCCAGGGAGAACTGTTCCAGATCCCAGCGGTTTTCCTTGCGCCACATGGGCGCCACCAGGGACTTGCCGTCCGGCGACCAGTCCGGCTCGCCGATGACTTCCATATTGCCGCCCTGCCACAGCACCTTGATCAGCTTGCCGTTGAGGTCCAGCAGGTGCAGGGCATTGTTGCCGGCGTCATTGTGCACGGCGATGATCTGTTTGCCGTCGGGACTCCAGGTGGCCGAGCGGTAACGGCCGCCCCGGGTCAGGCGCCGCACCTTGTAGCTGTTGGCATCGACATGATAGATGTCGGAGTAATAATCGGTGTTGCTTACCACATTGAGCTGGGTGAGGACGATGCCCGCCTGCGGATGAATGTCGAAGCGGTTGCCGTCGACGCGGGTGATGGCACGGGGTTTTTCCACACCTTTGCGCATCACCATCAGATAAGAGTCGTCGCGGAAATCATCGCGCACATAGAAGACATCGCCATTGGGCGCGAAGCGGGTATGACCGGTGTAATAACCGTCATGGGTGAGCTGCGTGCCAGATTGTTCCCCGCGGCGTTTGACCTCGGCGATCTGCGGGTCGAACTTGGCGTGCAGATATTTCTCGAATTTTGCCCACACGTCGTCCAGATCCTCGCCCAGCACGTGCTTGGCGGTGTGGTTGAGGGCATAGGGAATCACGTGACCGCTGAATTTTTCCACCCAGGCGGCGACCTTGTCCTTGCCGTAGGTGTCGGCGATGAAATTATAAAAATAGACGCCGTAGAGGTAACGGGCAGTGCCCGCCGGCCAGGTGGCCATGGGCTGGTTGACATGGCGCAGCGATTTGATGCCGTCCACGGTTTCCATGCGCATCATCATTTCATAGGAACTGCTCTGGCCACGGCCCACGCCGCGCTGCTTGTCGGTTTCCATGTAGGTGGCCAGGCCCTCGATATAAAACAGCGGCTGGAATTCATTGGGGAAGATGGGAAACACCACCCAGCCCGCCGGTGCCCGACCGAAGATGTTGCGGAATACCTTGCTGGCGCCGCGCACCTTGTCCAGGTGGATGATATGCGTGTACTCATGGCTGATCAGCAGCTCCAGCCAGTTGTCGAAATCCTCCAGGGTGTTGATGTCGTCCGGCGGCGTCATGTAGAGGTACATGGTGTTCTGGTACACCGGGGTGGCGGCGCCGTTGGTGAAATCGACCCGGTCGTTGAGGATCACTTCCGTCGGCTCGCTGGGCACCCAGCTGAACTGTTTTACCCGCAGCACGTGCAGACGTTCGGCGATGCGCGCCACCTGTTTGGCCAGGTCCTCTTCGCCGTCGTGATAGTGGATGTGGAAATTTTCAGTGTAGAGCGTGCGCCAGGTCAGAAAGGGATCATAGCTGAAAGCCGCGAAGGCGGCCGGAGCAGCGGTCAATGCGCACCAGGCCAGGGATAACAAACAGATTCTTTTCATGGCGTCGTCCTGCAAGCAGTGTTTTTATTGTCGCGCCGGCGTCACAGGTCCTTGCCGTAGGGCTGTGAACGCCGTTGGTAGTTGTAAAGTTTTTGTTTCTGCATCGGCAGCTGGTCCAGCTCCATGCGGGTAAAGCCTTTTTCCTGAAACCAGTGGCTGGACTGGGTGGTCAGGATGAACAGCTTTTTCATGCCCATATCCCTGGCCTGGCGCTCGATGTAGCTGTAAAGCGAGTGGCCTTTGCCGCGGTTGCGATACGCCGTATGCACCGCCAGGCCAGCCAGCTCCGCCATCCCGTGCTCGGGATAGGGGTAGAGGGCGGCGCAGGCGATGATGGTGCCATCGCGTTCGAGGACGGAAAAGCGGCTGATTTCCTGTTCCAGCATTTCGCGTGAGCGTTTTACCAATACGCCTTCGTCTTCCATCGGCCGGATTAGTTCCAGGATGCCGGCGATGTCCTCCAGCTGCGCCGGGCGCAGGCCTTCGTAGATATCGGCAGCGATCAGGGTGCCGATGCCGTCACGGGTGAACAGCTCCTGCAGCAGGACACCGTCGCGCTGCCGTTCCAGCACGTGCACGCGGCGGATGCCGTGCTCGCAGGCATGGATGCCATGGCGCAGGTAGCGGCTGACCGCGGCGCCTGCCTTGCCGCCGGCCAGCAGGTCGCGGGCGGCGGGCAGCGACAGTTCGCGAATCAGATTGCCGGCCGGATCAAGCATCGCCTCTTCGCTGAGATAGATCAGTTTGTCAGCGCGCAAGGCCACCGCCGCCGACATGGCCACATCCTCGGCGCTGAGGTTGAAGACTTCGCCGGTGGGCGAAAATCCCACCGGCGACAGAATGACGATGGCGCCGTCCTGCAGCTGACGCTGTATGCCTTCGCTGTCGACACGCCGCACCTGGCCGGTATGCTGGAAGTCGATGCCGTCGCGTATGCCTATGGGGCGGGCGATGACGAAATTACCGGAGATGGCGCGGATACGCGCGCCAGCCATGGGGGAGTTGGCCAGGCCCAGGGACAGCAGGGCTTCGATTTCCAGCCGTACCTGACCGCTGGCTTCCTTGACGCACTCCATGGCGTCGGCGTCGGTGACCCGCAATTCGTCGTGGTAGCTGACCCTGGCCTGGCGCAGCGCCAGGCGGGCTTCGATCTGCGGCCGGGCGCCATGCACCACTACCAGACGGATGCCCAGGCTTTGCAACAGCGCCAGATCGTGGATCAGTTCGGGGAATCTACGGTCGGCGACTGCCTCGCCGCCCAGCGCCAGCACGAAAGTACGCCCGCGAAAGGCATTGATGTACGGCGCGGCCTGGCGAAACCAGGAAACGAAATCAGGGGGGGAGACGTCATTTGCCATTATTGATCGCTACTGCCACGGTTCCATACAGAGACTAGTTGACCCGTAACCGGCCGCCATTTTAGCGCATGGTTACACAAATAAGGCGGCAGGCAAAGTGGGCGGAGTCTGGGGCCATTGAAAAACAATTACCTGGGCCATGACTGTGGCGCAGGTCACGAAAAATTTGCTGCGGATGCATGCCCAGGGCGATGCCGCGGCCTTCTCTCGGATTCGGTGTGTGTCCCTGGCTGGACAGTTCACCCGAGTTCGATGAGTGTCCCGGGATGGTTCCCAGTCGACACTATCCCGGACAGGCGGCCAGGCATTTCCGACTATTCCACTGGATTTATATAGATAAATGCTTCTAGGGACGTGATTTCCGCAAAATTGAAAATATAGCGGCTTTTTTACCACTTTTATTTCTTTTTTTAGCCCAGGAAAGACTTGAAAATTTCCTTAATGATTTGATAAAGTATGCCGTGCTTGTGCGACATGCTCATAAAAACAATGAGTTACGAGCTATTTATGGGGGTTGCATAGAAAACTGGCTTTTTCTACCGGGAGGAATTAAAAATGTTCGAAAGATATGTTACGGGTCTGGTTTCCGTCGTTTGCATCGTCAGCATGGTAGGCCTCTTCATCACCTATCTGTAAGCTGTTACAGTACTTTTTCTAATAAAAAGCCGGAACCCGTGCGGGGCTCCGGCTTTTTTTATGGGTTTTGCGACCGAGCCGGGTGCGGCGTGCGGCGGTGCTGGCTATATAATAGGGTGAGCGTGTTCACATATGAACGGGCGGGGTTTTGTGTAATGATAACGGCCCTGTGTATTGATACCACCAGAAAATCAAAAACATGCTGACACTGGAGCAGGCGCGCGAGCGTATTTTCAACGCCATCGTGGCCAGTAATGACCCGATCACGGTGCCGCTGTTGCAGGCGGTGGGCCGGTATTGCGCCGGCGAACTGCCGGCGCGGGTGGACAATCCAGCGTTTGATAATTCCGCCATGGACGGGTATGCGGTCAGCGCCGGTGACTGCGGTGCGTCCCGGGTCTGCCTGCCGGTGCATGGCGAAGCCAGCTGCGGCGATGCGCCCGGGATCTTGCAGCCGGGCAGCGCCATGCGTATTTTCACCGGCGCGCCCTTGCCGCGCGGCGCGGACGCGGTGGTGATCCAGGAAGATGTGCAACTGCGCGACGGCAAGGTGTGTTTCAGCGGGCCGGTGGCCGCGCGCCAGAACTGCCGTTTGCGTGGCGAGGACTACCACGCCGGCGCCGTGCTTTTTGCCGACGGGCATCGCCTGCGGGCCTTCGATCTGGCCCTGCTGGCGGCCAACGGTTACAGCGAGGTGCCGGTGTGGCGACCGCCGCGCGTGCTGGTGATCGCCACCGGCAATGAATTGGTCGCCGCCGGCGGCGAGCTGGCGCCCGGTCAGATCTATGAGTCCAATCGCCAGGTGACCCTGGCCCTGCTGCAGGCGCAGGGAGCCCAGGTGGAAGACGGCGGCATCGTCGCCGACGACGTGGCGGCGCTGCGCGCGGTATTCGCCACCGCCGGCGACTATGATTTCGTGATTACCAGCGGCGGTGCGTCGGTGGGGGATCATGATCTGGTGAAACAGGTGTTTGCCGAACTGGGCAACATCGATTTATGGCGTATTCGCATCAAGCCGGGCAAGCCACTGGCTTTCGGCCGCCTGGGCGAACGCACGCATTTTTTCGCTTTGCCGGGCAATCCCTTGTCCAGCCTGATCACGTTTCAGCTGTTCGTACAGCCGGCGTTGACCGCATGGCAGCACGGCCAAACCGGGGACGTGATCTGCAACGCGACGGCGCTCAATGGCTTCCAGCGCGAACCGGGGCGGCGTGAGTTCGTGCGCGCCCGCTTGAGCACCCGCGACGGGGACATCGTCGCCACGGCACTGACCGGCCAGGGGTCGCATATGATGGGGCCGTTGCGGCAGACCAACGGTTTGATCATTCTGGCGGAAGAGCGCGCCGGATTCGCGGCGGGGGAGTCGGTGCCGGTGATGCCCCTGGCATGGGACAGCGTCGCCGAGGCCCACTAACAGATTTAGAATAATTTGGCGGACATAATCAGGGTTGCGTATGAATTGGTGGGGGAAAATAGTTGGGGGAACGCTGGGCTACGTGATAGGCGGTCCATTGGGGGGAATTTTTGGTATGGCCGCGGGGCACAATATCGATCGCAGCCTGCGCAGAAACAGGCCACTGCCCGCGGCGGTCGCCGATGCCGCGGTGCCCGCAGCGGATACGCAGGACGAGGATGCGGCCTATGATGCCGCCATCACCCAGTACGAGGCCGATGTGGA
>DKAS01000100.1 GCA_002448875.1 Proteobacteria bacterium UBA6920 | reverse complement strand
GGCGTTGACGTTCTGCCCCAGCAGCGTGACTTCCTTCACCCCCTGACGGGCCAGGCTGGCGACTTCGGCGATGACATCGTCGAAGGGGCGGCTCACCTCCTCGCCCCGGGTATAGGGTACGACGCAAAAGGTGCAGTATTTGGAGCAGCCTTCCATCACCGACACGAAGGCGCTGGGGCCATTGGCCCGGGGTTCCGGCAGACAGTCGAATTTCTCGATTTCCGGAAAGCTGACATCCACCTGCGCGCGGCGTTCGCTGCGCACCCGGTTGAGCAGGTCGGGCAGGCGGTGCAGGGTCTGCGGTCCGAATACCAGGTCCACGTACGGGGCCCGCGCCCGGATCTGTTCGCCTTCCTGGCTGGCCACGCAGCCGCCGACGCCGATGACCAGGTCGGGCTTGCTGGCCTTGAGTTCGCGCCACTGACCCAGTTGCGAAAACACCTTTTCCTGGGCTTTTTCTCGAATGGAGCAGGTATTGAGCAGCAGGACATCGGCTTCTTCGGCGCTTTGGGCGGGCACCAATCCATGGCTGGCCGCCAGGACGTCCACCATTCTGGCGGAATCGTACTCGTTCATCTGACAGCCGAATGTCTTGATAAAAACCTTTTGAGGCACGGGGGCAACTACAAGAAATGGGGGGGACAAATTACTATTTTTTAGCCAAAAAGTGAAGTCTGTACCCGCATGGCGAAGTGGGACGGGCTTATAGTAATACAATTAATGCGTATTTGATCGTACGAACCGGGGGGCGCTGGTACTCAGCAGCCCCCCGGGGTCACTATTTCATATCGTAGTTGGGCTGGCTGGAGATCTTGTGGATGCTCAGATCCGCGCCATTGTACTCGTCCTCCTGGGACAGGCGGATGCCGAGGGTGGATTTCAGGCTGCCATAGACGATAAAGCCCCCGGCTGCGGCGATCATCACTCCCAGCAGGGTGCCCAGCAGCTGGGAAGTAAAACTGACCCCGCCCATGCCGCCAAAGGTTTCCAGGCCGAAGATGCCGGCGGCGATACCGCCCCAGGCGCCACAAAGTCCGTGCAAGGGCCATACGCCCAGCACATCATCGATCTTCCACTTATTTTGGGTAATGGTGAAGGTCCAGACAAACAGGGCGCCGGCGATGGCGCCGGTGGCCAGTGCACCCAGAGGGTGCATGATGTCCGAGCCGGCGCAGACGGCCACCAGTCCGGCCAGGGGTCCGTTGTGGACGAAACCCGGGTCGTTTTTACCGGCCAGCAGGGCGGCCAGGATACCGCCAACCATGGCCATCAGGGAATTCATCGCCACCAGACCGCTGATCGCATCGATAGTCTGCGCCGACATCACATTGAAGCCAAACCAACCCACGCTCAGGGTCCAGGCGCCCAGCGCCAGAAAAGGTACGCTGGACGGCGGGTGGGCGGAGATGAAGCCGTCCTTGTGATAGCGACCATGACGCGCGCCCAACAGCAGGACCGCGCCCAGGGCCAGCCAGCCGCCCATGGCGTGTACCACCACCGAGCCGGCGAAATCATGAAAGGAGGCGCCGAAGGCGGTTTTGAGCCAGTCCTGGATCCCCAGGTTACCGTTCCAGGCGATGCCTTCGAAAAATGGATAAATCAGAGCCACCAGCACGGCGGTGGCCGCCAGTTGCGGATAGAAACGCGCCCGTTCGGCGATACCACCGGAAATGATGGCGGGGATGGCGGCGGCAAAGGTCAGCAGGAAGAAGAATTTCACCAGGTCATAGCCGTTTTTTTCCGCCAGCACATGGGCGTCCTTGAAGAAGTCGATGCCATAGGCGACGCCGTAGCCGATGAAAAAGTACGCGATAGTCGATACCGCGAAATCGCAAATGATTTTTACCAGGGCGTTCACCTGATTTTTCTGCCGCACCGTGCCCACTTCCAAGAAGGCAAAGCCGGCGTGCATGGCCAGCACCATAATCGCCCCCAGCAGCAGGAACAGTACATTCGACCCAGAGTGCAACGCTTCCATTATTTTTCTCCCGTAAACTCGTCTGGGCGTGCCAAGAGCAATATTTGCACCAAGCAGGTGCTGAATTTTTAATTATTGATTTATATCGAAAAATAGAGTGGTGCTGATAAAATAAGCGCCCCTGATTGGTGCAAACAAAAAAATAACGCACTATTACGGTGCATCGCCCGAGGGTCAGCGTCCGTGGACAATCTTTGGCCAGTAGACCTCAAATTTGAAATCAGGGCTGTGGGAACCGACATGGCACTGGCCACACATCTGGCTGGGTTTCCAGTCATGATTGCCCAGGGGCTTGGCGCCCTTGGCTTCCACGTGGTCGCGACCGGCGCCGTGACAATTTTCGCACTGCACATTGGTCAGGGTGTCGCTCATTGCCAGGTCGATAAAACCACCTTCCTGCTCGAAACCCACCGTGTGGCACTTGAGGCAGTCGGGATCAAAAGACTTGCCCACCGCCTCCAGATCGGCAAACGCTTTGGCGTGCTCGCTGCCCGTCCATACTTTATGAGCGCCTGCATGGCAGCCGGCGCAGACATCGACACCGACGAAGGGGCTGGTGCCGGCGCTGAGCGCCTTGCGTTGCGCCGATCGTCGCAGGTAGTTTTCTTTGACTTTGGCATTGAACTCCTCGTACCAGCCGGCCAGCTCGGGGGCGTCGGCCACGGCTTTGGGCAGGGGGATGACCTGGTGCTGAAATTGGGTGATGCGGTGGTCGCGGATCTGCAGATCGACCCGTCCCAGGCGCATCCCTCGGGACCCCGGTTGCAGAACCAGGGTGCCGTCGATCATTTGCGGCTCGCCGTAAACCTCGTGCTGGGACTCGATCAGCAGCACATCGATGTTGGTCAGCGGCAGCAGCTGCCGGATCTGCGACAAGGGCAGCGGCACGGAAACGAGGGTGATGTCGCCCCGGTCGCGCGCGGCGGCCAGGCTCGCGGCCAGCACCGCCGGGTCGTCGTCCACCTGGCGGGTGGTGCCGGCCATTTTGCCAGCCGGGTCCGCCTGCGGTGGTAGCCAGGCGAAGAACTGCAGGCGGGTGTTGCCGCGCACCAGGGTCTTTTCCCGGGCGAAATTGTCGCTGCGCCAGTTGCTGGCCACCCACGGCAGCGCCGCCGTGGTCAGTAATGGGTCGCCGAAGGCCAGGTCCTGCCACTGGATGCCAATGGCGTCATAGGCCATGGTCGCCAGCCCCTTGAATATATATTCACCTTTGAGCCGGTCCTGGCTGGATTCGTGGCCGACCAGGCCGCCACTGGAGATCAACAGCAGCTGCGGGTCGTCCTGCCGCAGCTGGTGCAGCATGCTGGCGCGTCGCCGCACGCCGCCCAGATCGCCGCCTTCGCTGCAGCCGCAGGGTTCCAGTTCGCCATTCATATTGCCGGAATAGATCAGGGTCAGGTGCTGACCGGCGTCACGCGGGCTGGGCGTGGCGCAGGTGACCAGGGTTGCGGTGAGTAACAGCGGGAGCAATGGTCGCCATCGCCGCGGGCGTAAGTTCATGGTTGTCCCATCCAGTAGCGGGCTTTACTTTCGTCTACCGGAAAGCCGTAAAGACCTTCACGGTAGGTGCGGACCATAGCCTGGCGGGCTTTGGGATGGCCCTGGCGCGCGGCTTTTTCTATCCAGACCATGCCGGTGTTGACATCGACCTGGGTGCCCCGGCCGGCCAGGTACAGCAGCCCCAGGTTCAACTGGGCATTGCTGGCGCCCTGTTGCGCCGCGTGGTTCAGCCAGTACAACGCTTTGCTGTAGTCCTGGTCCACGCCGTCGCCATCGAGATAGATCATGCCGAGATTTTCCTGGGCCTTGGGCAGCCCCTGCTCCGCCGACAATTGCAGCCAGCGCGCGGCCTCCCGGGGATTGCGTTCGACGCCCAGGCCAAAACGATACATAATGCCCAGGCTGTTCTGCGCCAGCGGGTGACCCAGGTGGGCGGCGCGCTGATACCACTGCAGGGCGGCGCTGTCGTCTTTTTGCACGCCCAGACCGTGACGATACATCACCCCCAGTTTGCGCGCCGCTTCGGCGTTACCCGCCTCGGCCAGGGGCAGCAGCTGGCGCAGCGCGGTCGCGTAGTCCCGGCGCGCGTAGGCGGCCAGCCCCTGTTCCAGTGACGTCTGGTCGCGCGGCGCCATCGCGAACAGCGCCAGGGCGACCAGCAGCAGGATCAGCGCGCGTTTCCACATGCGATCAATTTCCGGTGGATGTTTCCCGGGGCTGCGCCGTGTCGTTTTCCTCGCTGGCGTTCTTGCCCGGGGATTTTTTTCTGGCAGCGGATTTTCTGCGCGCCGTGCCGCTGGCGGCGGCCGGCGCGTCAGCGCGAGCAGCGGCCGGCGTCTCCGCGCTGTCGGCGTCGGGCCAGTCGGCGAAGGGAAAAGGCTTGTCGTCGGTGTTGTAGGTCAGGTAGAGCAATACCGATTGTATATAGGCGGCGAGGCTGGCGCCCCAGGCCAGCAGCTGCGGATTGGTCTGGCGGGTGATCAGGGTATGTCCGAACTGGAACAGCACGATCATCCCGGTAATGAACTTGGCCAGGCCCAGCAGGACCGTGAACAGCAGAATGAACAGGCCGCGCAGCCAGGTGGAGCTGTCCTTGACGTTCTCTTTGATATCGATCTCGGAATTCATCTACTTCTCCCTAAAATCTCGAAACTCACCCGCGGTTGCCCGTGTCGGCAGGCGACGCTTGCGCCGGTGCCGGGTGCAACGCCCATCATTATACACTTGTTAAATCTTAATGCTTAATCCGGTGCGATGGTGCAGCCTGGCCCGGATTGTGTATCTGGCCGAGGGCGGTTCGTGTCGTGGCCGCACCTGATGTTTTTTTTATGGAATATAAATCACCTTATCCGCCGTTCAAAATCCCGAGGTCTTGCCGCCATGACGCTGCCAGAATCCAATCTACCCCTCTCGGTCAACGTGGATACCATTCCCAATGAAAATCTTGGTCTGGACCGGCAGTCGATCAAGCTGTCCCTGGTCAGACGTCTTACCTACAGCGTGGGGAAAGACAACTATACCGCTACCATGCGCGACTGGCTACACGCCCTCATGTATGTGGTGCGTGATCGCCTGATAGAACGCTGGATGGCGACCATGCGCCAGTACTACAAGGAAGACACCAAGCGCGTTTACTATCTGTCCCTGGAATTTCTCATCGGCAGGACCATGCTCAACAGCGTTATCAACATGGGTTTCTACGAAGAATGCCGGGCGGCGCTGGCGGATTTCAATATCGACCTGGAACAGTTGTGCGAGTTGGAATTCGACGCCGCCCTGGGTAATGGCGGCCTGGGTCGGCTGGCGGCGTGTTTTCTCGATTCCATGGCGACTTTACGCCTGGCCGGCTATGGCTACGGCATACGTTATGAGTACGGCATGTTCCGCCAGGAAATTCATGGCGGCCGCCAGGTCGAGCATCCGGACAACTGGCTGCGGTATGAAAATCACTGGGAATTTTCCCGGCCGGAAGTGCTGTACGCGGTGAAGTTCTATGGCCGTCTGGTATCGTTTCCGGACGAGAACGGCGTGATGCGCAACCAGTGGTGCGACACTGAAGATGTCATGGCCATGGCCTACGATACGCCGATTCCAGGCTACCAGAACGCGACGGTCAATAATATGCGGCTGTGGTCGGCCAAGGCGACGCGGGATTTCGATCTGCGGTATTTCAACGAAGGAAATTATATCAAGGCGGTGGAAGCGAAAAATCAGTCGGAGAACCTGTCGAAGGTGTTGTATCCCGATGACACCACCCATTCCGGTCGCACCCTGCGGTTGAAGCAGCAGTATTTTTTCGTCAGCGCTTCCCTGCAGGACATTCTGTTCCGCTTCAGCAAGCGGCACAATGATTTCGCGCATCTGCCGGACAAGGTGGCGATTCAGCTCAACGATACCCATCCGGCCATCGCCATTCCCGAACTGATGCGCATCCTCATCGACAAGCACGGTCTGGCATGGGACCGGGCCTGGGACATCTGCCGGCGGGTATTCGCCTATACCAATCACACACTGATGCCCGAGGCGCTGGAGTCGTGGCCGGTGCAGCTGATGGAGCGCCTGCTGCCGCGGCACATGCAGCTGATCTTCGAGATCAATCACTGGTTGATGAAGGAGATTTCCCACTGGCGTCCCGGTGATGTGCAGTTGATGCGGCGCATGTCGCTGATCAACGAGGATGGCGAGCGCAGCGTGCGTATGGCCTATCTGGCGATCGTTGGCAGTCACAAAGTGAACGGTGTCGCTGCCCTGCACACCCAGTTAATGTGTGAAACAATCTTCAGCGATTTTTATGCCTGGTCGCCCGAGCGTTTCGTCAATATCACCAACGGCATCACTCCCCGCCGCTGGCTGAAGCTGGCCAATCCCAATCTGTCGCAGCTGATCAACAAAGTCGCCGGCGGACCGCGGCAAAGCTGCGCCTGGTTGTGTAATCTGGAGCAGCTGGCTCAGTTGCGCGCCTTGGCCGACGACAGCGGATTTCGTGAGGAATTTCAAGCGGTGAAGTTCGCCAACAAGACGCGCCTGGCCAGGTTGGTGAACGAGCGCATGGGGCTGGAGCTGGATCCCGCCAGCCTGTTCGACGTGCACGTCAAACGCATGCACGAATACAAGCGGCAGTTGCTCAATGTACTGCATGTCATTACCCTGTATAACCGCCTGCGCGACAACGCCGCGTCCGCCATCGCTCCCCGCTCGGTAATCTTCAGCGGTAAGGCGGCGCCCGGCTATTTCATGGCGAAGCTGATCATCAAGCTGATCAATGATGTGGCCGACGTCATCAATCACGATCCAGCGGTGCACGGCATGTTGAAAGTGGTGTTCATCCCCAACTATGATGTGTCGACGGCGATCAATATCATTCCCGCGGCGGATCTGTCGGAACAGATATCCACCGCTGGTACCGAGGCTTCGGGTACGGGCAATATGAAGCTGACCCTTAACGGCGCTCTGACCATAGGCACTCTGGACGGCGCCAATATCGAGATTCGCCAGGCGGTCGGCGCCGAAAACTTCTTCCTGTTCGGCTTGACCGCCCACCAGGTGCAGGAACTGCGGGCGCAGCATTATCAGCCACGCGCATACTACGAGGCGGACGGTGAATTGCGGCGGGTGCTGGATATGATCAGCGGCGGTTACTTTTCTCCGGATGAGCCGGCGCGTTTTCAACCCGTCGTCGACAACCTGCTCAACAACGGGGATCACTACATGTTGCTGGCAGATTATCGCTCGTATGTGGATACGCAGACGCAGGCGGCGCAGCTCTATACGCAACGGGGGGAGTGGGCGCAGAAAGCCATCATCAATGTCGCCAGCATGGGGCGCTTTTCCTCGGATCGCACTATTGCCGAATACGCGCAGAAAATCTGGGGTGTAAAAGCGGTGGTGTGTGAATAAGTCCCGGTGGCAGTTGGCATGGCTGCTGCTGGCCGTCGCCGGTCCGGCGCAAGCGGGGGACTTCACGCGCAATAACAGTATCTTCGCTTTGTCGATCGAGCGCCAGGAGGCGGACTGGGAGTTCGCGGGTCTGTCGCTGCAGGCGACGCTGGAAAATCTTTACGTGTCCTATGCCGAACCGATGTTGGCAGGAGGGCATATGGGGCTGGATTTCGGCCAGACCGGCCTGACGCTGGAGGGCATTCCGGGCGCGGGCAGCGTGACGGCCGCGGGTTACCGGTTCGGGGTGTGGCTGGAGCGGCCGTTGGCGCTGGCCACCAGTCTGCAGCTGCGCCCGCGTGTGTACTATGATTACTACCGGGCCGCGGGTGAATATGCGGATACGCAACTGGAGTGCACCTGGTGGAACTACGGCGCGAGTCTGATGTTGCAGGCAACCCTGGGTTATGTCGCTATCGCGGCGGGACCGGCTTACGACAAGTTTGCCGGCGAGGCGCGCAGCAACGGTGCTGCGGTCGGCAGTTATCAATCGACGCAAACGCGGCAATGGGTGGGCGAGTTGCGCCTCAAGGTCGATGCTTCGGGATATGTGGGTTTACGCGGTGCCGCCGGCGAGCGTCGCCGCCTGGCATTGTATTTCGAACGCCGGTTCTAGCGGCCGCCACGGGTTGCGGCGGCCATGGTGCCCACCAGGTCGGTTGGGCGCGCCGCAGGGGCTAGTTGCTGCGTCCCCGGGTGAGGACCGAGATCAGGCGATCTTCCAGTTCGATGCGGTCAGCGAGCATTTCGCCGAGGGTCGACAGGTCGCGTTCCAGCTGCAGCATATCGGTGCAATGGTCTTCGCAGTCGTACTTGTCGTTGAAATCCAGAATACGTTGCGTGATGGTGACGATGCGCGGATAAATGGAGTCGGCGATATCCAACACAGGTTTGCGTCGTTCCTTGCGTTCGTCGATAAAGCGATAGAGCTGAAAATGGGCGCTGGCGGTGTAGTCGATCAGGGACTCGCAGAATTCCTGCAGCAGGTTCTGTGTCTTGCGATTCGGTTTGAACGGCTTGCAGGATGCAAGCTCGGACAGCTTGGACAGCGTGTCGGTGCGCGAGGTGACCAGGTTGCGTATCTGCTGGTGCGAGTCGCCGCGCCGTTCTTGGGTGATACTGGTTGCCATAGATAACAAAGCCCCTGTGTTGTTATATAGTTTAACTTTAATTATCAATAAAGCAAAGGTTTTTTAAGATAGCGACATCCCACTGACCAGTCTGTGTTTTTTAATCTACGCCATATTGCTTTGTCAATGACAATGCACGATGCCTGGCTAAGACCGGTGAATGCAAAAAACTGTTTCCAGCTCCAACCTTAATCGCGATCGTGTATAACGGCGCAACGCATCGATATAGCAACGCCACTTCTTATAATGGATCGACCGTGTGGCCAATGCGGAACAGGCGCGCTGGTGTCAGTTTAACAGCGGGAATTTATGTGCAGCTTCTTTGCCAACTTGCCGGTGCGCCAGGCTGTTGGCTGGGAAACCAGTGGCCGGGGCCGTCGTTGCCAGGGCGGGTTATTGCTGTGCCCGGTGTTTGGCCTGGATGAAGTCCACATGAGAGACATAGAGCAGGTCGGCGACTTTGCGAATCAAATGTTCTTCGTACTTATCGATGGTTTGGTCGACCAGGGCGATCTGCCACATCATTTCTATCAGATCGATTTTGCGTTCGTAGCTAAAGCGCTGGTTGATCAGGCGGGTAAAATCATAGTAGCTGTGCGTGTCCTCCGCCTGGCGTTGTGTCGCGGCGATCAGATCGGCAGTTTCCGCCGGTGACAGTTGAAACTTGATTTGCAGCAATTGTTGCAGACGGGCCAGTTCCTTGTCGTGGACATGGAAATCCATGCGCGCCACTTCGTACAGCAGGGCGGCGCAGGCCAGCGCCAGGGCATGTTCACCGCCAGCGGGTTCCGGCAGAATTTTGCTTTCGAAAAACTTCTTTATGGCGTCGATCATGGTGGCACTTCCTGTCGTTGACCAGGCGATGGGCTTAGTCAATGACAGGATCAGTAACCAAGCGTTGACCACCCTTACCCTGTTTCGCTCCCCGGCGGGGGTGGAATGCCAGGGACGCCGGTGGCATTACGAATGCGGTTGTGAGTACACTGCGCGCATCCGGGCATTTTACCGCAATCAGCGCCCGCCCGCAGGGGGTGTAACGCTGGCCGCCTGACTTTGTCTTTAACCCCCGGGCCAGTCAACGGAGATGTAGATGATGATGAAACGATTCGCCTTGTTCGCGGCCATGGTGCTGGGCTGGGCAGTGGCGCACGGCGCCGACAGCGAGGCGCAGGTCGAACGCATTTTGCATCTGCCGGCGCCGCCGGCGGGAGTGGTGTTTGAAATTGTCAATGGCGATGAGGCAGCATTGCAGTGGGCATTGCCCGCGGTGCGCCAACTGAGCCTGCGCCTGCGCGCGCGCTTTCCGGCGCTGCCGATCGCCGTGGTCTCCCATGGCAAGGAGGAATTCGCCTTGCTGCAGGAGAATCAGGCCAGGTATCCCCAGGTGCATGCGGCGGTACGCCAGCTCAGCGAAGCGGACGGAATTCCGCTGCATGTCTGTGGCACCCATGCCGGCTGGCGTAATAAAGCCAAGGAAGATTTTCCCGCGTACGTGGATGTGGCACCGGCCGGGCCGGCGCAGATCCGCGACTACGTGGCGCTGGGTTACCTGCAGGTGGTGGTGGATCAACCTGCCGATGACCGCACCGAACGCTGAGGTCAATATAAGGTTACCGGTACCGCCAGTTCCTTGACCTTGCCCAGCCAGTCGCGGCGCGACAGATGAACGGTAACGGCATCGCCGGGCTTTTTCTCCTGCAGGCTGAATTTGATATCCGTCATCGAAGCGGTGCGAGTATCGTTGATGGCCAGGATGACGTCGTTCTTGGCGATGCCGGCGCCGCGCGCGGGGCTGTCGTCGGCCAGGCTGGACACCCGCACCACGCCGGCCTGCTGCGTATCCAGTACCACCCCCAGCCGTCCGGCGGGCGGCAGGCTGGCGGGACGGGGTAGCAGGATATAGTCTGCCAGTTCCGGGCGGGGTTCATGAGTGATGTCGTTGAGCAGAATGGCCGCGTCGACCTTCAGGCGCCGTTGCACTCGCTGCGGAATACCGTAACCGTAAACCAGGTGGCCGCCGCCGGCGAGCACAACCATGTTCGTGTCGGCATGTTTCTGCAGATAATTGGCCGTGGTTTGCGCCATGGCTTCATCCCGGATCAGCTGTACTTCGAGAAATTTTTCGAAATTCTGGTCGTGTACCGGTGGGTGCAACTGAAAAATCGCCTGCATCAATTCCCGGTAGTCGTTATTGGAGCGGTCGATTTCCGCCGGGATCTGTTCCCGTTCCGCCGGCGACAGGCCCTGGACGCCCTGCTCACCGATTTTGTGCCGCAGTTCATCGGTGATATCGAGGGCGACAAGGGCCAGGTGGTTGGCGCGCGCAAATTCTATGATCGGCCGATAGTTGCGATAGTCCACCCGCCAGCGTTCGTAATATTGCGATTGGCGCAGAAAACTCTGCTCGTCAATTTTGCCGGCAACATAATCGTCCAGTGCCTGCTGGAACGGCTGCTGGAACATTTCCATGCCTATGGCCAGGCGCGGGTTTGTGGCATGCATGCGTTTGATGACCGCCAGCTGGTTCACATGATGGTCGAAGCGATCATGGGTCTCGCCGACGAAGACCAGGCGACGTTTCTGTACCTGCTGCATGACGGCGTCCAACTTGTTCATCGCCGTCAGATCCAGCGCATACGGTTCCTCGAAATGCTCGGGATCGGCGGGTTCCCACAGCTGCGCCAGATTAAATGCAGTCATTTGTTCCATGCTGTGGCGGTGGCCACCGCCCTGGCAGGCGCCGAGCAATATCGGCATTAACAACGCAGTCGCGGCGCACATCACTCTGGTGGCGGGTGCCAGGTGCATATCAGGACCTCATTTCTTTGATCTGGTGCCCGACCAGGCGGATGTCCGGGCTGTTGTTGGGATTGATGAACGTCAAGGTTTCCCAGGCGCTGCCCCGGTCATAGATCACCTGATATTCGAAGATGAAAAACCGGCCGCTCAAGCGGGTGTCGTAGTGTTTCTGGCGCAGGGTGAAGCTGCGTAAATCGCCCAGGTCGCGTCGGGTCGTTTCCAGCTGCCGGCGCCAGTCATCGCGGGAGTGGGCAGCGAAAAACTGTTCGTCGTATTGCGCCAGCATCGCGTCCATATTGCCGGCCTGTTCGCTGGTAAACAGCTGATCGCCGCGTTCCATGACTTGCTGCAATGCGGGGCCATTGTCGTCACAGCCGACGATGCCCAGGCAAAAAATCAATGTCATTGCCAGGCGGCAAGTACCGCCGGTGTTGTTGTGAACAAGACTTTGCCTCATGGTGTGGTTTTCTCTCTGTCTACTGTATCTGCCTCGGGAGCGCGTGCGTCTGGCGGCGACTGGCGCGGGAGCTTGCCGGTTCGACGGTAGTCGAGACCGTATACCGCGTCGGCAAAGCCGTCGCTGATCAAGTCGCAATCCAGATGGCTGTCCCAGGGTACCAGGATAGCGAGGTCTTTGACACCCAACTGTCGGAGCTGATGGGCAACCCCACCCCCGGCTATCATATGCCAACTGCCCATGAAAGCGATAACCAGGGCATCGGGGGCGGTGTGCAGGGCCTGAGCAATGGATTGCGCCATCACGCTGTCCCATACCTGCTGACCCTGGACGAAACGTAGAAAACGCTGTTTGCGTTGGGCCGCGTCTTCTTCGCCCTGGGGCGGTGCGTGAGCCAGGAAACTGCCGGCCAGGATGCGCAGGTAGTCCCGGGAGGGGGGCGCCGGTGCCTGCAGACCCTGGCGTAATGCATCCGGGGTTTGTTCCCAGCCGCTGTCCCGCACGCGGGTGACCAGCTCGTCATCAGCATTCAAAGCCAGCAGGCGCTTAGCCTGCCGCCGCGCCAGGTCCAGCAGCGGTGAGTAATACGCGAAGTCGAAACCCCAGCCCGCCTCCCAGGGCAGGCGCTGGCGCAGTTCGTCCAGGCTCTGGCTGCCGGTTTGCCAGGCGCTTAGGACATTTTGTCGCGATCGCGGAATCATTTCAAAGCCGACCATGACCTGACGGCGAGGCGCGTAGGTCTGCAGCAGACGTTGCAGTACCTGTTGTTGCCAGCGGTGGTGGTCGGCGTTGTCGTGGTGTTCGCCTATTAAAATAACGGATTTAGAGTCGGTTTGCGTCAACCATTCGTCACTGGAAATGCTGCGGGCGGTGGCGGGTAAATACCATTGTTGACCGGCGCTGCATTGGCTTGCTCCGGCCGGCCACGGGAGCAGAAACAGGCTAACAATCAGCCAGTCGCGCCAGCTGATCGCCATTTTGTATCGCGTAAATTTGTGACGGTGTGGGTATTGGTAGTTCATGTCTTGTGGGATTCTGTGTGTAAATTAATCAATTTCCTGTGGAAGACCTTATTAAAGGAACTTAAGCCGCAGTCGTAAACAGGAAGGCACATTTAAAACTCCTATCAATAACCTTTATGTAGTATGGGATTCGCAAATAAAAAACCAATTGAGCCGGTGTCCGTTCCTGAAGCCGCTGCGGAAGCGGTGCAGGATCAGGGAGTCGACATAAGCTCTAATAATCCTCCGGTTTTAGGCGAGGCGCTGGCGCTTTCCGCCGGTACCACGCTGTTTTTATACCCGGCGCTGCAGCAGCGCATCTCCACCCTGGTCCATATGGTTGACCATGGCAAAGCCATCATCCTGGTCGTCGGCGATTTCGGCAGCGGTAAATCCACGCTCGCCGAGCATTGCGAGCGGGAATACTGGCGCGACAAGGTCCTGGTGCACATCAACGCCGTGCAGGATTTTACCGTGCGCGATCTGGTCAAGGCGGTGGCTACCGCCACCGGCGTCAGCAAACAGAACCTGACATTCCAGGAACTCTGCAAGCATCTTACCAATCAGAGCGGCCAGCTGAATCATGTCCTGGTGATTGATGATGCGCACAATCTGTCCCAGGATAACTTGCGCGCTTTGTTGTGTATTAAAAAGTTGCTGGCCGCCAAACAATCTCGTTTCGCCATTCTTCTGTTCAGCGAACCGGATATCAAACATTCGCTGATTCACGATTCCCTGCGTGGCTTCACCGACGGCTGGGCGAATTTCATCTACCTGCCGCGACTGAACGAAGTGGATGTCTCCTTTTATGTGGAAGACCGCCTGTTGCAGTGCGGTTACCAGCTGCCCAAGCCGCGGCCACGAGCATTGAAGGCCATGCACCAGGCGTCCGGCGGTTTGCCGATACGCATCAATGAAATGCTGGCGCGGGATTTTCTTGATGCCAGGGACCGGGCGATATTGCACCGTGTCGTCGGCGGGCTGCGCCGCACCTGGTTGTTACTGCTTCTGCTGGCGGCGCTGGCGGCGTACTACTACCTGTATCCCATGCGGTTGAAGCTGGGGGAGGAGCTGTGGGGAACCTTCTACGGCAGTCAGCGGCAGCTCAATCTGTCCGGTCAGGGCCCGCTGCTCATCGCCTCGCCGGCGGCGAATTCGGTGCTGGCAGGCAGCTTGCGCTACAGTCGTCCAACGGCTGTGGCTGACGAAGCCGCTGATACGCTCAAGGTGGCGCTCACCGGTGAAAACCCGTCGGCGGCGGAATCGCCGCCCGCGTTGCCCCCGGCAGCCAGTGATGTACCGTTGCTGCAGTATGCGGCCGGCCCGGTGACAGCGACAGCCGGCGACGCGGAGCTGGCGAAAATGGATGGCGCCGCCTGGTTCAAGGAGCTGAACCCGGCGCACTATACCCTGCAGCTGCGCGGCGCCTACAACACCGGTGAACTGCGCCAATTTCTCCAGCAGCGGCGAATTATTGCGGGTGTGGCCTATCTGCATATACTGATCAACGATCACCCGTGGCACCTGTTGGTGCATGGTGAATTTTCCAGCGTCACGGACGCGGAAAGATATCTGGCCGCCCTGCCGCGCCCTATTCAGGACACTCATCCCAGCATTCGCCGCATCGGTCCGGTGCAGGAAAAGCTGGACTGAGAGTCATTCAACCGTTGAGCGTCTGCAGCAAACCCGCTTTTTCCCCGACGGCTGTGCCTCCCAGGGCAAAACCCCGAAGCTTGCCGGTACTGTCGATAAACAGGGATTTGGCGCCGCCGTCCTGTTGTTCGGAGCGCCATTCGCCGGCGACGTTGGCGGGCGGTATGACGACCACATTGGGATAGGCGGGCGTCTTTACCACGATGGGCATTGCCGGGAACACCACCGGGGTGGTCTGGCCACACAGGGTCTTGGCCAGTGCCCGGGCGCAATGCATGATGGGCATGACAAAGGGCAGCAGTTCGCCGTTGATTTCCGCGCAATCGCCCAGCGCATAGACCCCGGAGGCGGAGGTGGCCAGGCAGGCGTCGGTGACAATACCGCGCTCGGTTTTCAGGCCGGCGGCCTGGGCCAGTTCCCGCCGCGGGCGCAAACCCACCGCCGCCACGACTCTGTCCACCACCAGCGATTCTTCCGCCCCGTCGGCGAGACGGCGCAGGGTGACGCGCAGCTGGTCGGCGTGGTGGTCGACTGCCGCGGCAGCCCAGCCCAGCCGCCATTGGGCCCCCGCCTGTTCCAGGGCCTGGGCCAGACCCTGGCCGATGGCCGGCGGTACCAGGCGCTGCATGGGGGCGGACATCGGGTCGGCGACAGTTACCTGATAGCCCGCCAGCAGCAGATCATTGGCGAATTCGCAACCGACGAAGCCTGCGCCCAGAACCAGCAGCGATTTGGCATCGGCGATGCGCTGGCGGAAAATCTTGTAGTCCTGCAGATCGTTGATCGCCAGCAACTCATTGCCGGCATCTCCGTTCAAGGGCAGGCGGACAGGATCGGCGCCCAGTGCCAGCACCAGCTGTCCATAGGCCAGGGTGCGTTCGGCGCCGGTGTCGCTGCGCAGGCGCAACGTACGGTTGTCGATGTCCAGTTGCAGTACGCGGTGCCGGATCAGAATCTCGGCCTGTAACTGCGCCGCCATCTGCTCGGCGCTGAAGCTGGCCAGTTGTTGTGGTGTTTTTCCGCCAGCCAGCGCATTGGACAGCATGGGCTTGGAGTAAAAACTACCGTCATCCGCCGTTACCAGCACCAGCGCCCGCTCGCGATCGAGCTTGCGCCATTCCCGGGCCGCCGTGTAACCGGCCAAGCCGCTGCCGACAATTACCAATGGCTGTTGCATCGCCGCTCCGTCACTTGCTCCGATCCGGCAGCCGCCCTCAGGCGGCGCTCCCCACTTCAATCATTTCAAAATCGGCCTTGCCCACGCCGCAATCCGGGCACAGCCAGTCGTCGGGAATATCTTCCCAGCGCGTTCCCGGAGCCAACCCTTCCTCGGGTAGCCCTTGCGCTTCATCGTAAACAAAACCGCAAATCAAGCACTGCCATTTCTTCATCGGTTAACCGCCGTAATTTTCAGGTTGAAATAAAAACTTAGTTTAACAAATCTTGCGAGCTCACTTGGGACAAGACGGGGTTTCCGGGTGGTGTGCATCCGTCGGGCCCTGTTTTCCCGCAGACCGAGGCAGTGTTACGGGCGCCTATGGTTTGATTCCGCGGCGGCTCGCCTGGGGAAAATGCTGTATTATGTTAAAAATAATACTTTAAGTCCACATTACGGCCCCTCCGGGAAGGGGGGAAGCGGATTGATTCTTGCTAGATCACTGCGTATGCTTCTGTATCGGCTTGGCGAATCGGAAATTGTTCCCAAAGGATTACCATGAAGAACTTTATGACAGTCACCCATGAAACCATTATCGCCGGTGCTTTTAAAAGTAAGGGTAATGTGCGATTTGAGGGCCGTCTGGAAGGTGGTGGGGAGGTGGAAGGTCTGCTGTTGATCTCCCAGCGCGCCAAGTGGAAAGGCAATATGGTGGCGGATATCGTCATCGTTGAGGGCAGCGTGCGCGGTGACGTGGTAGCCCGGGACAAGCTGATCGTGCTCAACGGCGCTATCATCGTCGGTAATCTTTACAGCCCCAATATTCAGATTCACCCCGGTGCGCGCATCACCGGCGGAATGCAAATGAACACCACGCCGCCGGCGGCCCTGCTGGCCAGTCCGGCCCGTTACCGGGCGCAGCCGCTCAAGCGTCCCGCGCAGCAGGTGGCATTGACCAAGGCGGCGGGCGCCGCCTGATTGTCAGCGACGGCGCGCCAGCAGCCGTACCACAGCGGCGGTCCCCTGATGATAGGGGCCTTCGTCCAGTTCGGTCAGCGTTTCTTCCAGTAATTCTATTTCCGCATCGCGGAAATCCTCCGCCAGCATGGCGCGATCGTAGAGCAGTTCGCGCACCGGCGGACCGCCGCTTTTGTATTGCAGTTGTTCCGGTGTAAACCCTTCCAGGATCAGCAGGCCTCCCGGCTTGAGGGCCTGCAGCATCAACTGGTGCAGGCGTTGGCGCTGATCGGGCGGAAAATGCACGAAGATCACCACAATCAGGTCATAACAATCGCGCGGCCATTGCCAGGTGAACAGATCTACGCACAAGGTATCCAGGGTAACGCCGTGGGAGCTTGCCAGCTGGCGTGCCCGTTCCAATCCGGTTTGGGAGTAGTCCACCGACAGCACCTGCAGCCCCTGGCGGGCCAGCCACACGCCGTTGCGTCCCTGGCCGTCACCTACCGCCAGGGTCTGCATCCCCGGCCGTAAACGCGGGCGCTGCCCGGCGAGAAAGGCGTTGGCTTCGGCGCCATAGGCCAGGCTTTCCTCTGCGTACCGTTGTTCCCAGAATTCACGCATGGTGCATCCCCTTCGTAAGTTAGTCGTCCGCTGCCGAATCAGGGCGCGCGGCCAGGCCGATAGTATACCGGATCCCCTCCCGTCCAGCCGCTGTCGGGGTCCTAGAAACAGGGGCGGGCTCGCGTATAATAGCCCCTGCCGTGATTCGCCACCGTTGTTGACGCCATGTTATTGCGACTATTTTCCAGAAAATCCTCTCCTGCGCCGGCAGCCAGACGCAAACGCCGCTGGCTTGCGCTGTTGCGTTTTGTGCTGACGCTGGTGATGCTGGCGCTGGCGTTAGAGGCCGGGTACATTTTGCTGTTACTGCCGGACTGGGATGCCTTTCAGCGCGGACCGATCCAGAAATCGCGTTTCATGCAGGTTTACGAAAGCGAGCAGCGGCAGCACACCGGTTGGCCGCGCCTGCAATGGTATCCGGTAAATATCGCGCGCATCCCCCGGCATCTGGTACGCGCCGTGGTGGTGGCTGAGGATTCGCGTTTTTATGAGCATCAGGGCTTCGATCAGGAGGCTTTGCTGGAAGCCATGGAGTTCAATATCAGCAAGGGCAAGATAGTTTACGGGGCCAGTACGATTTCTCAGCAAACCATCAAGAACTATCTGTTGACTTCCGATCGCACCCCGCTGCGCAAACTGCACGAAGTGATATTGACCTATATCATGGAGCAGAAGATCAGCAAGCGGCGCATCATGGAGATCTATCTGAATGTCGCGGAATTCGGCCGAGGAATTTACGGCGTGGAGGCGGCGGCGCGCCACTATTGGGGCAAGAGTGTCGACGAGCTGAGTATGGATGAAGCCATCGATCTGGCGGCAACCCTGCCCGGGCCGGTCAAGCACAATCCGGAGACGCGCAGCCGGTTTTTCGTGCGCCACCGGGAAACCATCCGGCGTCACATATTCGGCAATGAGGAAACCGAAGTCCTGTCGGATTAGCGCGGGCATGGCCCCCTGCCCCGTCCCGTTCACTGGCAGGTGATTCTGATACTGCAGTTTCTGGCAATGGGAAGATCATGGATCGTTTCACCCGGCTCAATCAGTTTGATTTTCATCATGCGCTGCAGGAGACGCGCGGTGTCAGCCTGGTGCTGTTCACCAGCAGCGCCTGTGGCGCCTGCCGCGCCTGGCGCGGCGTGCTGGCGGGATACCGCGCCCGTAACCCCGGAGTCAGCGTGTTCGAAGTGGATTGCGAGCAGGAGATGGCGCTGGTGCGCGAGTTCGAGGTTTATCATCTGCCGGCCATCTTCCTCTATCGCGATGGTGTCTATCATTGTCAAGTGCAGTGCGATGCGCAACTGGCGACGTTGCGCGATTGCATCACCGATCTGCTGCAGCAACCGCCACAGGATCTGCCTTGAGTCTTAGGACGCACTGATCAGCTGTTGCAGCAGTGGCAGCACCTGCTGCCATTGCGTTTCGGTTACGGCCAGGCGCTGCCGCCAGTGGGAAAAAACCGCGGTAAAAAAGCGTTCCCGGCCGAGGGGATCCGCCAGGCGCTGTTCGTCCGTGCGTGGCAGCGTGTCGGGTACGATGCCGCTGCGCAGCAACAGGCCGGGTCCGGTTGCCGGTGCGACGGCTGGCTCGCCGGGGATTGGCGGCGGCGGATGCAGCGGCGTGTCGTCGATGCCGCAGCTGGGGGAGCGGCTTTTCAGGACCAGGCCGTCCACCGTCAGCAGCATTTGCCGATAGCGCAGACAGGCGGCGTGCAGCGGCACGGTGCGGTCCAGGCCGCCGACAACGGTCAGGACCCTGACGTCAGCGCCCCAGTGCTGCAGCCTGAGGGGTGGTCGCGGTACGCCCAGGCCGGCGTCCCACTCCGGGCACAGGGGACGCAGCGGCAGTGACGCCGCCACGTGCTCGGCCAGCGCGGTTTGCCGTTTGTCGCCGCCATCGTAACGCACGCGCTGCCCCAGCAGGCAGCGACTGACGGCGATTACCGGCAGCTCTGTGGGGAACAGGGTCATGGCATGGCGTGGCGACGGGTTGGGGGCATTGCTAATCCCGGCAAGGTTGATTACAGTTTACACCCACTAAGGCCGGGTCTGGGTGCCGGCCAACAACTATAATGTGCTGTTATGAAGGAAAACTACATGGAACAAGCGCTGTTTTATATGGTATCCATCGTCGCCGTGATCGGCCTGGTCGGCGGTGTCGTCGTTATCGTGGATATTTACCGCGGCAGGGAAAGCGCCTGATTCGCTTGCCTATGGCGGTGATCTCTATGCCACCACTTTTGCACTTTGCGTGCATTTGACGATTTCAAAGCGCCAGTCCATGGTCGTCGCGTGCAGCAGCAGGCACGATGATCCGCCATGGTTCCGCGTGTAACCCGCGGCGCCGGGATTGACGATCCACGGCTGCTGCTCGTTGTCGATCAGCAGTTTATGGGTGTGCCCGTAGACGATGACGCGCGCGTCAGGGTGAGTCCGGCGCAGGGAGTCGTGGCTGGGCTGATGCGCGCCATGCCGATGACCGTGTTCCACTACCAGCGTACCACCCGGCAGCTTCAAGTGTAAGGTCTCAGGGATTTTCTCCAGCACGGCATGTTCGTGCTCCAGCCACAGCGCTTCCCGGTCATTGTTGCCGCGTACGGCAAAAATTTGACCGCCGCGCGGACGCAGGGCCGCCAGAACACCGGCGCCACAAATATCACCCGCATGCACCACCATGTCGCAGCGTTCTATCGTCTGCAGCAGAGTCGGTGCCACCTGGCCGTGGGTATCGGACAAGATGGCCACGATGACGGTGCTGCTATCTGGCGGCTGGTTATCGATCAAGCTTGTTCACCCCGGGAAAAAGGGCGCTATTGTAAGTGAAATGGCCTGTAATTGCAGTAACTGTGCCTGCCATTCGCTGGGGCCGGCGTGCTATCTGTCGATGGAACAAACGCTTAGGTGCTGGCCGTGGCGTTCTTGCGGCAAAGCCGGGTATGCGGATAAAGGTATTTTTCCAAGTTCTTAAATAACAATTGCTTATATGCGTCACTGCTCAACATTTTAGCATTTGAGTCGGTGGTAGCGAAAAATATCTTCTCATCGAAATTTCAATTCGGTATTGTTTTGCGTTCGATCTTATGCGTGGTGCCAGAGTCATGCAGACAGAAATGGCGGGTGTCAACATCATCGACAACGAAATCATCCGCCATTTGCGTGATGGTGTCGTGGTATGTGACAACCTGGGCGCCATCCGTGAAGTCAATCCCGCTATCGAATCCCTGTTTGGTCGTGCCGCCAAGGAATTATTGGGCGAGAAAATCACCGCTTTGCTGCCGGAGTTGAATCTGAGCGCCTGCGAACAGAGCGGCGGTTTGCCGGCGCGCCTGTCCGCCGTGCGCCGTGACAGCGAACCGTTCCTGGCGGAGGTGACGGTCAACAGCGTCCAGGTCGGCGAGAACGCCTACTTCATCGTTGAATTGCGCGAGTTGGTGGGTGCCGCGCTGATCCCGCAGTCGGTATGGTCGGCCGCCCAGGAGCTGGAGTTGCAGGTGGATCGGCGTACCCAGGAGTTGTTGCAGTCCAACAAGGAATTACGCCACCAGATCAACGAGCGGAAAATCATGCAGAAGGCGCTGCAGGAAAGCGAGCAGCGCCTGCGCAGTGTAGTGAGCAACGCGCCGGTAATTCTCTTCGCGGTGGATCGCGAGGGTTGTTTCACCTTCGTAGAGGGTCGTGGCCTGGAGCGCCTGGCCATGCGGCCGGACGATCTCGTCGGGCAGTCCCTGTTCACGCTGTTTCGCAACCGACCGCGTTTTCGCAAAGATTTCCAGCGTATCCTCGAGGGTGAGCAGGTCACCTCGCTGATAGAGATCAATGACCTGGTGTTCGAATGCCGCTACTCCATCGTCAAGGATGGCGCGCAAGCTGTAGTAGGCGTGATCGGTGTGGCCACCGATATCACTGAGCGCAAACGGGCGGAAGACCGGTTGCTGCAACTGGCCAACTACGACAACCTCACCAGTTTGCCCAACCGCACCCTGTTCCGCGACCGTCTCACCCATGCCCTGGCCAGGGCGCGGCGGCAGAAAGCCCAGGTCGCGGTGCTGTTCCTGGATCTTGATCGCTTCAAGCTGATCAATGACAGCCTCGGGCACCATGCCGGTGACGAATTGCTCAAGGCAGTGGCCAATCGGCTGCTGTCCAATGCGCGCAAGGGTGATACCGTGGCTCGCCTCGGCGGCGATGAATTTACCGTGATCCTGGAAGAGCTGGCGCAGCCGGAAGATGCCACCACCGTGGCGCGCAAGATTCTGGACGTGATGAATCGGCCGTTTCATATCGACGGGCACGAGATGTACGTCACCACCAGCGTGGGAATCGCCATCTACCCGCAGGATGGTGCCGATATCGACGAGCTGCTGAAAAACGCCGATACGGCCATGTACCGTGCCAAGGAGCAGGGCCGCAACAACTATCGGTTTTACACTGCGGATATGAATGCCAAGGCGGTGGAGTACCTGATCATGGAAAACCGGATCAGGCATGCCTTGCAGCGCAATGAATTCATCCTCTATTACCAGCCGCAGGTGGATCTGCATCGCCGTGAAATCATCGGCCTGGAGGCGCTGATCCGCTGGCATCACCCTGATCTCGGTTTGCTGTATCCCAATCAGTTCCTGCCGCTGGCCGAAGATACCGGCTTTATCACCGCCATCGGCGACTGGGTGTTGCACAAGGCCTGTCAGCAGGCGGCGCAGTGGCAGCGCGCGGGACTGCCGCCGATGCGTATCGCGGTGAACCTCTCGCCGTTACAGTTTACCCAGCCCACCCTGATAGAGAGCGTTACCGCGGCTCTGCGTAATTCCGGCCTGGATCCACAGAACCTGGAGCTGGAGATCACAGAAAACTTCCTGGTGGATAATGTCGATAATGCCATTGTCACCTTGCGCAAACTGCATGAGCTGGGTGTGCAGCTGGCGGTGGATGATTTTGGCACCGGCTATTCTTCCCTCAGCTACCTGAAGAAGTTTCCGCTGAATTCGCTGAAGATCGACCGTTCCTTCGTGCGCGATATTTCCAATGGCGAGGGCGATGCAGCGATCGCCGAAGCCATCGTCGCCCTGGGGCAGACCTTGCGTCTGCGGGTGATGGCGGAGGGCGTGGAAACCGAGGAGCAGCTGTATTTCCTGCGTACCCGCGGCTGCGACCAGGCTCAGGGATTCCTGATCGGCGAGCCGCTGCCGCCGGAAAAGGTGCCGGCATGGTGCCTGGACAGCGGCACCGACCGTGCCATCTTCGAACAAGGCATGTTCTGGCCCATGATATGAGGCGCGCCGCCATGCGCCGTCCTTTCCTGGTTCGTCCCGGGGTCTAAGGCCCCGCTCCCCGCTTAGCACAGAAACAGTTCCCGGCCTGTGATCGGGTTCACGGAAGGCCTTGCCCGGCTGGTCTAAGCTTGGACTTCTAGGTGCAATGTTTGCACGCGATATTCGCCTGTGCTGGCAAGGGGTTGCGCGACCGGAGTAGTCGGCGATCCGAGGGAGCGCGGCAGGCGAATATTCGCATTACCGACAGGATAGGACGATGGGCGCTGCAAAAAAAACGACCGGCAGAAAGGTCGACGAAAAGCTATTGGGACGTTTCCTGCCTTTTCAATCCCTGGATCTGGAACAATGCAAAATGCTGGCGCAAAAATGCCAGCTGCTTACCTATCCCGCGGACCGGGTGATCTTCCGCCGCGGCGACAATGATCGTTGCACCTACTTTCTGGTGGCGGGCGAGATCGAGATTTCTTCGCGCAGCATAGGTTTGCTGCGCCTGAAGGCGGATACCGAAGCAGCACGGGAGGCCATCGCCGACGTACGGCCGCGGCGGGTGGAAATGCGCACCACCCGGCCAACCACGCTGCTGGTGATAGACCGGCATTTGCTGGAGGTGATGGAGGACAGCGATCTGGCGGCCAATTATCAGGTCGCGGAAGTGCAGGCGGCTGATCCCGGTGACTGGCTGGCGAAGTTTCTCGGCAGTCTCAATACCGGTAAGATTCCGCCGCGCAATATTCAAGCCCTGTTGCTGCGTATGAAGGAGATCGTGGTTCGGCCAGGACAGGTTCTGATCCGGCAGAATGACGCGGACGATCACTACTACATCATCAAGGAGGGGCGTTGCCTGGTGACGCGCCAAGTGCCGGGCGAGGGGGAAGTTACTCTGGCGGAGCTCGGCGTCGGCGCCGGTTTCGGCGAAGAGGCGCTGATCACCAAAGGGCAGCGCAATGCCAGTGTGCGAATGCTCGATTCCGGCGTTGTTCTGCGCCTCGCCAAGCAGGATTTTCTCGATCTGGTGGTGCGTCCCGCTGTCGACCTGGTGACTTACGCGGAAGCGGAAGAGATGGTCGTCAAGGGCGGCCGGTTCATCGATGTGCGCGATCATGCGACGCGCCAGGATTTTCTCGAAAGCGCATTGTGGATACCGATGTCGGCGTTGCGTCAGCGCCTGCCCGGTCTCTCGCGGGGGCAGACTTATGTTGTTTTCTGCAACAACGGCCAGCTCAGTCCGGCGGCGGCGTTTCTCCTGTCGCAGCACGGGTATGACGCTTATGTGCTGATCGGCGGCATCCAGCGCGTGCCGGAGGGTGCCGAGTTGCTGCAGAAGGTGCGCCTGGGTGCGGAGCCGGAAACTCTGCGCCTGGTGGAAGCTGTCGCGCCGCGCCAGGCGGCGCAGAACCCGGGTCTCCCCATAAAGTTAAAGAATATGCACCCGGCTGCCGACATAGACTCTGATGCGGAAACTGCGCAGGTCGGTGATTTGGCCGGCCAGGTGGCCTGGTTGCGCCGGGAATTGCAGCACAACCAGGAACAGCTCAATCGCCTGGCGCGATTGCTGAAGGGGCAGGAAGAAAAGCCCCAGGTGGTGGTTCAGCAGCACGAGGAAATACGCCGCATGGCCGAGGGTTTGCAGGCCATGTCGCAGCGCTACGCCATCCTCGATGACAGGTACAATCAATTGCTTACGGATTTCGCCGCGTTGAAATCGGCGCTAGGCAATGTTGCACACAATCCGGCAAGTATGCCGGACGCCGGTCGGCAGTCCGCCACCCGGAGTGAGGGTGGAAATCGCGGCGGCACGGCGGGCAGGGAAGATGCCTTTGTCGAAGCCATCAAGTCGTGGACCAGTGAACTGGAACGCCAGTTGACTGATTCCGCGGAGGTGACGCAAAACGAGCCGCAACAGCTGGCACAGCAGATAACTTCCGTCCCGGCAGCGCCGGAAGACGTGGGACATGAGTATGACCAAAGGCGATTTACCAAAAAACAACGGCAACTCGGATGAGGAAGAGCTGCGCAAAACCCAGCTGGAAATCTCGCGCCTGAAGAAAAAGCTGGAAGCGCAGCGCAAAGCCACGGAACTCAAGCAGCAGGAGCTGGATCAGCGCAGCAGCGGCAAATCCAACGAGTTCGCGCAGAACGAGTACAGCAGCGATTTTTACGACGCGAGTAAGGAAGCTGCAGCGGCCAAGTCGCCGCGCCCGCCCGTCAAACCCGCCGAGTCGTCCGACAAGTCGAGTAAGAAGTTTATCTCCGGCGACAACGCCTGGGAGTCGGCGATGGCCGATACCCCGGATTTCAGTGAAGACGATCTTTTGTTTTCCGGCAAGGGCAACGCACAGACCCGGCCGGACTCCGCCGATTTCAGCGCCGAAACTCCCCCGCGGGCGGCCAAGCCCGCCGCGGCGCCCAAAGCCGCCCCGGCGGTAGCTTCGGGAAAATTCAGGATACCGTTGCAGGATAGTGACAATTCCGCCAGCCGGGCTGTATTTGATTCCCGGCCGCTGGCGTCGGGGGAGCGCCCCCCCACGGACAGCCGCAGCAATCTGCGGGCCAGACCCGATCTGCGACGTGGTGGCAGCCTGGCGCCCCTGATCAGAATGTCTGCCTATGCCGGTGGTGTTCTGGCGCTGCTGACGGTGATTGGCCTGGCCGGCCTGTACCTGGATTGGCACTTAAAGCTGCCGCTCAGCCTGCAAATGCAGGTGCAGTTGGATTCGGCCCGCAGCGCGATTTTCGGTAAATCGTCGGCGCCCGCCCCGGCGGCCAAACCGGAGAAGGCCGCCCCGCCACGGCGGACCTTGAAGACAAGACCGATTCCCCAGGAGTAAGGCGCCGCTGCATATCGTCGGCGCCGCCTGCTCAACGGTGGCGATCCCGGCGCGCACTGGGCAGCTCTCCCTCGCCGTAGACCTGAACCTGGTTACGTCCCTGTTCCTTAGCCTGATAAAGCGCCTGGTCCGCCCGTGACAGCAGTCGCGGCAGCGCGGTTTCCTCCGGGTCGTCGGCGCTGGAAAAGCTGACGCCGCAGCTGACGGTCAGGGGGATGGCGCGCCCCTTGAACAGCAGCGCGCTTTCCTTGGTCGCAAGGCGGACCTTTTCCGCGATGGCCACCGAATCGGCGGGTTCGGAGCTGATACTGAGTATAAGAAATTCCTCGCCTCCCACGCGGTACAGGAAGTCATTGGATCGGGACTGCTGCTTGAGCAGTTTGGCGAACTGGATCAGGCATTGGTCACCGGCCAGGTGGCCGTATTGATCGTTGATCTGCTTGAAGTAGTCCAGATCGCAAAGAATCACTGACAGGATGCGCCAGTCGCGCAGCGCCTGGGCGCGCAACTTGGGGAAAATTTCCTGCAGGTGTCGGCGGTTGTACAGGCCGGTCAGGCTGTCGGTGATCGCCGATTCCTCCAGCTGTTTATGAATGCCGTCGATTTCCGATTGTTTGTTGCGCAGCGAGTGCACCATGTCGGCGAATTTGTTCGCCAGCAGATCGATTTCATTGTGCGCCCGGGATTTTTTCATCACCGGCATATCGCCCATGGTGATTTTCTCGATCATGCTCATCAGCTCCACCAGCGGCCGGTTGAAGTTGCGGAAAATCATCAGGCCCATCCATAGCATGGCGCCGGAGCCAATGGCCAATACCAGAAGCGACACGCGTGTATACTGGTTCAGGTTGGAGATCAGCTTGGTTTCAGAGACGCCGAACCACACCTGGGAAAGATTATCCTCCAGTGAAGGCAGATCGATGGGAAATACGCGGAATGTTTCTCCACCCATGGCGATGCGCTGATCGCGCACGATGAATTGTTCGCCGCCGCCGCCGACCAGGCTGCTGGCCACCACTTTGCTGTCGCGCACCACGAATACCTGGCCGCCGGTGTTCTGGCGTTTGTCATTCAGCCAGACTTTGTTCAGGCGATGGCTGAGGGCCACCATGCCCAGCTGTTCGCCGCGGTAGGAAATCGGCACCGTCGCTACCATTTCCAGACCGTCTGCGGTTTCCATGTAGTAGACGCGTTCGACGATTTTTCCGCTCTGGTTGCGCACCCAGGCCGCCAGATCGGGGGCATCGTCGCCGACCAGCAGCTCGCCTTTGCTGCCGATAATTGCTTTGCGATCTATCGGCAACCAGCCAAACAGTTTTTCATACAGGCGCAGCAAGGGCTCGCGGTCAAAGCTTACGCGCATGACGATGAACATGTACTCCTGGATGCGCAGGTCATCGCTGACGATGCCGGCGTAGCGCAACAGCTCATTGCGCTCGTACTGCATCTGACTCTCCAGCAGCTGGCCGGTACGGCCTATGTAGTTGTCGGCTTCATGAACGATGACGCTGCGCGCGTACAGATAGGAATAGATGAGCGTGCCGCAGAGAAATACCATCAGCAGGGTGCTGTAGGCTATCAATTTGGAGCGATAGGTTTTAAGCATCATGGCGGCAAAGATGCGCTGGGACATTGGCCACTGAACGGCGGTGGCGGCGCGCGCGGCAGGGTAGATGCCGCCGCGCTTACAAGTCTTCGCTGCGGTTCAAGGGCAACAACTCGTACTGCTTGGCGACTTTGCGGAAGGCGGCGCCGACCTGCACTTCACGAATAATTTTCAACACGTCCGGGGACGGAGACTTCACGGTTACCGCCGACAAGGGGCTGAAAAACGGATAGCTCTTGTTGGCGAGATTGGCGGCGGTGGCAGGCAGGCCATCGACGGTGATCGGTTTGACTTTCAGGCCCGGTTGACGCAGCCAGGTGGCACCGGCATAACCTATGGCGCCCTCGAAATCGGTGACCCGCACCACGACCTCGTCATCGCTTTTGACGTTCAGGCGTTCATTGCGGAACGCCTTTTCATCAGGCAGGATAGTCTTCCAGTGGCCCGGGCGATCAGCGCAATGCAGGCGGNNCTCCAACCTGCTTCCAATTGGTGATCTCGCCGCGGAATATGGCTCTGACCTGCTCCAGGCTCAGATTGGCGATGTGGTTGCTTTCATTCAGCAGGATGACGATGGGTTCCAACGCCAGCGGGTAGACAATGACCTCTTCCTTGAGCTGTTCCGCCTGGCTCAGAGGGCAGCAGAGAAAACCAAAGGTCTGGTGTTCCATCGTATGCTGTTTGGCCATCTTGATGCCTGCATTGCAGCCTTGCCCCAGCATTGAATTCTTTCCATACAGCACGATTTCCTTGCCGACGAGTTTTTCCAGGTCATTTTTCACCCCGTCGAAGATGGTCCAGGCAAAATGCGCGCCGGCGCCGGTAATCACGCCGTCTACCGGGGCTTCCGCCGGCCACACGCTTTGCCCCGCCAGGCTGGTCCACAGGCAAGCCGTAAGAATGAGCTTTCTTGCAAGATGGCGCATGTTGTACTCCCCTACCATTATCATGCAAATAAAGTAATGCTTGGCCCTGGTCTCTGCGGACCGGGCGCTTGTACTGGTTAGCGTGATTTGAGGGGATATCTTTAATAAGATAAAACGGGGAGTGGCCCCGGTTGATAGAAAAAAATCTAATAAATTCAGTTTATTGTCTGTGACAAACCGGGCAGTTTGGGTCTTTGCGCAGACGTATGCCGCGCCATTCCATGGTGAGGGCGTCAATCACCAGCAGCTGGCCTTCCAGGGGCCGGCCAGCGCCGGTAATGACCTTCAGGGTTTCCAGGGCCTGCAGACTGCCGATGACCCCGGCCAGGGGGGCGATAATGCCGTTTTCCGAACAGGTGCCAGGCAGCTCGCCTTCGTCAGAATACAGGCAACGATAACAGGGTAAATCCGGGAGGTATCCCTGAAATACACCCAGCTGCCCCTCGAAACGGATCGCCGCACCGGAAATCAACGGCTTGCGGTTGGTCACGCAGGCTTGGTTGATCATGAAGCGTGTGTCGAAATTATCGCTGGCATCCACCACGGCATCCACCTGGACAATCTGCCGGCTCAGGTCCTCACTGCTCAGGCGTCCGGCAAGGGTGCTGATCCGGGTCTGGGGGTTGAGCGCAATGAGGGTGTCGCGGGCGGAATCGACCTTGGGGCGGCCGATATCGGCGGTGCGGTGGATGATCTGGCGTTGCAGATTGGACAGGTCCACGTGGTCGAAATCCACCAGCACCAGGTGTCCGACCCCGGCGGCGGCCAGATACATGGCACAGGGGCTGCCCAGTCCGCCCATGCCCAGAACCAGCACACGGGCGGCGGCCAGTTTGGCCTGGCCGGCAACATCGATTTGCGGCAGCATGATCTGCCGGCTGTAACGCAGTAGTTGCTCGTCGTCCATATCCATGGGGCTGCTCGGTGGGGTCGATGGCAGGCGCGGCACCCGCGCTCAGGAGTAGCGGCGCCAGAAGCCGGGGCGTGTGTCACGACAGCCGTGGCACAGGCGATCGTAGCGGTTGATGAAGATTTCGCGTGTGGTCATGGCGTTGTGGTCGTGCCCGTCGAGGTTCTGCAGGGCGGTTTCCTCCGTGTAATAGATCAGGGCGCGTCGCAGTTTGATCAGCAGGCTATTCTGCAGGTGGAATCCCAGTTCGTGCAAGGCATCCTCGATGGTGCGCAGACTGATGCGGGTCAGGTCGTAGGTGATGCTTAGAGTCAGCGGTCCGTGCAGCGACACCAGCTGTACTCCGTCGATGCCGGTCAGCAGCTGGTGGGCAAAGGCACACTGGTCCTGTTGCGGGTGCAGTTCGGCAAAACTGATTTCCCGCGTGCGCAGATAGTCTTGCAGATCGATTTCCATGACTCCATCGTAGCCCGACTCGATGGGGATAACCAGAGGGGATTAGCCGTTACCGTGGCGCGCGGCGCTGACCCGGATATGGCCTGCCAAATCAGGATGTTGGCTGATGTCGTGAAACCCCTGTTCGGTTAGCAGCCGGCGCACCTGCGGCCCCTGGTTGTAGCCGTGCTCCAGCAGCAACCAGCCGCCAGTCTGCAGGTGGGCGGCGGCGTGGGCGCTGATATGACGCAGGTCGCGCATCCCGTCGGCGCCGTCGGTAAGGGCCTGGGGCGGTTCAAAGCGCAAATCCCCCTGATGGATGCAGGCGTCGTCACCGGCGATATAGGGCGGATTGCTGACGATCATGGCGAAGCGGCGGCCGTCTACCGGTTCGTACCACGATCCCTGATAAAAATCGATGTTGGTCAGCTGCAATTGGCCGGCGTTATGCCGGGCAATGTCGAGGGCACCGGCGGAAATATCCACGGCATGCAGTCGGCAGCTTGGCCGCTCCTGGGCCAGCGCCAGGGCAATGGCGCCGGAGCCCGTGCCCAGATCGAGAATGTGCCCGGCGGCCGTGGACGGAATGCGCAACAAAGCCTGTTCCACCAGGATTTCGGTTTCCGGTCGCGGGATCAGGGTGTGGCGGTCGACCCGCAGTTCCAGGGACCAGAACTCGCGGCTGCCGGTCAGATAGGCCACGGGTTCCCCCTGCTGGCGGCGGTGCAGCAGATGCAGGAAGTGTGCGGCCTGTTCCGCGCTCGGTTCCCGTTGCGGCCAGGTTTTGAGGTAGCTGCGGTTTTTACCCAGGGCATGGGCCAGCAGGACTTCGCTGTCGGTCTGGGCGCTGCTGGACAGTGCCGCCAGGCTGGCCTGCGCCTGCTGCAGCAACTGCTGGATACTGGCGCCCATGTTTTACTGTCCCAGGGCCGCCAGCTGATCCGCCTGGTATTCGCTGGTCAGCGCGCTGATCAGGCCGTCGAGGTCGCCCTGCATGACCAGATCGAGCTTGTACAGGGTGAGATTGATGCGGTGATCGGTAACGCGACCCTGCGGGAAATTATAGGTGCGGATACGTTCCGAGCGGTCGCCGCTGCCGACCTGCAGGCGCCGCGAGGCGGCGATCTCGCTCTGCTGCCGTTCCTGCTCCATCATCAGCAGCTTGGATTGCAGCAGGGACATGGCGCGCGAGCGGTTCTTGTGCTGGGAGCGTTCATCCTGGCACTCGACGACGATGCCGGTGGGCAGGTGGGTGATGCGGATGGCGGAATCGGTTTTGTTTACATGCTGGCCGCCGGCGCCGGAGGCACGATAGGTGTCGACACGCAGGTCGGCGGGGTTGATGCTGACGGCGTCGACCTCCTCCACTTCCGGCAGAATGGCGACGGTGCAGGCGGACGTGTGGATGCGGCCCTGGGACTCGGTTTCCGGCACCCGTTGCACCCGGTGGCCGCCGGCTTCGAACTTGAACGCCGAATAGACGCCGTTGCCGGCCAGGCGGGCGACGATTTCCTTGTAGCCGCCATGTTCGCCGGAGCTTTCGCTGACCACTTCCACCTTCCAGCCGCGGCGTTCGGCGTAGCGCGAGTACATGCGAAACAGATCGCCGGCGAAAATCGCCGCTTCGTCGCCGCCGGTGCCGGCGCGGATTTCCAGAAATACATTCTTGCTGTCGTTGGGATCCTTGGGCAGCAGCAGCTTGTTCAGTTCCTGTTCGAGCTGGAGGCTGCGCTGTTGCGCTGCCACCTGCTCGTCGGCGGCCAGCGCCCGCAGCTCGGCGTCGCTGTCCTGCAGCATGGCTTGCGCCGCCGCCATATCCTGCTGTGTCTGCCGGTAACGGCGAAAGCAGGCGACGATGGGGTCCAGCTGCGCGTATTCCTGGGACAGGGTGCGGAACTGCTGCTGGTTGCCTATGACCTGGGGGTCGGCCAACAAGGCGTTGACTTCCTCCAAGCGCTCGGCGGTCGCTTCGAGCTTGCGCAGAATGCTGGGGTTCACGGGGCTAAAGATCGAGGTCTTTGAGGTCGAACAATTCGCGCGCGGCGTCGACGATGTCCATGCGTCCGTCGAATCCCGCCTGTTTCAGGCGCGCGCTGGGGTTGTGCATCAATTTGTTGGTCAGGTTGCGCGCCAGCTGCTGCAGCGCCGCTTCCACGTTGCCGCCGTTGGCGAGCAGTTGCCGGGTTTTCTCCAGTTCCAGCTGCGCCAGGCGTTCGGCGTGTTCGCGCACCGAACGTATGGTGGCCACGGCGTTGAGCGAGCGCAGCCAGCCCATAAAGTGGGTGACCTGGGTGTCGATGATTTCCTCCGCCTGCTTGGCGGCTTCCTGGCGTGAACGCAGTCCCTCGTCGATGATTTCCTGCATATTGTCGACGGTATAGAGGTAGACGTCTTCCAGCTCGTCGACTTCGGGTTCGATGTCGCGCGGTACGGCGATGTCCACCATCAGCATCGGTTTGTGCTTGCGCGCCTTGATCGCGCTTTCCACCGCGCCCTTGCCGAGAATGGGCAGGGGGCTGGCGGTGGAGGAAATCACGATGTCGGCCTCTGCCAGGTGGTGCGGCATTTCGGTCAAGGCGACGGCGAAGCCGTGAAATTCGTTGGCCAGCAGTTGCGCACGTTCCAGGGTGCGGTTGGCGATGATCATGCGGCCGATGCCGTTTTCGTACAAATGCCGCGCCGCCAGTTCGATGGTTTCACCGGCGCCGATCAGCAGTGCGGTGTGGGAATTAAGATCGCTGAAAATCTGCTTCGCCAGATTCACCGCTGCGAAGGCGACCGATACCGGGCTGGCGCCGATCTGGGTATCGGTGCGCACCTGCTTGGCGACGGAAAAGGTGTGCTGGAACAGGCGGCCCAGCAGCTTGCCTATGGTGCCGGCCTCGCTGGCGGCGGAAAACGCCTGTTTCATCTGACCGAGTATCTGCGGTTCCCCCAGGACCATGGAGTCCAGGCCGCTGGCCACCCGCAGCATGTGGCGTACCGCCAGTTGATCGGGATGGGAGTAGATGTACGGACGCAGTTCCTCGGTGCGCAGCGCATGGAACTGCTGCACCCAGTCGACGATGATTTTGTCATCGGCCACGGCCAGATCACAGTAAAGTTCGGTGCGATTGCAGGTGGAGAGGATGGCGGCTTCGGTCACATCCGGTCGTGACGCCAGATCTTGCAGGGCCTGGTTGAGATTTTCCTGACTGAAAGCCACCCGCTCCCGGACACTGACCGGAGCGGTTTTGTGGTTTATGCCTAGCGCCAGTAAAGACATACTAACTCGACGTCCCGCAAAATAATCGATGTAACTGAGTCAAAGATGCCCTTTTTAGCTTATTTCGGCTGCGAACACCAGCCGGTTTAGCGGGCAATTCCTCCATAGGTGACAGAATTATAAATTAATTGAATCACAACCGGCCAGTATGGTCAGAGACTGGGATTCTAAAGCGCCGGGTTGACGGCGCCGGGGGCGTCCCGCGAAACTGCGCTGCGGCGAATAAAAACGTATATAAAACATAAAGTAAGGCTAGATGAAGGCTGCCGTTTCCGGGGCCCTCGCCACGCCTGGGATAGTGCGCTTATCGATGCGACGGCATGACAGTTGCTCAAGTTTTCTATCCCCTGGGAATTCATCCCTTGGATGGATCAGGTTTATTATAAGTATGTTAAATAAACGGGCGTAGTGTTAACACGTTTTGATATAAAGTACATGTTGGTGGATGAAAATCCGGGTGAAAACTGGTAAGAAGGAAAGGCTACCGCGACGGTGGGCTTTGTCTTGCCTGCAGTCTGAGGTTCCAGGGATCGTGCCGACTGGTGAGTGGTGCATCCCGGGGAAGCCGGCCACGGCCCCTGCGGCTAATTTTCTCGAGACAGGTGGTATGAACACACGTTATATATTGAATTGCGCCCTGCTGGCGTTGGTGAGCGTAACGTCCGGCTGTGCTTCGCTGGCACCGGCAACCAGCGCCTCGCCCGCCGGGTCGGTGGCCGCGCCTGCCGCCGTGCCGGCTGGTGGCTACCCCTTTGAATCCCAGGATCAGAAGCTGTTCTACCAGTTGCTGGTGGCGGAAATGGCCTGGAAGCGCGAGGATACGGCCACGGCCATCGCCTATTATTTCGATGCGGCAAAAACCACGGGCGATGCCGAGCTGGCCGAGCGTACCACCCGCATGGCGGAATTCGCCCAGGCCAATGACCAGGCCTTTGCCGCCGCCCGGCTTTGGGCGGAGCTGGCGCCGCAATCGAGCGACGCGCACCAGTTTCTCGGGACGCTTTTTGTGCGTTCCGGTGAAGCGGAAAACGCGCTGCAGCAGTATCGTGAAGTCGTGCGACTGGAAGGTCAGGACAAGACCCAGGCCTATATCCGCATTGGTTCTCAGCTGAGCAAGGAGAGCAATCAGGACGCGGTGTTGCAGGTGCTGGAGCGTCTGACCCAGGAAGAGCAAACCAATCCCTACGCGTTTTTCACCTATGCGCATGTGGCCGCCCGTTTCAGTCGCCTGCCGCTGGCCCAGCAGCAGGTTGACAAGGCCCTGGCCATCAAGCCCGACTGGCCGGAGGCCATCATCCTCAAGGCCCGGGTGCATCAGATGAGCAAGGACATCGACGGCGCGGTGGCCGCTTTTACCAAGGCGTTGTCCGGGCCGCTGAAGAAGGACGGCAATTTACGCATTGCCTTCGGCCGCCTGCTGATGGACGCCAAGCGCCTGGAAGAGGCGCGTGAACAGTACGTCATCCTGGCGAACCAGGATCCCGACAACATGGACGTGGTTTATTCGGCCGCCCTGCTCTCCCTGCAAGTGGAAAAATTCAAGGAAGGCAAGGAGTTTCTCCAGAAAATGATCGCGGCGCACGCCCGCGAGGACGAAGCGCATTTTTATCTGGGGCAGGTTGCGGAGAAGGAAAAGGATACCGCCACCGCCGTCAAGCATTACCGCAAGGTGGATGCCGGGGAGTACTACCTGACGGCGCAGATGCGTATCGCCGCCCTGCTGGCGCGCAGCGGCAAGACCGAGGATGCGCTGGCGCAGGTGCGGCGTATTTCCACGGAAACCGAGCAGGAGCGCATTCAGTTGTTTCTGCTCGAAGGCGATATCATGGTCGAGGCCGGGCGCTTGCCGGAGGCCTACGACATCTACGATCAGGCTTTGCGGGACATGCCGGAGAACAGCAACCTGCTGTACGCGCGGGCGATCGCCGCGGAGAAGCTCAACCGCCTGGATGTCGTCGAGCGCGACCTGCGCAAGATCATCGAGCAGGATCCCAATAATGTGCAGGCCTTGAACGCCCTGGGTTACACCCTGGCCGACCGCACCACCCGCTATGACGAGGCGATGGAGTTCATCAAACGCGCGCTGGCCCTGGAGCCCAAGGATGCCGCCATCATCGACAGCATGGGCTGGGTACATTACCGCATGGGCCGCAACCAGGAAGCGCTGACTTATTTGAAAGAAGCCATTGATATCGTCGGCGATGCGGAAATCGCCGCTCATCTGGGCGAGGTCCTGTGGGTGTCGGGTAACAAGCAGGAAGCCATGAAGGTGTGGAACCGGGCCCTGCAGGAAGCGCCGGAAAACAGGCAGATTCTGGAAGTCATGCGGCGTTTCGGCAAGTAATGCGGCAGCGTCTGCTGCTTGCCTGGGCGCTGCTCGTCAGTGGCTGCGCCGGCCTGCCGGATTTGCCGGCGCCCACGCCCGCGCAGCAGACGGCGTGGCTGGCGCACCGGCAGAGCCTGGCGGCCATTGGCGACTGGCGGATGCAGGGGCGTTTTGCCCTGCATTCCAGCAGCGAGCACTGGACCGGCAGCCTGACCTGGGAATCGTCCGCCAACGGCGACTATCGTCTGCAGTTATCCTCGCCGCTGGGGCAGGGGCTGGTGGCCCTGTACAGCGATGCCGCCGGCGTCACCCTGGTAACCGCCAATCAGCAAACACTTTCCGATAGCGACGCCGAAGCCCTGTTCGCCCGCGCCCTGGGCTGGCATATGCCGCTGGCGGCCATGCAGCGCTGGGTGCTGGGATTGCCCGCCGCCGCCGGCGAATTTCGCTTCCAACTGGCCGAGCAGGGGTGGCTGCAGACCTTGTATCAGGACCGATGGCGGGTGCAATTTCTGGATTATCACCAGGATCTGCTCCCTCCGCTGCCGCGTCGCCTGCAGCTGGTGGGTCGCGAGCTGCAGTTAAAACTGGTTGTGGATAACTGGTCGGTGTTGAATAATGCGGCTGTTGCTTCGCCACCGTGATTGTTTTGACCTATGCCGCAAGAATCCCGTCATTGGCCCGCTCCCGCCAAGCTTAATTTGTTGTTGAATATCACCGGCCGCCGCCCCGATGGTTATCATGAGCTGCAGACCGTTTTTCAATTCATCGACTTTTCGGATGAATTGAGTTTCACGCTTAACGACCAGGGTCGCCTGAGTCGGTCCTACGACATTCCGGGGGTCGATGCCGAGCAGGATCTGATACTGCGCGCCGCCCGTCTGTTGCAGCAGCACACGGGTTGCCGCCAGGGGGCGACCATCGGCCTGGTCAAACGCTTGCCCATGGGCGGTGGTCTGGGGGGTGGCAGTTCCGATGCGGCAACCGTGCTGGTCGCCCTTAATTCTTTGTGGGGTATGAATTTATCGGTCAGTGAATTGTGCCGCCTGGGGCTGAGTCTGGGGGCGGATGTGCCGGTTTTCGTGCATGGCCAGGCCACCTGGGCCGAGGGCGTGGGGGAGCGATTTACGCCGCTGGTCCTGCCGGAGCCCTGGTATGTCGTATTGATTCCCGATGCCCAGGTGGCGACCGGGAAAATATTTTCCTCGCCGGAATTGACACGCAATGCTCCTCCCCTCAAAATACGCGATTTCCTTGAGGGGCAAGGTTTTAACCTGTGCGAGCCCGTGGTCCGACGCCTCTACCCGGCGGTTGATCAGGCCATGCGCTGGCTGGAGCGTTTTCGCCCGGCCCGCCTGACAGGTACCGGCGCCTGTGTGTTCGCCGCGGTGGCCAGTGCCCGGGAAGGGCAGGAAATCGTGCGCCAGTTGCCCGCCGCATGGCGAGGCCTGGTGGCCAGGGGTCTGAACCAGTCGCCGCTGCAGGCGCGGTTGGGCGCCGGCGAACAGGAAAAAACGTTATAAACCGTTGGGGTGTCGCCAAGCGGTAAGGCACTGGGTTTTGATCCCAGCATACCCAGGTTCGAATCCTGGCACCCCAGCCATTTTCGGTGACAGAACAGAGTTGGTTGGCTAATTCCTCCGGGGGGCGCGTGCCAGACAGTAGCCGGATTATGTTGTTCAGCGGCAATGCCAATCTGCCGCTGGCGAACGCGGTCAGTCGCTACCTGGGTGTGAATCTGGGCAGCGCCATCGTTGACGAATTCAGCGATGGCGAAGTGATGGTGGAAATCATGGAGAACGTGCGCGGCCGCGACGTCTTCATCATCCAGCCCACCAGCCGGCCGACCAACGACCATCTGATGCAGTTGATGGTGATGATAGACGCGGTGCGGCGCGCATCCGCCTACCGCATCACGGCGGTAGTGCCGTATTTCGGCTATTCGCGCCAGGATCGGCGGCCGCGCTCGGCGCGGGTGCCCATCACCTCCAAGGTGGTGGCCGATATGCTGTCCGGAGCGGGCGCCAATCGCATCATCACGGTCGATTTGCACGCGGATCAGATTCAGGGATTCTTCAATGTCCCGGTGGACAATATATATGCTTCGCCCATTCTGCTGGGTGATATCTGGAAGAAAGAATACGCCGACCTGATGGTGGTGTCGCCCGATGTGGGTGGTGTAGTCAGGGCGCGGGCGCTGGCCAAGCGGCTGGACGATGCCGAACTGGCGATCATCGACAAACGCCGGCCGCGGCCCAACGAGGCGCGGGTAATGAATATCATCGGTGATGTCGACGGTCGCACCTGCGTGTTGATCGATGACCTGGTGGATACCGCCGG
>DKAS01000023.1 GCA_002448875.1 Proteobacteria bacterium UBA6920 | reverse complement strand
ATCGACAAGCCGGAAGCCAATCCGGACAGAGTGATGCAGGAGCTTTCCCAGGAGGACGTACTGTCCGAGGAGTGGGGCGGCGAAACCATGTTCGTGCGCGTGTCGGCCAAGACCGGCGTCGGCATCGATGCGCTGCTGGACGCCATCCTGCTGCAGGCGGAAGTGCTGGAGCTGCAGGCGGCGCCGTCCGGCCCGGCGCGTGGTGTGGTCATCGAGTCGCGTCTGGACAAGGGACGCGGTCCGGTGGCAACGGTGCTGGTGCAAAATGGCCTGCTGCGCAAGGGCGATATCGTGCTGACCGGTCGCGAGTACGGCCGGGTGCGCGCCCTGTTGAACGAAGCGGGGGCGGGAGTGGATTCCGCCGGTCCGTCCATCCCGGTGGAACTGCTGGGCTTGTCCGGCCTGCCCAATGCCGGTGACGACATGGTGACCGTGACCGACGAGCGCAAGGCGCGGGAAGTGGCCTTGTTCCGCCAGGGCAAATTCCGTGACGTCAAGCTGGCGAAGCAGCAGGCGGCGAAACTGGAGAACATGTTCTCGCAGATGGAAGAAGGCAAGGTCAACGTTCTCAATCTGGTGCTGAAAGCCGACGTTCAGGGTTCGGTGGAAGCGCTGGCGGAGGCCCTGACCAAGCTTTCCACCAATGAAGTGGCGGTCAAGATCGTCGCCAGCGGCGTTGGCGGTATCACCGAATCCGACGCCCACCTGGCAGTGGCGTCCAATGCCGTCATCATCGGCTTCAATGTGCGCGCCGATGGCGTGGCCAAGCGCCTGATCGAAGAAGAAGGCGTGGACCTGCACTATTACAGCGTCATTTATGACGCCATCGAGGAGGTCAAGCGCGCGCTGACCGGCATGCTGGCCCCGGAATACCGGGAAGAGATCATCGGCCTGGCGGAAGTGCGCGATGTGTTCCGCTCACCCAAAATCGGCAGCATCGCCGGCTGTCTGGTGGTGGAAGGGGTGGTCAAGCGCAACAACCGCATCCGCGTGCTGCGTGACAATGTGGTGATCTTCGAGGGCGAGCTGGAATCTCTGCGTCGCTTCAAGGATGACGTCAACGAAGTGCGAGCCGGCACCGAGTGCGGCATCGGCGTCAAGAAGTACAATGACGTCAAGGTTGGCGACCAGATCGAATGTTATGAACGCGTGCAGGTGAAGAGGACGTTGTAGTATATGGCCAAGGTTTCAGCACGCTCCCGGCAGATTGGCGACCAAATGCACCGGGAACTGGCGGAATTGCTGCAGTTCCATCTCAAGGATCCGCGTCTGGGCATGGTGACGATAACCGCGGTGGAGGTTAATTCCGAGCTGGAATACGCCACGGTTTACGTGACCGCGCTGGCCGCCGCCGACAAGCGCAGCGAGATGCTGAGCGTGCTCAACGGCGCTGCCGGATTTCTCCGCAAGGAGCTGGCGCGCCGCATTCGCCTGCGCGTCGTACCGCAATTGAAGTTCGTCTATGATCAATCGCTGGAGCACGGTAACTACATCTCGGCCTTGATCGCCGACGCCGTCGCCCGCGAAAATCCCGACGCTGGCGAGGAAGAATGAACGCCGTCGTCAGGCAAACGCGATACTGCTGAATTCCGCTGTTGTGAGGTAAAGACGTTGACCAGAAGAAACTCTGGACGCCGTGTTGACGGCATTTTGTTGCTCGATAAACCCGTGGGCATGAGTTCCAATCAGGCACTGCAGAAAGCAAAACGCCTGCTGCGCGCGCGCAAGGCCGGCCATACCGNNCTATCTGCTGGACGCCGACAAGGCCTATCAGGCCAGCATCCACCTCGGTGTCAGCACCAGTAGCGGTGACCGGGAAGGGGAAGTGATCGCCAGCCGCGACGTACCGCCCTTGAATGCCGCCATGCTGCGCGACGTGCTGGCGCGTTTTACCGGCGAGATCACCCAGATTCCGCCCATGCACTCGGCAATCAAGCGCGACGGCGTGCCCCTGTATCAACTGGCCCGCCAGGGTATAGTGGTGGAGCGCGAGCCGCGCCAGGTATGCATCCATGAGCTTAGTCTGCTGAATGTGCAGGGTCCGGAGCTGGAGGTTACTATCCGTTGCTCCAAGGGGACCTATATACGCAGCCTGGCCCAGGATATCGGCGATGCCCTGGGCTGCGGCGGTCATATCAGTGCCCTGCGCCGGCTGGGTTCCGGTCCCTTCTCCATAGACAATGCGGTCACCATGGAAAAGCTGGAGGCCCTGGCCGGGGAAAATCTGGAGGCCGCAGACGCCTTGCTGTTGCCCATGGAAAGCGCCTTGACCCACTGGCCCGACGTCAAACTTACGGACGATGCCGCCTACTACATGCGTAAGGGGCAGCCCGTGTTCGTGCCCCGGGTGGGCAGTGACGGCTGGGTGAGGTTGTCCACGGAAAAAGGCTTTTTCGGTATCGGGCAGATTATGGATGACGGCCGGGTTGCTCCCCGCCGNNGCCCCCTGGCAGGGGGCGGGAACGTAACGCAAACCTATGGCTTTATTAATGTAGTTCTTAGTAAATTAGGTTGTTTTTTTTCGTTTTAACTTGTCCACCGGGGGCAAGAAAGGTAATATACGCCCCTGCAAATAAGGTCATTTACTTGGAGTTTTTTACATGGCAATCACCACGGCAACGAAGGGGCAGATCGTCAAGGACTATCAGCGTGCCCAGGGCGACACCGGTTCCACCGAAGTACAAGTGGCACTGCTGACCGCGCGCATCGATGATCTCACCGAGCATTTCAAGAATCACACCCACGATCATCATTCGCGTCAGGGTCTGCTGCGCATCGTCAACAAGCGCCGCAAGTTGCTTGACTATCTGAAGCGCACTAACCTCGAAGGTTATCGTCAACTGATCGGGCGCCTGGGATTGAGAAAGTAATCCGCGTTCGTGGTTTTGTTTTTCGCGTTGCCAACTAAAACGTAAATTGGACTATGGAATCACATCTCAGCACTTACGTCAAAACCCTGCAATATGGTGATCATGTTGTAAAACTCCAAACCGGCGGCATTGCCCGCCAGGCATCTGCGGCCGTGATGGCCAGCATGGGCGATACCGTCGTGCTGGTGACTGCGGTGGCCGTGGATGCGGTCAAGGAAGGACAGGATTTCTTCCCGCTGACCGTCAACTATCAGGAGCGGACCTATGCCGGCGGCAAGATTCCCGGCGGCTTTTTCAAACGCGAAGGACGCCCGACGGAAAAGGAAACGCTGACCAGCCGTCTGATCGATCGTCCCATCCGCCCGCTGTTCCCCAAAGGTTTTACCAACGAAATTCAGATCATCGCCACGGTGATGTCGCTGGATCCCAACATCGATCCCGATATCCCGGCGATGATAGGCGCTTCCGCCGCTCTGACGCTGTCGGGTGTTCCCTTCATGGGCCCGATAGGCGCGGCCCGCGTCGGTTACCGTGACGGCCAGTACCTGCTGAACCCCGGGATGAAAGACCTGGCGACCTCGCAGCTGGATCTGGTGGTAGCCGGTACCGAAGGTGCGGTGCTGATGGTCGAGTCCGAGGCTCACGAGCTGTCCGAGGAAGTGATGCTGGGCGCGGTGATGTTCGGCCACGAGAAAATGCAGACGGTAATCAAGGCGATCAAGGAAATGGCCGCCGAAGTTGGCAAGCCGAAGTGGAATTGGCAGGCCTCGGCCAAGGATGCGGCGCTGAGTGCCGCCGTCAAGGCCGCCGGCGAGAAGGATTTCATCGCCGCCTACCAGATCGCCGAAAAACAGACCCGTTACACCCGCCTGGACGAGATTCGTGCCGCCGTCGTCGGCCAACTGTCGCATGAGGATTCCAATCCCCATTGGCCGGAAGAGAACGTCAATCACGCCATTGAAGACCTGGAAAAGCAGATTGTGCGCGGCCGCATTCTTGCCGGCGAAAAGCGTATCGACGGTCGTGACACGCGCACCGTGCGTCAGATCGACATCAAGGTCGGTATTCTGCCCCGGGTGCACGGCTCGGCGCTGTTCACCCGTGGTGAAACCCAGGCCCTGGTGGTCACTACGCTGGGCACCGAGCGTGACGCCCAGGTGATAGACGCGATCGAAGGCGAGCGCAAAGAACCGTTCATGCTGCACTATAAC
>DKAS01000053.1 GCA_002448875.1 Proteobacteria bacterium UBA6920 | reverse complement strand
CTTTGTCGCTCATCAACCACCGTTCGCTACCCAGGATTTGATTACCTGTGCCACGACACCGGGCTCAGTGGTTGCCATCTTCTTAACCATGTCAGCTTGCGAGCCCGCGGCTTCCAGCAGGCGTTCCGCGGTCTGCGCGTTCATCTGCGAACCCAGGGAAATACGTTCGTCGCCACCGGGGATGATGGCGCCGTGCATGGCCATCGGCGGTGGCGGTGGCGGCCGGTACTGCGCCAGTGATTGCAGGGCCGGCCGAAATACCTTCCACATCACTGCCGCGATCAACAGAATGCCGACGATTTTCACCACCTGGTCCCAGAATCCGGGCGCCTCCCAGAAGGACGGCGCGGGGAGATCCGTCGCCACCGGCTCCGGAGTATTGAACGGCGCGTTGATCACCGTTACCCGGTCGCCGCGCTGCTCACTAAAGCCCACGGTCTCTTTGACGATGTTGGTCAGGCGGGTGATTTCCTCCGGGCTGTACGACTGCCGGGAGACGGTGCCATCCTCGGCGGAGACGCTCTTGTCGTCTATCACCACGGCAACCGACAGGCGCTGCAGCTTGCCCACGCTGTAGCGGGTGTGGCTGACGGTGCGATCGATTTCGTAATTCTGAATACTGCGTTTGCGGCTGTTGCCGGCCTTGGCGGTAGTCGCCGTGTCGCTGGCGCCCGCGGCCGGTGTCGCCGGCGTGGCCGCGGTGCCTGGCGGTTCATTGCTCAGCGCGCCGGGCACGCCGCCGTTGAGCGGGTTGGTGGACAGCTCCTCGGTGGCCTGGGCGCTGCGCAGCGCCGTTTTCTGCGGATTATAGGTTTCCTGGGTCAGTTCATTGTCGGTGAAATCCACCTCGGTGGTCACCTGGGCACGCGCGCCGCCGCGGCCGACCACCGGTTCCAGGATGGCCAGCACCCGGTCGTTCATGTCTTTTTCCAGCTGCCGCGTGTATTCCAGCTGCGAGCGGGTCACCAGCATGCCCGGGTCGTTTTCGCCCTCGGTCAGCAGATTGCCGCGCTGATCGACGATGGTGACCTGGCCGGCTTCCATTTCCGGAATGCTGGACGATACCAGATGGGTGATCGCCGCCACCTGGCCCGGTTCCAGGGTACGGCCGGGAAACAGATTGAGCACCACCGACGCCGATGGCTTCTGGCGGTCGCGCATGAACGGGGTGGGCTTGGGCAGGGCGAGGTGAACGCGGGCGTTGTCCACGCTGTTGAGCGTACCGATGGATCGCGCCAGCTCCACTTCCAGGGCGCGTTGATAGCGCGCGTTCTCCATGAACTGACTGACACCGAAACTCTGGCTCTGCTGCAAGCCCTCGAAACCCAGCGCCATGCCCTTGGGAATGCCGTCAGCCGCGAGCTTGATGCGCAGATTGTGCACCGCAGAACTCGGCACCAGCATGGTGCCCGTACCTTCGACCTTGAAACGTACGTTTTCCCGCTGCAAGGCCTCCATCACCACGGACAGATCCTTTTCATTGAGATTCGAATACAGTACGCTGTAGCTGGGCTCCCACACCCACATCACCACCGACGCGCCGATGGCGATGCTGGCCGCCAGGCCGATGAGCAACGCGGCCTGACGCCACAATGGCAGACCGCCCATATTGGAAAACGCCTGCGCGGCGGGATTGCCTGCCCCCGCCGTCATCGCCTGGTTCGCTTCATTGCCTGTTCCGGCTGACGCCATATACCGCTACCTTGTTATCAAACCTGCATTGCCATCACTTCCTTATAGGCTTCCACCAGTTTGTTCCTCACTTGCAGTACCGACTGGAAGGACAGCGCGGCTTTTTCCCGAGCGATAATCACCTGCTCGAGGCTGACGTTGCTGTTGCCCAATTCGAAGGCCGTGGCGAGATCGGCCGCCTGCTGCTGGGCGGCGTTGACCTCGCCAATCGATTGCTGCAGCAGGCGGGAAAATTCCCCGACCGGCTGTGCCGGCGATTGCGCACCAATACCGCCCTTGGCCTGTGCCGTCAGTTGTTCGATCTGCCGCAGCAGATCTTGCGCCGTTATTTCTTTTATCATGTTGAGGCTTCCCCTTTTCCGTTGTTGTCAGGGCAGGTCCATTCCCGCCCGGCGCATATCCGCCATTTTGTAACGCAAGGTGCGTTCGCTGATTCCCAGCCTGGTTGCCGTTTGTTTGCGGTTACCGCCGCAATCGCGTAAGGCCTGCAGAATCACCGTAAACTCATGCTGTTTCACCTCCGCCGGCAGCGACTCCCCCTCCTCCATGGCCTGAGCCGCGGGACGGGCGGCGGCTTCCAGGTGCAGATCCCGGGCATCGATGATGCCACCCGGCTGCAGTATCAAGGCGCGCTGCATTACGTTATCCAGTTCCCGGACATTGCCCGGCCAGGGATATTCCCGCAACCTGGCTTGCGCCGCCGCGCTCAGTACCGGTAACGATCGCTGCTGCTCGGCCGCGTGCCGCCGCAGCAATTGTGCCGCCAGCGGCAGGATGTCCTGCGGTCGCTGGCGCAAAGGCGGAACGATGATGGGAAACACGTTCAAACGATAGTAAAGATCCTCGCGAAACCGCTGACTGGCCACCGCCTGCTGCAGATTGCGGTTGGAAGTCGCCAGCACCCTGACGTCCAGCGCGATCAACCGGTTGCCGCCCAGGCGCTCCACTTCCTTCTCCTGCAGCACCCGCAGCAGCTTCGCCTGCAGCCCCAGATCCATTTCCGAGATTTCATCCAGCAGCAGCGTGCCGCCGTTAGCCTGCTCGAACTTCCCCGGCGTAGTCTTCAAGGCGCCGGTAAACGCGCCTTTTTCATAACCGAACAGCGTTGCCTCCAGCATCGTGTCCGGAATCGCCGCGCAGTTTATGGCGACGAACGGACTGTTGCGGCGCGTCGAATGCTGGTGGATGAAACGCGCCATCACTTCCTTGCCGGCGCCGCTTTCCCCGGTGATCAGCACCGTGGCGTCGGTTTGCGCCACCCGGCGCGCCATTTCCAGAGTTTCCTGCGCAGCTTCGCTGTACCACTCGACATCGGTGCGGCCGCTGTCGCTGACCGAGCGCAGCACGGTGTCGACCAGCACCGATGCCTCGAACGGCTTGACCAGATAGTCGATCGCGCCATCGCGCATGGCGTTGACCGCCTTCTGGATGCTACCGTAGGCGGTCATCAACAGCACCGGCATCTGCGGATATCGCTGCTTAATGTTTTGCAGCAGGGAGTGGCCATCCATCACATCCATTTGCACATCGCTCACCACCATGGCCACCGCGTTGTCCGCCAGCAGGCGCAATGCGCTGCCGCCGTTGTCCGCCTCCAGGGTGGCGAAACCCGCCAGCTGCAGGGTATCGCACAGCGCCTCACGCAGTAGATAATCGTCTTCAACGACCATAATGGTTGGATTGCCCATGGCGGACCTCAGCCCTCGCCCGCCGGCGTCACCATCGCCTGCACTACGGGCAGACGCAGGGCGAATACGCTGCCTCGGCCCGCTTCGGATTGAAACCACAGACAACCGTTATGCGCCCTCGCCACCGCGTCCACTACCGCCAGACCCAGGCCGGTGCCGTTGCTGCGGGTGGTGAAAAACGGTTCCTGAATCCGGTCCTGTATTTCTGCGGGGATGCCCCGCCCGTTATCGACGACGAGGATATCGACGTAGTTGTTCAACGCCGGCTGGATACGCAAGGTCAGTTGCGGCTGCGCCACGCTGTGCTCCAGCGCATTATTGACCAGATTGCCCAGGGCGCTGAGCAGAGCGTGCTTGTTGCCCTTAACCTGGCAGGCGAAGTGTATGTCGAAACGGTACTCCACCGCGCGGCGGGCGAATTCATCGTGATACTGCAGCGCCAGCTCGCTGAACAGTGAACTGATGTTGATGTCTTCCTGGCCGGAAGCTCCGCCCTGGACAAACAGCAACATGTCGCGAATCAGGGCTTCCATGTGCTGCAGGCGGTCCACCAGCTTGCCGGCAACCTGCTGCCGCACGCCGTCGCTGACCTGTGCCTGCTGCAATCGCCCCACGTGCAGCAGGGCGGCGGCCAGCGGCGTGCGAATCTGGTGCGCCAGACGCGCCGCCATTTCTCCCATAGCCGACAAACGCCGGTAGCGTTCCAGGGTCTGCTGCACCTCCCGCGAGGCGGTCAAATCCTGCACCAGGATCAATTGGCCATTGGCGTCGGGCAGCGGCGCGGTGGCCAGACTGACCCGGCGATCATCACGCAGGGAAATTTCATGACCGTCGTCGTTGCGTGGGGCGAAACACTGCTCCACCACCGCCTGCCAGCTCATGCCGGTCTGCAGTTGCTCGCCCAGTAACTCCCGCGCCCAGGCATTGCTGCGCACCACCTGTCCCGACGCATTGAGTTGAATCAGGCCGGCGGGGACGATTTCAAACCATTGCGCGACACCGTCATCGGCCGGGATTGCCGCCACGGCGGGCGCCTCGCTGTTCTGCATACGCTCTTGTATTTCGAGCATATGTTTTTCAAGGGATTCATAGGAGGAAATGAGCTGGCGCGTCAGCTGATCCACGTTTTGCAGGGCCGGCGTCAGGGCCACAATGCCCGAAGATGATTGGCTCATAGGTTTTCGCTCCCAATGGCAGAACCGGGCGTGGCCCGGCTTATCGCCATTTACGCAAAAACTATGCCTGCGCTGACTTTTTCGAGAAGGACAATAAGATAGGAGACAAGAGCAGGAGAAAGGTCAAATTCTTGACAACCCCTCGATCCGAGAAATGCCATATTTTCTGAGCTTTTCTACCAGGGTGGTGCGGCGCATATTCAATTTCTTCGCCGCATGCGCCACCACCCCGTCGGCCTCGTCCAGAGCCTGGCGAATCAGGGACAGTTCCAGATTATTGAGGTGTTCCTTTAAATCGATGCCTTCCCTAGGTAAACGCGCGGCCACCTCCACATCCAGATTCGCCGGCTGGTCAAAGCGCAGCAGCGTCCCCGAGGATTCGCTGCTTTCCGCCGGTGCTTCCAGACCCAGACGGAATTTTTCCGGCAGATCCTTTACATCCACCACGCCGTAGGGATACATGATGACCAGACGTTCGACCAGATTGCTCAGCTCGCGCACGTTCCCCGGCCAGCGATACTGGCACAGAGCCATCATCGCCGCCTGGGTCAGGCGAATGGAACCACGTTTTTCGTGTTCGATACGGGCAATCAACTCGTTGACCAGCAGCGGAATGTCCTCGATACGCTCGCGCAGCGGCGGCATATCGATGGGAAACACGTTCAGCCGATAATACAAATCCTCACGAAATTTGTTCTCCCGGATCAGCACTTCCAGATCGCGATGGGTGGCGGCAATGATGCGCACATCCGCATTAATGGATTTGTTGCTACCCACCCGCTCGAAGGTACGCTCCTGCAGCACGCGCAGCAGCTTCACCTGCATGGGCATGCTCATATCGCCGATTTCGTCCAGAAACAGGGTACCGCCTTCGGCCAGTTCGAAACGCCCCTGCCGGGCGCTGATGGCCCCGGTAAAGGCCCCCTTTTCGTGACCGAACAGTTCGCTTTCCAGCAGATCTCCGGGGATGGCGCCACAATTGACCGGCACGAAGGGTTTGTCACGACGATCGGAATGGTAATGCAGATTTCTGGCGACCACTTCCTTGCCGGTACCGGATTCACCCAGAATCAGTACCGTCGCTTCGGAGTTCGCCACCTGTTCCATGGCCTGACGCACCTTGCGTATGGCCCGGCTGTGTCCCACCAGGGAACGAAACAGCTCGACGTTACGGGCGCCGCCGCCCCCCTGGCGGCCGGAAAGATTATAGAGCTGCGCTTGATGCAGGGCATCCGACAGCTGCACGTACTTTAAAGGAATGGTAATGATCAGGAAGGCGTTTTTCGCCAGTTCCGGCGGCAAACGGCTTTGTTGTTTATGCTCGACCAGCACCAGCACCGGTAAGCCGCTTTCCACGGATTTCACCGTGTTCATAATCGCCAACTGGCTGTCGAAACCATCCAGCGGTCCTAAAACCACTATTTTCGAATTCGTTTCGGATTGAAGATGGGCGTGCAGGTTTGGCGCGTCGGTAATGACCGTGTCATTGAAATCGATGAATTCCAACAACGTCGCGATTTTCTGTTTCAGTTCCGCTTGGCTTTCAATAACAATGACTTTACTCGGCTCAGACATTTCGTAAACTCCCAATGGCCCTCGCTAACGTTCACTCGTCGACCCCGTTTCCCGGGGATGAAGTAACGAGACGAATAGTTATTGTTTTCTGAAATACCCCACGTCAAATATCAGACACGGTATAAGTTAAGCACCAATTCCCTGGAATGTCAAAATGTCGTCGGGAAAAAAATTCAATGAAAACAATCTATCATAAGAAACAAGGTAAAGAGGTCGGAAACGCGAGGCAGGTTAAGATTGGCGACGGCGGGCCACTTCCCGTCGGTGGCAACGAAAAATAATTTTATCCAGCAGATCCGCATCACTGCCGCCGCCCAGCTGCAGTCGTCCCACCACGACAGCGCCCGCGGCATCGGGGGTCACGCTGTCTATGGACGCCACCAGCTGCAAGGCTTGCGTAATAATAGGCGGCAGAAACAAGTCGATGCGCACCAGACTGCCGATCGCCGGCACCGCTGCGCCCGCCTGCCACTGCACCCGGCCGCCGCCCAGTTGCACCGTGGTTGCCGGTGGCAGGGGCAGATGCTGTATAGCCACCCGGCTGACGAGATCCACCAGGTAGTCCACTTTGGTTTCCAGGCGTTGCAGTTCCAGCTTTGCCGTGTCCGCTTCCTCGCCCGGCGTTTCTCCCGCTTGATCACCAAGCAGCATATAGAGCTGCAGCACATGGCTGTTGCTATCGCTGAGGCGGGAGCGTTGCATGGCGTCCGGTTCGGCGCGCAGCGCCGTCCAGTTGAGCGGCGCCGCCAGATGCAGCAGTGGTGCTTGTTGTTCCATGAATACTATCGCCGCGAAGACCGACCAGCATAGTACTACAGGCACCGGCCGTCAGGCAAAACCGGGCGGGGCGGCGGCGGAAGAGCTTCAGAATTGGTGGGTTTTACTGTAGGCTTTGGCCGCGTTGCCGCGCTTGTTTTGCTCCTGAAATTCCTCGACCAGGGAGCTGCGGTTGAATTCAGCCATGGTTTTCAACGCGTCGTCGCACTGCAGGATATGGATGATGCCGGAGCGTACGCGGTCGTGCTGCCCTGCGGGCACCCCGGCGGAGAAAAATTTTTCCAGCAAGCTGTGGCGCTGTTTGTACAGCTCGGTGGCTTCCAGCCAACGCGACTGCGCGGCCAGTTGATATACTGCAGCGGAAAGATCCTCGATCTCCTGCCACGGATCCCGTAACTGAGGCTGCGGCTGTGGCTTGCCCATCGCAGTTTATCCTACACTGCCGGCACCGGGCTGGGCGATAGCGTCCCAGCCGGACTTGATTTCCAGCATCAGCTGGCTGACTTCGTCCAGTATGCCGGTATCATTGTGCACACTGGCCGTCACCAGACGGCGGCTCATGTAATCGTACAATGCGCTCAGATTACGCGCGATATCGCCGCCATTGTCCAGATCGAGACTGGTGCGCAAGCCCTCGAGGATACTGACCGCGCTGGAAATATACTGGCCTTTTTCCTGCACCGCGCTGCGTTCCATGCTGCCGCGCGCCCGAGCGATGCGTTCGAGCACGCCCTCCATCATCATTTGGATAAGACGATGTGGACTGGCGGAGTCGACTTCGCCGCCGATGCGGGTGCTGCCGTATTTTTTCAGTGCTTGGGAAATGCTGGCTGCGTTCATGTTTGATCTAGGTCCTGTATTCTTACCTGTGCTTCGACGGTTAAGCCACCCGCTATTTATTTCATATTGTTCTTGAACAACTCAAGCTGGTTGGTCAAATAGTTGCTGGTGGAATTCATCTGGCCAATCAGGGTATCCAGCGCGGTGAACTGCGCCTGGTAGCGCTGCTGGGTCTGCTGCAGGCGAAATTCAAGATTGTTCATGCGCTTTTCCAGGCTGTCGATGCGGGCATCGATACCGTCGGTGCGGTCTTTAATCAATCCGTCCACGGCCAGGTAGCTGTCGGTGAGCGAGTAGAATCGTTGCGCAAAGCCACTGCCATCCGCGTTGAACAGCTTGGCAACGTTGTCCGGATCCGCCTGCAAAGCTGCATCCAGGCTGGCTGGTTTTTCCAGGCGCAGGCTGCCGTCCTTCTGCACCAGGATACCGATCTGACTGAGATAGTCCAGATTGCCGCCATTGCCGGTGGCCGGCGTGCTCAATACATCGTGCAGCTTGCTTTCCAGATAGCGCAAGGTATTGTCGGCCTGCAAATCCTTGGCCTGCAGATCGTTGATCGTGGTGCGCAGTTTATTGAACGAGTCAATAAACTTGTTGATATTGTCGCGGGTTGCCTGGTCATCATTACCCACGCTCAGGGTATGAATTACGCCCGGGTCTTCCTCGCCTATGGTCAGAGTTACGCCGGGAATGCTGCCGGTGAAAACATTGCTGTTGCTGCGCACCAGCATGGTATCGACCTTGATCTGGGCGCTTTTTGCTTCAGCGATCTGGCTGAGATTCTGCGTGCCGCCATTGTATGCCAGCTGGGAAAGGCCAGTGTTATCCGTGTGGCCGCCGTCGCTGTCGTCTACGGCTACGCTGATGGTGTTATTGTCGCCGCCCTGCTGGGCGGTCAACACCAGTTTGGCGATCGTGCCGCCTGCTCCATCATCGACATTGACGATGGAGGCCTTGACGATGCTGTTGCCGGTGGCATTGTTTATCGCATTGCTGATTCCACCCAGGGTGTCGTTGCTGTCGTTCACCGGAACATCGAAACTGCTGCCACCGACGCTGATGGTCAATGTGCCCTGCCCCACCGTCGCCGCGCTGTCGGCAAATCCAGCGCTGGCCAGCTTGTGGTTGCTGGCCCTGGCGATAACTTCAATATCATAGCTGGTGACCGGCGCCGTGCCGCTGGCGCTGGCGGTAAATACCGCCGGATCGGAGGAAACAGCGGTATGGGCATTGAAATTAACCTGGGACCGCAAGGACTGAAGACTGTCCTGCAACTCAGCCATCGCGTTTTTCAAACGCCCGTAGGCACTGATCTGCGCCTGATAATCGGTCTTGCGTTGCTGCAGGTCGTTGAGCGGCTTGCGCTCGATGTTCATCAACTGGGTGATGATGGAATTGACATCGAGTCCGGAACCCACGCCTGGCGAGCTGATCATGGAATCATGCCTCTGTTTTCAGCAGCAAACCCGTCATCTGGTCCAGATGCTTGGAAATTTCCAACATTTCCTCGGACGGGATCTGGGTAATGACTTCGTTGGTATTGCGATCGATGACAGTGACCACCGGCTTGCCGCTGTCTTTATCGACGGAAAATTGCAGGCTATGCGGCGTCCTTTCCACCACTTTGCTTACTTCCTGCGCCGCCTGCTGCAGCGCCTGCATATCCACTTCGCTCCTGGCTTGCGCTTGCGGCTTTTCGCTGGGCGAATTACTTACCTGCGTCAAGGACGCAGACTGTTCCATCTTCTGCGACCTTGCGGTGTTAAAAGAGAAATCTGTTTTCAGTGCCGTATCGACGTTCATGACAACCTCCACCTGGCAATGTGAAGGACGGCCCCGGCGGCTGCCGGGACCGCCCGTTCAGCTTACTTGAGCAAAGCCAGCACGTTCTGCGGAGCCATATTGGCCTGCGCGATCATGCTGATGCCAGCCTGTTGCAGGATCTGGTTACGCGTCATGCTGGCGGTTTCCGCCGCGAAGTCCGCGTCCATGATACGACCGCGAGCCGCCGTGGTATTCGACAGCGTGGCTTCCTGCGCTGACAGCGCGTTCTCGATCTGGCTCATGGCCGCGCCCAGTGCCGCGCGGTCACCGTTGAGGGTGTCAAGCACGCCGTCGATGGCACCGATGGCCGTGTTGGCATTGGCTACTGAAGTGATATCACCGTTGGGCGCAACAGCACTGCGGTCGGTGGTGGTCACGGAGATGGTGTCGCCGACGTTGGCACCGATCTGGAAATCCTGGGTGCCGGCGCCGCCGGCCAGGATCGACAGACCGTTGAAAGTAACGCGGCTGGCGATGTTGTTCACTTCCGTGTTCAGCGCCTGGAACTCGGTGTCCAGACTGGTGCGATCGGTGCTGCTGTTGCTGGCGTTAACGGACTGTACCGCCAGTTCGCGCATGCGCTGCAGCGCTTCGGTCATGGTGCCCAGCGCGCCTTCAGCGGTCTGCGCCAGTGAAATACCATCGGCGCCGTTGCGCACGCCCACGGTCAGACCACGGATTTGTGCGGTCATGCGTTCGGCGATCGCCAGACCGGCCGCGTCATCCTTGGCGCTGTTGATGCGCATACCGGAAGACAGACGTTCCATGGCGGTGGCCAGGCCGCGGTTGGTACCGCTGACGTGACGTTGCGCGGTGATGGACATTACATTGGTGTTGATAGTCAGTGCCATGATGGCTACTCCTGCATAGTGACCGCAGCTTCTTCAATTGAGAATGTATGCGGTCAATTTGTACTTAGCGGATATACATGGGTATGTATTCACCGCTCCCGCTGAAGTTTGCGTCCACTGCTGACTGATTCTTTAAGCAGGCCCTTAAGATTCAGCTTTTAACATTCATGGCAAGTGATTGATTGCAATGAAGGATTCCGCGCTGGCTTGTTCGCCGTTACGTTTAAGAAACGTGAACCATTGTTACAGGCTTGCGGTTTTCGTGATGCATGCACGCCTGCTTCCGGTCAAGAGTGCTGACATTGTTTGACATTCTGTCTGATAAAAAATACGCCCGTCACGACGCTTAACGACGGGCGAATTCCAGTCTCCGGCAACTTAAGGGGATGTGAATTACAAATACTTGAACAGCGACAAATCCTGGATTTGCAAAAACGCCTTTTGCGAAGCTTCCAGCGCCGTAGACTGCGCGGTGAAGCGAGTAACCGCCTCAGCATAGTCCAGATCCTGTATCTTGGATATATCGACGGTCAGGCGCGCAGCCACTGAACCGTTGAGATCGGTGGCGTTATCGAGCACGTTGAGGCGGGCGCCGATCTCCGCCTGTTTGGAACTCAAATGACCGATGGCGTTGTCCAGATCGGTTAGCGATACGCTGCTGGGGGCGTTCGCGCGCAAATTGTTCGCCACGGTATAAATAGTGGTAAAGATGTCCTGCTGGCCGCCGGCCGCCGCAGGCACTTTGAAGAATACATCAGCGCCGCCATCGTTGGTCTGCACATAGCTTGAATCGTCGATGCGCAGACTACGCTCGCCGTCATCGCCGGCATAGCTGAACACGCCGGGGGCAGTCTGCACCACAGGCGTGGTCTTGCCCTGAAATCCACTGTAGAGAAATTCGCCCGCGGCATCGGTGCCGTTAGCCAGCGCCATGGATTCCTGCAGCAGCCCATCCACTTCGAAGGCGATGGATGCGCGTTGCTGCGCGCTGAGACTGTCATTCATGCCCTGAATCGCCAGTTCACGCACCCGTTGCAAGTAGCCGATGGCGCTGCCCAGCACCGACTCGGACTGCACCAGCCGGGACTGGGCATGATCGATGTTGCGCTGATACTGACTGTAGGCGTTGATTTGATTATCCAGGCGAATGCGCTGCGCCGCCGCTGGCGGATCGTCCGACGGCGACAACAGTCTGTTGCCGGAGGCGAGCTGCTGCTGGGTAATGCTTAGATCCCGCTGTTTATTCAGCATCTGGCTCAAAGCCATCTGGAAAAAACCCGAAGTGGATATTCTCATCGCCGCTACCTCATTCCTTATCTGAACGCCATGATCAGGGAATCGAACATGGTCTTGGATACACTGATCACCTGCGCCGCCGCCTGATAGGCCTGCTGAAACCGAACAAGATTGGCCGCTTCCTCGTCGAGATTGACGCCGGATATCTCCTGTTTCTGGTTCTGCGCCTGGCTGAGCATCGCCGTCTGGGTCTGCGCATTCAGTTGCGCTTCGCGTGCCTCTGAACCCACCCGGCCGACCATGCGACTGTAGGACTCGGCCAGGTTGGCGCTGCCATCGAGCATGGTTTCGACGGAACGTAATTGATCCAGCAACAGGGCATTGCGGTTGTCGCTGACCCCGCCACTGTTGTACTCGACGGTAAAGT
>DKAS01000166.1 GCA_002448875.1 Proteobacteria bacterium UBA6920 | reverse complement strand
TTCATGTTGCCGGTGCCCGAGGCTTCCTTGCCGGCGGTGGAAATCTGCTCGGATAAATCGGCGGCGGGATAGACTTCCTGGGCGTTTTTCACGTTGAAATCCGCCAGATATACCACTTTCAGACGGTTGTCCAGGGACCGGTCATTGTTGACCACGCTGGCGATGGAATTGATCAGTTTGATGATCAGTTTGGCCATGCCGTAGGCGGGCGCCGCCTTGCCGCCGAAGATCACCGTACGCGGCGGCAGATCCAGGTGGGGATTGTTTTTCAGGCGATTGTACAGGGTCACCACATGCAGGGCGTTCAGGTGCTGCCGTTTGTACTCATGAATACGCTTGACCTGGATATCGAACAGCGACGCTGGATCCACGGTAACGCCGGCGCGTTCCTGGATCAAGGTGGCCAGGCGTGCCTTGTTCGCCAGTTTGATTTTGCGCCAACTGTCGCGAAAAGCGCACTGTTCGGCATAGGTTTCCAGTTTGCCTATTTCCCCCGCCATGTCGACCAGCCAGCGCTCTCCTATGGTCTGCCGCAGCAAATCGGCGAGACCGGGATTGGCCAGGGCGACAAAGCGCCGTGGCGTCACCCCATTGGTGACGTTGCGCAGCTTGCCGGGAAACAAGATGTGAAAGTCGCGCAGCACATCCTGTTTGAGCAAGTCGGAATGCAGTTGCGCCACGCCATTGACGCTGTGACTGCCGATACAGGCCAGATTGGCCATACGCACGTAACGCGAACCGGTCTCGTCGATAATCGACAACCGGCGTATCAAGTGCGCATCGCCGGAAAAGCTGTTGCGTACCTCGTCAAGAAAACGCTGATTGATCTCGTAGATTATTTCCAGCAAGCGCGGCAGCAACGCGGCGAACAGGGGCAAAGGCCATTTTTCCAGGGCTTCCGGCAACAGTGTGTGGTTGGTATACGCCATGGTCAGACGCGTGGTTTGCCAGGCACGGTCCCAGGCAAGACTCTGCTCGTCGAGCAGAATGCGCATCAATTCCGCAACGGCGATTGCCGGATGGGTATCATTGAGCTGCACGGCAAAAAACTCATGAAAGGATTCGGCGCCATTGCCGCGCGACAGGTGTACGCGCATCATGTCCTGCAGCGAACAGGACACGAAAAAATACTGCTGCTGCAAGCGCAGAGACCTGCCCTGTTCCGACTCATCGTTGGGATACAGCACCTTGGATATGTTTTCCGCGTTCATCTTCTGCTCGACGGCGCGATAATACTGCCCGGCATTGAACGCCTGAAAATCAAATGATTCCGGCGCCTCCGACTTCCACAGGCGCAGCAGATTCACGGTATTGACCTGGTAGCCGGCCACCGGCATGTCATAGGCGACGCCACGCACCACATGCTCCGGCCGCCAGCGCACCCGCAGCCGGCCCTCGCTGTCACGCTCACTGCTGGTGTGCCCGCCGAAATTCACCGGGTAGCTGATCTCCGGCCGGTGGATTTCCCAGGGGTTGCCCAGGCGCAGCCATTTGTCGGTCACTTCTACCTGCCAGCCGTCGCGAATCTCCTGGTCGAAGATGCCAAACTCATAACGAATGCCGTAACCCACGGCGAGAATCTGCCGACTGGCGCAAGAATCGAGAATGCAGGCGGCCAAACGACCCAGGCCGCCGTTGCCCAGACCCGGTTCCTCCTCCTGACGCAGCAGTTCGTCCAGGTCCAGGCCCAGGCTGTGCACCGCCTCCCTGACCGGAGCGAAGATCCCGAGATTGAGCAGATTATTACCCAACTGCGGTCCCATGAGAAATTCAGCGGATAAATAACTGACCGACTTGACCTTTTGCGACATGTAGCATTCGATGGTGCTCATCCAGCGATGCAGTATTCGATCTCGCACCGTGTAAGCCAGGGCAAGATACCAGTCATTGAGGGTAGCGGTGCGGGGAATCCGTCCCAGCACATAGTACAGATTATCCATCAGCGCCTGCGCCAGAGCTTCGGGCTGGTCGGAGATGCGGGTTTCCTGTGGGGAAACCTCTTGCTTGGAAATACGTGTCATAGTCACCGCCAGTCTACGACTCTCGGGGGGCGGCCGGTCACACCTCCGTGGCCGCCCGGGGTAAGCTCGGAGGTGGCGGCGTCGGCGCCCCACCCGCGCTACGGGATTATACCGCCTTCGGTATGCGCGTTAAACTCACCCGGGCCACCCGGCACTCCGCGCCGGGGGCTTTCCTGGCGCCGGCTATTTCCCCATTTATATTGCCGTACCATTCCGGGGCGCAATTTACTGGCGACAGCGGCGGACGCCGATGTATAAGGAGATCGGGATTGGGGTTTGCGCCACGGCGCGGTATCATTGACCAGGCATCCGTCGCAGGCCAGCACGTTGAAATCGGCAAAAACCAAGGCGCAAAACGTCGCCTTTCCCGTGAAATTGTTTCGCGGTTCGAACCGCTTGCGGGTTGCCATTCTTGGCATGCCCAAGAGCGGCACCAGCACCCTGTTCCACACCGTGGCCAGCACCTGTGTGCGCAGCGGCGAACTGACCGGCACCGACCTGCCCTATGATGAATGCCAGGTGCGCGTCGATCTGAACGAAATCGACCTGGTTCACCTGCCGGCGGTATCCAGCCTGCACGATCTTCCCGCCGCACAATCGGCGACACTGCGCTACCTGCTGTGGGGCAACCTGCGGCCGGCGGTGGCCGCCCATGAGGACGCCCTGCCGCCGGCGCCGTTCAAGCCGCCGGATGCCCTGATCCAGGTGGTTGACGCCACCGCCCTGCGCAGTCATCTGGAGTTGACTCTGGAGCTGGCGCAGCTGGGCCGACCGCTGGTCATTGCCCTGAACATGATGGATCAGGCGCGCGCCAAGGGCATTCATATCAATATCAGCAAACTGCAGAGCCGGCTGGGTATCACGGTGGTGCCGATCACCGCTTTCATGGGCAAGGGCATCACTCAGCTGTTCGCATCCGTGCTGCGGGTGGTCCGCAACC